>NZ_JAGGOW010000125.1 GCF_018614135.1 Streptomyces sp. ISL-66
ACAACCAAATACGCTCCCTAGGACCTGTCCGGGCGATCACGTGACCGTTCGGCGAGAGCAATCCTGATTTGGGCCCCACAGGAAATAGATCTTCGTCCACTGTCGGCTGTGGCAAGGTGCTCGCATGTCCAACCCCATCGCGTACCCGATCTTCCGCACAACCGACCCGGCCCTGGCGCTGCACGTGGCGCGTCAGCTTGTGGCAGTGGGCGACCGGCAGTACGCGGAGGTGTCAGTGGACGTCGAGCTGTGCACCGTCCCGGAAGTGTTGCGGATACGCGAGGCGCTGCCGGATGCCTGGTTCCGGAAAGAGGATGTCGAGGACTGGGCGCGGGATCCTTCCGACCCGACGGGTTTGCACGGCGGAGTCCACGCGCCCGAGCTTTCCACCGATCGGGACTTCCTCTCCTCGCACCTGCCGCTCTGGGCGTCGATGGAATACCGGCCCGTGGGCAGCGTCGAGGAGGACTTCGCTGCCTTGGTGGGACCGAACATCGGCGAGATCTGGTGGTCCAGCTTGATCTGGCCCGATGTACCTGACCGTGACATCCACGGCGAAGCCAACAACGCTCGGGTCTCTTTGCTGTTCAACTGCCGAACCATAGGACTCGACGAGCCCTCCGATGACCACACTGTGCTCGTCCACGTACGCCGTGGGAATCGCGACGGGTCCGAGGAACGGCACGCTTCCTGGCTGGCAGAGCAGATCGGTCAGTCGGTCATCGGCCCGCCGCAGGAGTGATCCCCTGATCGGCCCCAGCCACTCCAGGTCGATCACGTGACTGCTCCGGCCACGCATCGTTTCAGGTGGACATGGGGCGGGTTGAACTGAGTGATGCGGAGTGGGAACGGTTGCGGCCGTTCCTGCCAGTCAGTAACGGGCGTTGCGGCCGGTGGCGTGATCACCGGCAGGTGATCAACGGGATTCTTCACCGGGTGCGGACCGGGGTGCAGTGGCGTGACCTGCCCGAACGGTTTGGGCCGTGGAAGACGGTCTATGAACGCCACCGGCTGTGGTCGGCCGGCGGAACATGGGGACGGCTGCTTCAGCAGGTCCAGGCCGAGGCCGACGCGGCAGGTGAGATCGACTGGAACGTCTCGGTGGACTCCACCATCGTGCGGGCACATCAGCACGCCGCCGGCGCCCGCACCGACCCGCCGTCGGCACTAGCCTCAAAGGGGGACGAAGTCCCAGAACACCAGGACGAAACCGCGTGGCAGAGCCTGCACGCCCGCCTGGTGGAGGTGGTGCGGGAGGTGAGGGCCTGGGCCGCTCGCGCGGCGGGTTCACCACCAAGCTTCACCTGAGCGCGGACGGCCGCTGCCGCCCGCTCTCTTTGAGGCTGTTGTCTTTCCGAGTCTGGTGACTGCGTTTCCGCTGGTCAGGGGTAGGGGTGGCGCTTGTGTGGGAGTGATGGATCGTCGTTTCGTCGCTCTCGTGGAGGTCGCGGATGCCGTCGGTTGTCGGACTGCTGGAACAGCACGAGCTTGCCGCCCGTCGTCGTGTGGACGGGCTGCGCGAGGAAGCCGACCACATCCAGGCCGAGCTCACGGCGGCCGAGCAGGAGTGGCTGGAGTGGCTGGAGTGGACGATTGCCCGCGAGCGTGTGGGTGCGGTGCTGTCCGCGCCGGGCGGCGATTCAGCCGACGCGGCGGCCGCCGGACGACCGGGCAGTGCCGGGGCGGAAGCCGGGGTGCAGGCGTCACCGCCCGTGGCGGCGAAGGCGAAGTCGCAGGTTCCGGTATGGCGAGAAGGGCTGGTTCGGACGGCACTGTCGGCGGACTATCAGCGCATCCTGGCCGCGCTCGCGGACCGGGTCCGTCTCGGCCAGGGCCCGCTGACCTGCCAGGAGATGACCGTCCTGTTCGGCATGGACGTGGTGCCGGCCAAGGTGGAGGCTCTGCGGTCGAAGGCGAAACGCCTGGTCGCGAGGGGCTGGCTGGCCGAGCCGGCACCGGGCCGGTTCACGCTCGCGCGGGGCGTGAGCGGGTCAGACGGCGGGTCATGACCATGGTCATCGACCACTAGATCATCGCCTCGGCGGTGGTGGTGCGGCGTTCGAAGTCGCGCACCAGGCGGCGACTTCGCATCAAGTGGGCGAAAAGCCGCTCGACGATCCACCGTTTGGGCAGCACCACGAACCCACGCGTGTCGTCGCTGCGCTTGACGATCGCCAGGACCAGCGCGAACGCGGCCAGGCAATGCTCGGCGAGGCTGCCGGTGTAGCCGCCGTCGGCCCAGACGAGTTCCAGCCGGTGGTGCGCGTCGGCCACCCGCTCGAGTAGCGCCTTCGCGGCGGCTCGGTCACCGATGCCCGCGCTCGTGACCATCACGCCCAGCAGCAGACCCAGGGTGTCGACCACGACGTGCCGTTTGCGCCCGTTGATCAGCTTCCCGCCGTCGAAGCCGCGGCTGTCAGCGCCGACGACCGCGTCCGCCTTGACCGACTGCGAGTCGATCACACCCGCGCTCGGCTCCGCATCCCGCCCTGCTCTCTCGCGGACCCGGTCGCGCAGCCGGTCGTGGAACTCCTTGACCAGCGCGTGGTCGCGCCAGCGGCGGAAGAACGCGTAGACCCGGTCCCACGGCGGGAAGCCGCCGGGCATCGCCCGCCACTTCATCCCGTTGTCCACGAGATAGCGGATCGCGTCCAGCATGGCCCGGTGGCAGTACGCCTCCGGCTGCCCGCCCCGGCCCCGCATCCAGCCCGGCACCGGCAGCAGCGGCCGGACCGCCGACCACTCCGCGTCCGTCGTGTCCGACGGATACCGCCGAACACGCTCCGGGTGATCGGCCGCATTCCCGAACCGGTGAGCGACACAATCACACGACGGAGAAGCCGAGCTGAACTCCACCGGCACGATCACGTACAACTGCGGCAACAGGGTCTCCTGGATCTCGGTCGGCTTCGCAACCCCGAGCTACCAAGAGGCCCTGCCTTCATACCCGCGACCAGCCGCGATCACCCGATCGAGACTCCCGTTCGACACCCACCCCTCAAGATTGGAACGACAACAGCTGCTTACCGGCTCGAGGCGCGGCACAACCGCCCCCGCTACGTCCTACTTCTCCTCCGGCTCCCAGGCGCGGAGCAGGTCGAGCAGCCCTGCGTCTCCGTCAACGTGCAAGGAGTCGGCCTGGATCCGGTCGTACAGGTAGAGGACCAGCTCACTGGCCGTGCCGTGGACGCAGGCGCCGGCTGCGTCCGAGTCCTCGCCGGTCGCGGCGGTGGGCGCGGGGATGCGGGTGGTGCGTGCGCCGTCGCCGTCGACGGTGAGGCGCCAGGAGCGGCCCTCGGCGGCGTGGAAGTCGAAGGCCGTGGGCTTGTGCGGCCAGGCACTCGGCGTTGCGCAGACGGTGAACAGGAACTCCTCCACACCGTCGAGTGCCAGCTCGACCGGCAGCGGCTGCGGGGCGCCCCCGGCGAGCTGGGCGTCGTAGGTATGCACCGCGGTCTCCTGGACCCGGTGCCGGGCGGTGCCGCCGGCGGTCTGCGGTGACTGCGACGCGGGCCACCACGTCCAGCAACCGCTCTCCGGTCCCGCCGCGCGCAGGGCGCCCAGCAGAAGCTGCGTCGACGCGTCCAGCCAGGCCAGCAGGGCCTCACGCTCCTGCGGCACTTCCAGCGCGGCGCGCGCGGCGACGGCCTCTGCCGGGGGCGCGTCGGCGGGCCCCGCGCCGACGATGGCGGCCCAGAAACGGTCTCCCCCACCCAGGTGCTTCACCAGATCGAACAGCGTCCACCCAGGGCAGGTCGGCACCTGTGCGTCGAGACCGGGCGCGGCGGCGACCACGGCGCGGAAGGCGGTCGACCGTTCATCGATCAGTCGCAACAGGTCAGGGAACTCAAGATTCTTTTCCACGCCCGATGTCTATCACCGTGCTCCGGTGACCGGACAGCGATTTTCACAGTCGCCGCCGGTTGGCCATTGCGGACGTCCTCGCCTCCCACCGCTCGGGTGACAAGCTGCGCACTGCTGCGAGGGCCGGTGGTGGCGGTACGCCAGGCGTCGTGCCTGTGGGTGCTCTGGCCTCGCCGTGTGGCCAGGCACCTCCGCGACGTGACGTCCACCCGGTGTGCGCGGTCATGCTGCCGCTCGATGTGATGGACGCGGAGGTCACGACAGCGGGGGAAGACCGGTCGGGTCGGGAGTTCAGGTGACTCCCGTTCGACCAGCACTCCTCAAGTTCGGAACGACAACAGCCACTCAAGCTCGGGACGTGGGCCGGTGACCAGCGCCGCCGGGCCGCGTCGCTGGCGCCACTGGGCGACAGGCCCGGTGGGGCACTGCCTCGGAGGTATCCATCCTCATCACGGCTCAGGCGTGCCAGACGGCGAACACCGCGGCGAAGAAGGTGAAAACGACCGCCGGAACCACCCAGGGCGCGGTGCCGGCCCGCCGCGCCGCGCGCGACCAGCGGGCCAGGAGACGGGCGGTGAGCAGTCCGGTGGTGGCGCAGTACAGCACCCAGAGCGGCTCGAAGAGCCAGCCGGGTGAGGCGGAGTAGAAGTCGTACCCGAGCAGCCAGGAATTGACCTGGGTGATCAGGAGGAACAGGTGCACGAGGAGGAACCAGGGCATGGTCAGCACCACCGCGACGGCTCGGACCAGCCACCCGTGTTCACCGAGTCCGGCACCGCCGACCATGGCCCACAACGCGCACACCGCCAGCAGCACCACATACACGCGGGACAGTGGTTCGCGCCAGGCGAGCACGGCGGCTTTCTTGATCCGGTCCGGTGTGGCTTTGCCTACGAGCTTCATGAGGTACCCAGCCTTGCGCTGTCGGGGGTGAGGAGATGTTGGTGGGCGAGGGCGGCACGCAGTGAGTGCGTACCACCCCCGCCCGGTCAATCAGATGCCGCGGTTACCAGAGGATGCGGCGCAGGTTCTGGGCCAGGCGGCCCCAGGTGTTGTAGGCGCCGTTCTTGTACATGAAGCCGGGGATCCACCTGTCGGCCCAGGTGTTGCCTTCCGTGTGGCCGTGGACGTTCAGGTAGAGGTAGCCGTACTGGCGCCAGTACGGCTTACGGCTGATCCAGAACTCGATGTACGAGTTGCGTCCGTAGGCGACGCTGCCAGGCGCGGCCCAGAGGAGCAGGTAGGTGGAGCCTATGTAGCCCACGCGGACGTTGAAGTTGATGCTGCCGACGCCCATGATGCTGTCCCGCAGCGGCATGAACTGCCAGTAGTACGAGACCCGGCTGGCCCGGCCGGAGATCGGGAAGATCTTGCCGAAGTAGTTCATCCAGTAGCTGAAGACGCCCTGCGGCGTTGCCTTCCCCTGTCCCAGGTAGAAGGTGAAGCTGTAGTTGAGCAGTCCGGTGGTGTCCCGGCAGTTGACCGGGTCGCCGGAGCAGTAGGCGTATGCGTTGGCGCCGCCCTCGGGGTCCGCGTCCCTGGACAGGAAGCGGCCGGTGGTCGGGTCGTACAGGCGTACGCCCATCAGGGTCAGTCCGCCGACGTTCTCGGTGGAGCGTTGCGAGCTGCCCAGCCAGTCGTAGCGGGTGTCCGGCTGCTCCGCGCGGGGATTGCCGTATTCGTCGCTGTCGAGCGCCAGCGGTGCCTTCGAGGTGTCCAGCGGGAGCTGGAGGGCGATGTCACCGTGGATGTTGGTCAGCTGGAGCACCGTCTCACCCGAGGCGGTGGTGGTCGCGGCGAAGTCCCCTGCGGCGGAGCTCACCATGCGGGTGAGCGCGCCGGTGGCGGAGTCCTCCACGATCCAGCTCGGGCTGTCGCCGCTCGCCGAGTAGTGGTTGGTCTTGGACGCGGTCCGCGTCCAGGTTCCCGCGTTGTCGCGGTCCACCGTCCAGGAGCGGAAGCGCATGCCTGCGTCGAGTGACCAGGTCTGGCGCTGGCCACCGGTGGTCTGCTGCTGTACGAGGTCGTTGGCGTAGTAGCCGATGGTGGTGCCCGGCTTGGCCGTGGTCCGGCCGTAGGTGTCGTAGGTGTAGCCGCTGTCGGTCAGACGGTCGGCGCTGTCGTAGGTGTGGGTGACGGTGGTGCCCCCCGACGTCGGGCAGGGTGCACCGGCGGCGCCCGCCGCGGTGGTGTCCCCGGTCCGGTTGCTGCGGGTGTCGAACGTGTAGTTACGGGTGGTGCAGCCCTTCGCCGTGTCGTCCTGGACCGAGGTCAGGCGGCCGATGCCGTCGTAGCCGTAGTCCTGCGTGGACTGGCCCGAGTGTTCCAGCACCTGCCCGTGGATCGAGCGGGTCACGCTGTCGGACAGGACGGCCACGCCGTCGCTGGTACGGGTGTACTCGCGCAGGACCACGGCGCCGGCCGGGTCACGTCGCTGCTTGAGCGTGTAGCCGCCCGGCAGCGTCTCGGACACGATGGCGCCGTCCGCGTCGTACACGACCTTGAACGTGCCGGCCACCGAGTCGGTGCTGCCGGTGGCCACACCGCGCGGTTCGACCGCGTGGTCGTAGGTGTAGGTCACGGTGGACGGAACCGAGTCGCTGTGCTTGACCGGCCGGTCAAGCAGGTCGTACTCGCTCTTGGTGACACCGCCGTCCGCGTCCGTGTACGACACGACCCGGCCCAGCTGGTCGAAGGCGGTGGTGATCGTGCCCGCGGTGGGGGACACGCTCTTCACCTCGCGCCCGGTCACCGGGTCGAACTCCGTCAGCGTTTCCGGCACCGCCGCGCCGAGGCCACCGGTCACCTTCACACTGGTCTGCCGGCTCGCGGCGTCGTACGTCTTCTGGGTCACCCGGGTCTGTCCGCCGATGGTCTCGGTGGCCTTGGTGGTGTTGCCCCAGAAGTCGTACTCGGCGGAGACCGCCGGACGCTCGTTCGGGTTGCTGCCGCCGCCGATGATCTGACCGGCGGGACGCGTGACGCACGGCTTGTCGGCCCACTCGGGCCGCCCGTTGCACTCGCCCGTACCGGTCGCCGACCAGTACGTCGTCGTCTGAGTGGTCGCGGCCTGACCGCCACCGCCCGGAAGCGTCTCGCTGACCGCCCGTCCCTGGCCGTCGTACTCGGTGGTCTCGACGAGTGCGACACCGCCTGGGTCCTGGACCGTCTTGGTCTTCAGGCCCTTGACCCAGTCGTAGGTGTGCTCGGTGACGCGCGGCTCGGCCATCACGGACGGCAGGGTGAGCGGCTGCGCACCGACCTCGACCCGGGTGATCTGGTCCTCGACGGTAGCCGTGCCGTCCGTGGGACGGCCCGTGTCGTAGGTGTTCCTCGTCCAGTTCCGCGCCACGATCGAATCGCCGGCCGCTGCGAGGACGGTGCTGCCGGAGGACAGCTGCCGCGTGAGCGTGACCCGGCGGAGCGGGGCGAGTGCCTCCATGCCGCGGGTGCCGCTGTCGTTGTAGACGGTGCGTGCCGACAGCAGCTCGGCCCGCTCGCCGGACGGCAGGTTCTGTATGCCCAGGTCGGCGAGGCCGGCCTGGTCGGACGCGCTTACCCCGAGGGCCAGCTCGCGGTTGGCGGCCGACAGGCTGCGCACCGCGTTGCCGTGCCGGTCGTACTCCTTGGTGGTGATGCGGCCGCCGGGCGCGGCCGCGTTGATCTCACGGCCCGAGGCATCGGTGTACATCACCGCGGCCCGCGCGTAGTCCGCCGCGGCGAGCAGGGAACCCTCGTTTTTCGCCGGAACGCTGTCGGCCGGGAAGATGGCGGTGGCGTCGGTGGCCTGCTGCTGCTGGCCCCAGGCCGCCACGTCGGCGGAACCCAGCTGGTACGGGGCCTTCGCGCCGGTCAGCGGCACGTCGTAGACGATGCTCGTGGCCGACGTGCCCTCCTGTACGTCCAGGGTGCCCTGCTTCAGTCCCGACCGGGACATCTTCAGCAGCATGCCCTCACCGGCGGCAGCGGTGTTGCCCGCCTTGCCGTAGGTGAAGGTGTACGGGAGCTCCGACTGGGCGCGCAGTGTCGTCACCCGGCCCACGGAGTCGTAGGCGTACTCGGCCTGGGTGGACTGCGCCAGGTTCGGATTCCACTGCTGGCGGAGCCGGCCGGAGCTGTCGTAGCGGTACGTCGAAACGGGCTTGGAGGTCCCCGAGGCCGCACCGGGCTCGGTGGACCACAGACGGATCTCCTTGACCTGGCCGGCGAACTCGCCGAACGCGAGGGTCGTGGCCGTGGTGGCGGCGGCGTAGACGAACTCGACCACCCGGCAGCCCTTGGTGGACGGGGTCGTCGCACAGGTAGCCAGCGGGACGGCGGAGGTGGAAGCGACGAGCAGCTTCGGGCGCGGCAGCTTCTTGCCGTCCACGGTGACCATTTCGGCCACCACCGTGGACTCGGTGCCCGACAGGCCCTCCTGCTCGGTGGACGTGGCCACCCAGACCGGCTGCGCGGGGTCCTGCTTGGTGAACTCGGTGGTGTGTCCGGCATTGTCCTTCAGGGTGAAGGACCCGGTGAAGGAACCGGTCAGCGCCAGGTTCTCGGAGCCCGGCTCGGGCTTCCAGCCACCCCCCGCCACAGCGGTGAAGCCGACCTCCAGTCCGCCGACCGACACCATCGAGAGCGAGGTGTCGGACGTCTTGCGGACGTGCAGCCAGGCGCTGCTCTCACCCAGGCTCGTACCGGACAGCCACTCCTTGCCGAAGATCGGCACGGTCTGCTGGACGGCCTGGTCACGGCCGCGGGACGCGACCGTACGGGACACCGACATGCCGAAGGCACTGGCATCGGTACCCGAGATGACGTAGTCGCCGGTCAGCATGTTCAGCACGCCCGGGCCCAGGGTCTGGGTCGGGGCGGTGCCGGCGGCGCGGTCCACGGTCAGGGTGCCCACCGGGGAGTTCGCGGTCTGGGCGCCGACGTTGAAGACCGAGCGGACCTCGATGGGACCGTCCGTGCTCAGGCTGTCGGTGACGTTCCAGGTCAGGTCCGCGGGGCGGCCCTGCGGGGCGGCCAGCGGCCAGGAGGCCACGGCAGAGCCGTCGGAGGCCTTACGGACGTCGGCGATGGGCACGTTCTGCCACGCTTCGGTCTCACCGCGCCGGAACTGGTAGGTGACGCCCGTGTAGGTGTCTTTGCCCTCGGAGGAGAGAACGGTACGGCGCGCGGCCCGGTCTCCGCCGGCGGGAGAGAGCAGAGCGGCACCGGTACCCGCGGCGAAGGGGTACGCGGTCTCGGCGGACAGGTTGCCCGCCTTGTCCCGGGTCCGGACCTTCAGGGTGTGCTGGCCGGCGCCGAAGGTCAGCTGCTGGGTGACGGCGCTGGTGGCGGCGACGGTGGTCCAGGCCGCTCCGTCCAGTGAGTACTGGACGTCACGGACGTCGGAGGCCGGCGGCGTCAAGGTGAACCCGCCGGTGAGGCTGCCGTCCGCGCCGGGGGTGCCCGACCAGGCGTCCCGGGGGAAGTCCGTGGAGGCCACGGAGGCGGGGGCGGGGGCGGTGGTGTCGACGGTGAAAGTCTTCCACGCCGACCACGCCAGGTTGTAGTGGGCGCCGTCGTAGGGGTTCGTACGGAACTTGTACGTCTTGCCGTTCGCCAGCACGCCTGCCGGGACGGCGACGGAGGCGGGCTGGCCGGAGGGGACGTACGGGGAGACGAGGACGTTGCCGACCTGGGTGTCGGTGGCGGCGTCGAAGATCTGGAAGGTGCCGTTGACCTTGTCACCGTTGGAGTCGACGAAGGTGTCGCGCAGGGTCGGCGTCAGCGTGTTGACCGTGTAGGCGCCGCCGTAGGAGAAGAACGGCGGGCCGGCCTCCTGCTGGGTGCCCGTCTTGGGACGGTAGTTGTAGGTGACCGTCAGCTTGGGCACGTTGCTCGCGGCGTTGGCGGAGTTGACCCGCTTCCACTGCTTGGTGTTGGTTTCGTCGGTGGCCCGCAGGCCCATGCTGGAGAACGTCCACTTGTTGTTGGCCCAGTGCTGGACCAGGCTGGTGACGTCGGCGTTGACCCAGCCGTCGGGAGCCGAGGTGCAGGACGGGTTGCCCTTGGTCTCGGTGGAGGTGGCCATCTTGGTGACCATCGCCGGCTGGTTGGTCCAGCGGGACGCGGTGGTCGGCCCGTTGGCGGTCCACACCTCCCAGGGCTGGGCCGTGCAGTCGGTGTTCCCCGCGTGGAAGTTCCACAGGCTGAGCTTGGCGTCCGAGATCAGGGCGTCCGCGACGGCGGCGGTGTTCCAGGTGATGAAGGACCGGGCGGTACGGAATGTGCCGTCGCCGTTCTTCGTACCCGGATTGCCGAAGTCGAGCTCCGTGTCGTTGGACCAGTCGACCGTCTCGCCCTGCTGCACGTAGGTGTCGAAGATGCTGCCCAGTGAGGACGTGGACGGGTCCACGGTGACGGGGTACTTCGTCGCCGGATCGGCGAGGAAGCCTGCGTCCGGAGTGATGACGAGGTCGACGCCGTCCTTGGTCTTGACGACCTTCAGGGCGACCTTCGCACGGCGGGTGTGCTCGCCGGAGACGGGGTCGGTGTTCGAGTCCCACATGACCGGGGCGGGCATCGACGCGGTCTTCTTCGACTTTTTGTCGGTGAACAGCACACTGCCGTCAGCCTGCTGCTCCACCTTCAGACCCTTGGCCTTCAGCGGAAGCGTGTAACCGAAGCCGGCCTCGGGCTTGGCCTTGACCTCGACGAACTGCTCGAAGCCGGTACGGGTCGCCTCGACGACCACGTCCGCGCCCGGGACGGCGTCGGTGTAGGTGGCACGGGTGCCGTCGAGTTTGGGGGCGGGGAGGCCGCCGCGCCACTGGAGGGTGATCGCCTCGTCACCGGATCCCAGGGTCACCAGGTCGGTGCCTGGGATGGCCTGGGCAGCCTTCAGGGAGGAGGCCTTCGCTCCGGTCTTCCCGGCCAGCTTGAGCCCGTGCGGGTGCGCCTTCGAGGCCACCGAACCGTCGGCGGCCAAGGCCAGGTCGACGTCCACGTCACGCCACTGGCCCGTGGCCGGGTCCTTGAACCGGATCGGACCGGCCGCCACCTCGGTGGTCAGCGAGCCGTCCTTGTTCGCCCAGGTCGTCGAGGTCTCCGAGCGCTCCGACAGCGCCTCGACGCGCTTGCCCGAAAGACGCGCGGCGACACGGGCCGAGGCGATGTCGGCCGCGGAGTCGGGAGCTGCGCCCTGTGCGGAGCCCGCGGTCTTCACTGCCGGGACCGCGAGCGCACTCTCGGCGCCGTACAGGGCCGTCACCGACATGACCAGGGCCAAACCGGTGGCCGTCGTTCGGTGCCGTGACCTTCTCGGCGCGCCCAGGCGCGGGTCTCGCGGCACACCAGTGCCTGTGTTCTTCATATTCCCCCCATGGGAATTTCTCTTGCCGTTGATTCCACCCGCTTCTTCGCGGGCCATGGGGAAGCTATCCCGGCTCGAAAGGACGAGATGGGGACCAGGATGGACGAAACGGACCCTGAGACTCCGGACCGTTACTCGATCTTGATGGGGCGTTAGGTGCCGAGATTCCGTAATTAAACCGGGAGGAAAGCAAGTCTCATAAAAATAACCGGGGTTGCAGGTTCTAGTAGGAGACCTCACCCCTAAGATGGCTTTTAGTCCTTTTTGGTACGCCATCTGCTGGTCCGGTCCGGGGTTGGTCAGGGATCACTGAGGCTCGTGCACATGACGGTGTAGGAGTCACGGTTCTGGCGCCCTGTTGGCCTGGCTCTTCCTGCGCAGGAACTCGCACTGCGCATGGGAGGTGGACCAGGCGCGGCGACTGAGCCGATCACTGATGCCGAGGTATGGGATCTCGGGATCGAGGAGTACCGGCCGGGCGCGGACGGTGATGGTGTTGTGCGGGTCGGCGAGTGCGGTCATGTCCCTTGGCGTGGCGTAACTGATCATTCGGTTGTGCCGGGCAGGCAGGTGGTGTCGTCTGGATAGAGGCTGTCCATGCTGTCGATGGAGAGGTAGCGGCGGGGGAAGGCGATCCACTCGTCGTGGAGTTCGACGAGGACGGCTGTGGTCAGGCGGGTGACGGCGGCGGTGTTCGGGAAGACCTGGACGACGTCGGAGCGTCGCTTGATCTCCCGGTTCAGACGTTCGAGCGGGTTGGTCGACTGGATCTTCTTCCAGTGCTGGCTGGGGAAGTCAGCGAACGCGGTCAGGTCCTCCTTCGCCCCCAGCAGCATCTCTTTGACCTTGGGGAACTGGCGGCCGAGCATGTGCGCGACGATGTCGAGCTGGGTTCTGACCGCATCGGCGGTGGGCTGGGCGAAGACCGTGCGGATCGTCGCGGCGACCATCTCCGCGGACCCCTTCGGTATGACGGAGAAGACGTTGCGCACGAAGTGAACGCGGCACCGCTGCCAGCCGGCCCCGATCACGACCTTGCGGATCGCTTTGACCAGGCCGCTGTGGCTGTCGGAGATCACCAGGCGGACACCTGACAGGCCGCGTTCGCGCAGCGAGCGAAGGAACTCGGTCCAGAAGACCTCGGTCTCGCTGTCGCCGACCATGACACCGAGGACTTCACGGCCGCCGTCTTCGGTGACGCCGGTGGCGATGACGACGGCCTGGGAGACGATCTGATGGTCGACGCGGGTCTTGACGTAGGTGCCATCGAGGAAGACGTACGGAAACCGCGTGTGATCAAGGGGCCGGGCCCTGAACGCGTCGAGCTGTTCGTCGAGGCCGGCGCAGATCCGGGAGACCTCGCTCTGTGTCCGAGCCGAGGGCTTTGACCAGGTCGTCGACCGAGCGGGTCGAGACCCCGTGGACGTAGGCCTCCATGACGACCGCGTAAAGGGCCTGGCCGATGCGGCGCCGGCGTTCCAGCAGACTGGAGCTCCCGGCCCTCAGCTTGGGGATGGCGAGTTCCAGATCGCCGGCCTGCGTGGTCACGGTCTTCTCCCGGTGACCGTTGCGCCAGGTGGTGCGGGTGTCGGTCCGCTCGCCCCACTCTGCACCGATCCGGTCGGTGGCCTCGGCCTCGATCAGTTCCTGGAGCAGCCGTTCGGCGACTTCGCGGACAAGTTCAAGACCATCCGTTGAACGTAGTGACTCAAGCAGGCGAAGTAGGTCATGCTGGGACAAGGCCGTGCGCTCCTTGGGTTGAACTGCCCGTTCACCAAGGACATTTGCACGGTGGCCTGCCCCATTCTCAGGGAGCATTCACCCACAGCCGATGCACGCGGGAGCACCAGGACGGCGCACATCCCAGCCAAGATCAGCTACACCACTCCACGGGACACCATCCCAGGCCCTTGGTTTGAGGTAGCCAGAGGGTACTTGTCACACGTCTTCCCAGACGGCCGCGGCTCGCCCCGAGGCAGGCCAGAGCGCGGTTCCGGTCGACCGTGCTCTGGTTGGTTGTCCGCGTCAGGGGCGCTCGAATGTCGCACCGGGCAGACTGGAGGCCTTCGCGCAGCCGGGCTGTCAGGAGAGGGACTCGATGTAGGACCAGCCTCCGGTGCCGACCTCCAGGGGCGTGCCCCAGTTGTCGATGGTGGCGGGGCGGAAGTACAGGTCCCCGCCCGTAGCGGTCTGCGCGTCGTATCGCGTGGTGATCCACAGATCGGCCAGGCCGTCGCCGTCGCCGTCGCCGAGCGAGACGGCCACCGGGCGCTGCGCCGCGGTCCATGTGTCGCCGGCGAGGGTGCGTGGAGTCGTCAGCTCCGCGGTGCCGTTGCTGCGGTACTCCCGTACCTCGCCGGAGATCCGGTCACGGACCCACAGGTCCGCCCGCTTCACGCCATCGGGCTCGCCGACGGCCTTGCCGGTGTCGCCGGGGGCGAGGATGTCGAGGTTGCCGTCGTACGCCCACTCCGCGCCGCCGATCCGTACCGCGCTGTAGGGAAGCGACGGGCCGGTCGCCGGATCTCCGCCACGGTGCAGCCACAGGCCCGAGGCGCCCTGGACGACGATGTCCGGGCGGCCGTCGCCGTCGTAGTCACCGACGGCGCGGGGCTTGACGGTGCCCCACTGGTTCTCGCGGTTGGGGATGGTCACCGGTGAGCCGAGGGTGCCGCCTCCGGCATTCGGGTACACGTACAGCTCGGTGCCGATGCGGGCCAGGACATCCTCGCGGCCGTCTCCGGTCCAGTCGCCCCGGTGGCTCACCACCGCCCCGAGGAAGCCGCCGGTGGCGAGCACCTGGGCGGAGCCGAACCTGCCGCCTTCGGCACCCGGGTACAGGCGCAGTGCACCGTCCTTGCGCACCGCGAGCAGGTCAGGCCGCCCGTCGCCGGTGAGGTCGCCGGGAACGGGCTTGCGCGGGACGGCGAAGGCGCGCAGCAACGCGTGATCCTTCACCTTGGTCAGCTGCGGGTCCTCGACGGCCGCGGACGGGGAGTGGAAGTCTTCGGTGCTGAAGAAGGCGTGGTCGAACTTCTTCGTGTACCGCGGCGGTTGGCTCTGGGAATCCCACCCGGTGGTCGGCTGGTTGAGCGTCGCGTCCGCCTCGGCGAGCGTGCCGCTGACGCGCACACCGGCCGCGAGTGCCGGATTGATGTCCGCGGGCCTGTGGTTGAAGTCCCCCGCCACGATCACCGACGCCCCGCCGGCCTGAGCCTGGATGTGGTCCATCAGCTCGTGCATGTCGCCGGAGGCTGTGCTCTGAGAGAGGTGCACACTGCAGGCGAACGCGTGCCGACCGGCGAGCGGGCCCTTGGCGCATACCGCAAGCCGGGTGTCCTCGGCCGTCACCTCGACCGAACTGCCATTGATCTGACCGGAGGTGGCCCCTCGGAAGAGGACGACCTGACCCAGGGACTCGTCAGACCCCCACGCGCCGCAGCCGCCGTACGTCTTCTTACTCGAGAAGTACCCCGCGTAGCCCGCGAGCTTCGGCAGCAGGGCGTCGTACTGGCCCTTGCACATCTCCTGAAGCATGATCAAGTCGGTACCGGCGAGCCGGGCCCGGGTGATCGCGTCATCCGCCCAGTCGCCGGCCCGCTCCTGCGGGGTCTTCCCGGGAGTAGAAGCCAGCGGACTCTGGCAGTCCTGCCATCCACCGCAGACGTTGTACGAGACCACACTCACGGGGTTTTCCGCACCGCCGGCGGCAGCCGCCGGGGATACTGCCCCCACAAACAGTCCTGCCACCAATGTCAGTCCGGACATCATACGCGCCAGGCGCATTCTTCTCATCGACCAGCCTTTGGAATGGAGATCACAAAACCGGGCCACCATACGACACGCGCCGCTGAGCGGAGCGAGGCGGACACTTCCTGGCCCTCGTCATCACCGGCGCGCTGGTGGGCGCGCCCGCGTGGCGGCACCCGCGCCCGGCGCCTCGGCTGGCCCGACCTCGGTGGCCCGGCGACGCGGGACCTCCACCATAAGAGGGCGTTTACAACAGATTTAGTGGTTTCTGTGATGGTCTGCTCCTGCGGTGGACCGGGGCTGTTGAGGCAGATGTGATGCAAGGTGTGGGAGTGGTGTCCCGGCGGGTGTCTTGGGCCTCCTCCTCCTGTTTCATCCCAGGGCGCCGGGTTTCCCCCTGTGTGCTTCGGGCGCCGGTCCGCGCGCCTGTGCCGGTTGGGTAGCCCGGAACCATGCCTGAACGCCGCCGATACCCGAGCGATCTGTCCGATGCGCGTTGGGAGCTGGTCGAGCCGGTCCTGACCGCCTGGCGGTCCGAGCGCCGCGGCCGTGGCCTGGACATCGGACGGCCACCGGACCACGACCTGCGGAGCCTGCTCGACGCCGTCCTGTACGTGAACCGGACCGGCATTCCCTGGCGCTACCTGCCACACGACTACCCGCACTGGAACACCGTCTACGCGTACTTCGCCCGCTGGCAGGAAGAAGGCGTCTTCGACCAGCTCAACACCCTCCTGCGCCGCCAAGTCCGCAGGCAGGAGGGCCGGGAGGAGGAACCGACCGCCTGCGTCATCGACTCCCAGAGCATCAAGACCTCCACCAACGTCCCCGCCTGCGAACAGGGCATCGACGCGGGCAAAAAGATCGTCGGACGTAAAAGAAGCATCGTCATCGACACCGTCGGACTCCTCCTGGCGGTCGTGGTCACCGCGGCGAGTGTGCAGGACTCGATCGCCGGCCAGACCCTCATCGACCGGATTGCCGCCGAGCATCCCACCGTCCGCAAGACCTGGGTCGACGGCGGCTACCGCCAGCACCTCGTCGAGCATGCCGCGACCCTCGGCATCGACATGCACATCGTCCGCCGCGACCCCACCACCAGGGGATTCACCGTCCTGCCCCGTCGCTGGACCGTCGGCTGGCTCATGAACCACCGCCGCCTGGCCCGCGACTACGAAGCCCACTCCCACCGCTCCGAAGCCATGATCCACCTCGCGATGATCAACCTCATGACCCGCAGAATCACCGCCGAATCCACCCCCACATGGCGCAGTCTGTGAATCGCACTCAACCCGGCAATCCGGGATCAAACAACGGGATGAAACGCCCTCTAAGTGCTCGCAACAAAGGCTGATCGCAGTCCGTACTCCTGGGTGGTGTGATCCCCGCCCGATCGACTCATCGGATGGCATACCCGTCCCACAGCGGGCCGCCAGCCAGGTCTAGCACCTCTGCCACGACCGCGGCGAAGACCTTCACGTCCCCGGCGATCGCCTGCGCGGCGGCTTCGGACAACGCGCGGTGCACCCGGGGGTCGGCCGCAGCCAGCCGCCGCGACAACCACTTGCCTCCACCGAGCCAGTGCCCGCCGACCAGCAGGACCAGCTCCGAGGCGCGCTGCAGCATGTGCGAGACCAAGTACACCCGCTCTGCAAGGTCCGCGCAGCCACGCAGGTCATCAAGCAAGTCGGTCAGGACGTACCGCTGGTAGTCACGCTCACGGACCGACAGCGGCGGGGGGCCCACGGCCCAACGCCTTCGCGCCTCGTCCTGAAGCGAAGCACCCAGCCCATCCGCGTCTACCAGGAGCAGGCCGTCAGCACACATGGCGAGCAGCGGGGAACTCCGCTTTGCGGTCTCCTGGTCGGCGAAGCCGTGCCAGACGGCCTCCGTTTGCACGAACAGCTCCACCGGCCAGCCGCGGTACACCAGGTTCTCCCGGCTGGGGGCGGGCGGCCCGTCCAAGAGGACCACGACGTCCAGATCAGATGTGGGCGTCCGGCGATCGGTCAGCACGCTGCCGGCGAGGAAGGCCGCCCGGGCGGCGGGAAATCGGTCCCGAACCAGTTCGCGGGCGGTGAGCACGGGGTCATCCATGATCGCAGCGTATGCGCCGGCGTCGGTCCCGCGGTTCGTACCTGCGGTTTCCTCGTGATCTTCCGACTACCGGCCAACGTGTGGTGTTGTCTCTGAAGGTCCGCCGGTTTCCCTGCACCGAGAATTCCTGCCCTCGGCGGACTTTGCCGAGCAGGTACCAGGCCTCACCCGCCGGTATGGATGGCGGACCGAGCGGCTGCGCCCAGCCCTCGCGTCCATCGGCCTCGCCTTGGCCAGCCGTGCCGGTGCCCGGATGGCCCGTGTCTTCGGAGCGCCGGTCAGCCGCAACACTCTCCTGCGGCTGATCACCTCGCTGCCGGACCCTCCTGAAAGCCCACTCAGGACCCGTCCTCGACGAGCCCGAACCCTTCCGGGAACCCCTCCAGGAACTCCCGTCGGGCCGGGTCAGAATCCGCTTCGGCCATCACCCCTAGCAAGTCGATCAGTTCCTGCCGCTGATCACCCGACAACATCACTTTCCGTGAGCCTCCACAGAAAGTGGACCAGAGCCGCTTCCAACCCGCGCAGCCGGCTTTCACCAGCGGCGCCCCGCTCATGCTGAAGCCGGAGCCGTCGGCCATGGCCGGGTAGCAGCGGGCCGCTTCAGGGGTCGCCTTTGTGGTAGCTCTTCCAGCACTCGGAGCCGTCCGCCGTCCACCCGCCGGAACCGTACTCGACCAGGGCACGCCGGGCCGCTCCCGCGCCGGCTCCCGCAGCGCGTCGACCACCTCGACCACCTCGGCGAGGTCCGTCGTTCCCCACGCCTCTCGCGTCGCGTCCGCGTTCGCGGCCGCCCTCGGACGGGGCCACGCCGCGCCGTTGGCCGGGCACCGTATCCCTACATTGCCGCCGTGTCGTACTGAGCCGCCCGGACCGGCGGGGCCCGATAGTGGAGCGGTGAGCGACTCGTCAGCGGGAACCGGACACGGCGGAGCGAGCGGCGAGGGCCGTGACGGCGAGGAGGAGCGCGTCGCGTGGTCCGGGCCGGAGGGCGCGCAGGCCTTCGCCGCCGTGGAGGCGGCCACCGACTGGCTCCTCGGGTACCCCTTCGTCTTCCGGATCCTGGCCGGGCGGATCGACAGCCGTCACGTCCTGGTGGACTACGGATGCGGGCCGGGCAAGGTCGCCGACCACGCGGCCCGGCTGCTCGGATCGCGGGTCCTGGGCGTGGACGCCTCCCCCGAGATGCTGGAGCTGGCCCGCCGCTCCGGGACCGCGGTGGCCGAGTACCACCTGGTCGCGGACGGCCGCACCCCCTGTCTGGCGGACGGCAGCGCCGACGCGGTGATGTGCAATCACGTACTGGCGTCGCTCCCGACGCAGGAGGCGGTCCTCGCGGTGTTCCGGGAGATCCGCCGACTGCTGCGTCCGGGGGCCCCGTTCGTCCTGCTGGCCACCGACCCCGCCTGCGGCGGTATCGAGTACGCCTCGCTGCGCATCGGTGATCCGGGCGAACGGTACGGTCCGGGCGAGGAGTTGGTCGTACGGCTGCGGCGCACGGACGGCACCTGGCAGGAGATGCCCAACCACGCCTGGCCCGTGTACGTCTACCCGCCGCTGCTGGCGCGCGCCGGATTCCGCGACGTCGTACAGATCCGGCCGACCGTGGACGAGGCGCTCGGCCTCGTCGACGCGGAGTTCGCCGCCGCCCGCAGCTGGGCGGCGGAGCGGGCGAGGCCACCGCTGGTGATCACCACGGCGCTCGCGCTCTGAGCGGACCCCGACCCCACCCGCTGCGGTCCGCGCTGTGGTCCACCCTGCGGTCCGCCGGCTTCCGGATGGCGACTCCGGCCCGGACGACGGGAGTTACCCCAGCCCTGGCTGTGGTGGTGCCGGGGAGACTAGCACTGCCAGGGCCACCCTCGTCCGGCCCGTTTCCCGGGCCCGCCCGGCACACTGGAACCCATGGACACACCCACTGGCCTGGGCGAATTCCTTCGCAACCGCCGCGCCCGGCTCCAGCCGGAGGACGTCGGACTGGCGGCGCCCGGCTCCCGTAGGCGCGTGCCCGGGCTGCGCCGCGAGGAGCTCGCGCTGCTCGCCGGCGTGAGCATCACGTACTACACGCACCTGGAGCAGGGGCAGAGTACGAACGCCTCGGACAGCGTCCTCGACGCACTCGCCCGCGCCCTGCGCCTGAGTCCGGACGAGCACGCGCACCTACGCGATCTCGCCCGGCCGCCCAAGGCCAAGCGGGCCCGGTCCCCGCGTCCGGAGCACGCGCGCCCCACGACGCGCCGGTTGATCGCGGCGATGCCACAGATCCCTGCCGTCGCACTGGACGGGCGCAACGACGTGCTCGTGTGGAATCCGCTGGGCCACGCACTGCTCGCCGGGCACCTCGACCCGGCGAGCCCGGACGATCCGGCCGCCCGCCCCAATCTGACGCGCATGCTGTTCCTCGACCCGCACACCCGGGAGCTGTACACCGACTGGAAGGGCGAGGCGCGCGTCGCCCTGGCCGCCCTGCGGCTGGTCGCCGGCCGCAATCCCGAGGACCGCGCGCTCGCCGAGCTGATCGGCTCGCTGATGCTGCAGAGCCCCGATTTTGCGGCGCTCTGGTCCCAGCACCCGGTACGGGACTGCACCGTGGGGACGAAGTCTCTGCACCATCCGGCCGTGGGTCCACTGACCCTGGAGTTCGAGAACCTTCACGTGGCCGACGGAACCGGCCACCGGATGCTGCTCTTCAGCGCTCCCGAGGATTCGCCGTCCGATGCGGCGTTGCGGCTGCTGTCGGGTCTGGTGGCCGATTCCGACCAGCAACTGCTCAATGATGCTCGCTCGGACGGAGTTTCAAGCATCTCTTGACATAGACAGGCTCCTGCGCTGCACTTTGGCCACTCCCTCCGGCAGTCACGGCCGGGGGGAGACACACCCATGCACTCCCCGACACCCACCACACCTGGGGACTGGCCATGCGCCTGCTCAGATTCCTGACCGCCTCCGCCTTAGCGGTTGCCGCGCTCTCCCTACCCGGTGCCACCACCGCTTCGGCTTCGGCCCCCGCCGCCGCCCTTGCCTCCGTCCCTGCCTCCGTCCCGGCCTTCGACCCGGTCGCTGCCGCCGGGGCGCCGCAGACCGTGCCCGCGCTGCGCCAGTGGACGGCCGGCAGCGGCACGTACGGCTTCACGAGCACCAGCCGGATCGTCGTGGATCCCGCCTACACGGCCCAGCTCTCAGACGAGGCGGCCACGCTGGCGGAAGACCTGGGCACGCTGGCCGGGCGTTCCGTGGCCGTCGTCACGGGGACCGCCTCCCCCGGCGACATCGGCCTGAGCCTCGGCGACGGTTCGCTGCCCGCCGAGGGCTACCGGATGACCGTGGGACAGAGCGTCGCCATCCAGGCGGCAACCGACACCGGAGCGTTCTACGGCACCCGTACCGTGCTGCAACTGCTGCACCAGTCCGCCTCGGTGGCGGCCGGTACGGCGGTGGACTGGCCGACGAAGCCAGAGCGCGGGCTCATGATCGACCAGGGCCGGAAGTTCTTCACCGTCGACTGGGTCAAACAGCACATCAAGGAACTGGCGTACCTCAAGCTCAACTACTTCCACTTCCACGTCTCGGACACCTTCGGCTTCCGCCTGGAGAGCGCGACCCACCCCGAGATCGTCTCCGCCGACCACTATTCCAAGCAGGACATCGCCGACCTGGTCGCGCTGGGGCAGAAGTACCACGTCACGATCGTGCCGGAGATCGACACCCCGGGGCACATGAACCAGATCCTGGCCGCCCACCCCGAGCTCAGGCTCAAGGACGGTTCGGGCACGGCGAGCGCCGAGTTCATCGACCTCTCGCTGCCCGCCTCGTACACACTGATCAAGGACCTGATCACCGAGTACCTGCCGCTGTTCCCGGCGGCGTACTGGCACATCGGCGCGGACGAGTACGTCACGGACTACAACAGGTATCCGCAGCTGCTCAGTTACGCCCGCGCCCACTACGGCGCGAACGCCACCGCCAAGGACACCTACTACGGGTACGTGAACTGGGCGGACGCGCTGGTCCGGGCCGCCGGCAAGACCACCCGGATGTGGAACGACGGCATCAAGGCCGGCGACGGCACCGTCACTCCGAACGCGGCCATCCTCGTCGAGTACTGGTACCGCTACGGTCTCACCCCGCAACAGCTGGTCGCGGCCGGTCACAAGGTCGCCAACGCGTCCTGGACGCCGACCTATTACGTGCTCGGGGGCGCGAAGCCCGACACCAAGTGGATGTACGAGAGCTGGACACCGGACACCTTCGAGGGCGGCAACGTCCTCGCGGACGGGGCGAAGAACCCCGGGTCGCTGATCCACGTGTGGTGTGACAGCCCGAACGCGGAGACGGAGACCCAGGTCGCCGCCGGCATCATGTACCCGCTGCGCGCGCTCGCCCAGCAGACCTGGGGTTCGCCGAAGCCGGTGGCCACCTACGCCGCGTTCACCCCGATCGTGGCCGCGATCGGCCACCACCCCGCCTGGCCCGGCACCTCGCAGCCGGGCAATCTCGCCCTCAACCGCCCCACCACCGCCTCCAGTACCGAGACCGCCGCCTTCCCCGCCCCGCTGGCGACCGACGGGGACCCCGGCACCCGCTGGTCGAGCGCCTACGCCGACCCGCAGTGGCTGGAGGTCGACCTCGGGTCCGGCCAAGCCGTCAACCGGGTGGTCCTGCGCTGGGAGGCCGCGTACGGCAAGGCCTTCCAGATCCAGCTCTCGGACGACAGGACCACCTGGCGCACCGCCTACTCCACGACGACCGGCGCGGGCGGGGTCCAGGACCTGACCGGGCTGTCCGGGTCCGGCCGCTACATCCGCGTGAACGCCACCCAGCGGGGCACCACCTACGGCTACTCACTGTACGAATTCGAGGTGTACGGAGGCCAGTTGAGCGGGACCCGTACGCTCACGGCAGCCGGGAAGGCGCTCGACGACCCGGCGAGCTCCACCTCCTCCGGGACCCAGCTGATCACGTGGACCCCGCACGGCGGACCCAACCAGCAATGGAAGCTGAACCTCAACGGCGACGGCGGCTACACCATGGTCAACGGCTCCTCCGGCCTCTGCGCGGACGTCGCGGGCGGCTCCACCGCCGCCGGCGCGGCCGTGGTCCAGGCCACCTGCGGCGCCGCCGACAGCCAGCGCTGGCTGATCACGGCGCTCGGCGCGGGCGAGTACGCGGTGACCAACAAGAAGAGCTCGCTGCGGCTGACCACCGCCTCCGGCGCGGACGGCGCCCTGGCCAGCCAACAGCCGGGCAGCGCTTCGGTCTACCAGCGCTGGCAGATCGGCTGACGGCGGGCACCACGCACAGGAGCGGTCGGCCCCGGACCTCCGGGGCCGGCCGCTTCCTCCTCGTCCGGTGGGGTGAGGCCGGCCGGTGGCGGTGTGCTCAGGCCGAGCGGGCCAGGGTCCCGCGGTGGACGGCGTGGGCGAAGGGGAGTCCGCGGGCGTAACGTTCCAGCTCCTCGGCGGCGCTGGCCGAGAGCCGTCCCAGCTCGTTGCCGAGGGACCCGGCGATGTGCGGGGTGAGCAGGACGTTCGGCAGCTCGTAGAGCGGCGAGTCCGGAGGCAGCACGTCGGGCTCGGTGACGTCGAGTACGGCGTGCAGTCGGCCGGAGACCAGTTCCGCGGTGAGTGCCCGCGTGTCGACGAGGGACCCCCGGGCGGTGTTGACGAGGGTGGCGCCGTCGCGCATGAGCGCGAGGCGCGCCCCGTCGAGGAGGTGACGGGTCTCGGGGGTTTGCGGCGCGTGGACGGTGACCACGTCGCTGCGGCCCATCAGCTCGTCCAGGGGGACCGGTTCCACCCCCAGGGCCCTCGCTTCCTCCGGGGCCAGGTACGGGTCGTGGACCAGCACGTGAGCCTCGTAGGAGCGCAGGAGCGCGATGACGCGGCGGCCGATGCGCGAGGCGCCGATGACGCCGATGGTCCGGCGGTAGTTGCCGATGCCGGGGTACAGCACGAGCGGGTCGAGCTGGCTGCGGGCCTCGCGGTAGGCCCGGGAGGTGGCGAGCACCCGTTTGTTGGCGAAGACGATCGCGGCCACCGTGTACTCGGCGACGGGCCGGGCGTTGGCCTCGGCCGCGCTGGTGACGTGGAGCCCGCGCCGCCAGGCGGCCTCGGTCATCAGCCCCTTCACGCTACCGGCGGTGTGGACGACCGCGCGCAGCGCGGGCAGGAGGGCGAGCGCCTCCTCGGTGAGCGGCGGGCAGCCCCAGCCGGTGAGCAGGACCTCCGCGTCGCGCAGCGGGGCGGGGTCGGCGGCGGCGAAGTCGGTGACCAGGAGGGCGGGATCGAGCCGGGCCACGGCACCCAGCCGGGCCAGGGCGGGCCCGTCGAGGAGGGCGTCCTTCGTGTTCCGGTCCATGGCGAGGACGGTGTGGGGCTTGTGGGGCTTGTGGGGCTTGCGGTTCACTTGACGGCTCCCGCGGTGAGTCCGGCGCGCCAGAAGCGCTGCAGGCCGATGAACGCGATGGCGAGGGGGATCACGGTCACCAGGGATCCGGTGATCGCGAGTGCGTACAACTCCGGGTTCTGGACGACCAGTTGGTTCCAGTTGTAGATGCCGAGGACCGCCGGGTACAGGTGGTGGTCGTTGAGCATGACCAGCGGGCCGAAGAAGTTGTTCCAACTGGCGGTGAAGGAGAAGAGGAAGAGGGTGATGAATCCGGGCATCAGCATGGGCAGCGAGATCGAGCGGAAGATCCGCAGTTCGCCCGCTCCGTCGATGCGCGCGGCTTCCAGGACCTCGCCCGGGACGTAGCCCTCTGAAAAGACCCGGGCCAGGTAGACGCCGAAGGGGTTCACGAGGCACGGGACGAGAACGGACCAGTAGGTGTTGACGAGTCCGATCTCGGAGGCGAGGAGGTACTGCGGGAGGGTGATGACGACGCTCGGTACGAGGGTGCCGATCAGGATGAGGCCGAAGAGCGGGCCCTTGCCGCGGAACTCGTACTTGTCGAAGCAGTAGCCGGCCGCGACGCTGATGAGCGAGGAGGCGAGCGATCCGAGGACCGAGTAGAGCAGGCTGTTGAGCAGCCAGCGTCCGAAGATGCCGTCGTCGTAGGTGAACACCGCTTCGAGGTTGTCGAGGAGGTGGAACTCCCCGAAGCTGAAGCCGGCGGTCCCGAAGAGGTCGGCCTGGTTCTTGGTGGCCGCGATCAGCAGCCAGGTCAGCGGCATGAGGGTGTAGAGGACCGCGACCAACAGCACGGCATTGACCACGGCCTTCGAGGCCACGGCCCCACTGCTCCGGCGCCGCCGGGCCGGCGTGGCGGGGGTCGTCCGTGCGCTCATGCCGAGCCACCTCGCTTTCCGATCCGGGTGACGACGTAGGAGAGGGTGCCCGCGACGAGGGCCATGAGGAGCGAGGCGGAGGAGGCGAGACCGTAGTCGTGGCGCTCGAAGGCCGCCTTGTAGATGAACATCATCGGAGACCAGTCGGAGCCCATCGAGCCCGCCCGCTGGGCGAGGAGCATCGGTTCGCTGAAGATCTGGACGACGCCGACGCACGTGAACAGGAGGGTGAGGGAAACCGCGGAGCGGATCATCGGAAGCTTGATCCGCAGGGCGATGCGCAGGCCTCCCGCGCCGTCCATGACGCCGGCCTCGATGACCTCGCGGGGCACGGCCTGGAGCGCGGCGTAGAAAATGATCATGTTGTAGCCGATCCACTGCCAGGCCGCGACGTTCACCAGGGAGGGCAGGACGCTTCCCGCGGAGAAGAAGTCCCAGCTGCCGCCCGCCGCCTCGATCCACTCCAGGACCGGGCTCAGGCCGGGGGTGTACAGGTAGATCCAGATGACCGCCGCGATCAGTCCGGGCACGGCGTGCGGCATGAAGACGGCGAACTGTACGAGGCGCTTGGCCCTGGCCGCCGCCGAGTCGACGAGCAGCGCCAGGGCGAGTGCGGTGCCGGTCATCACGGGGATGTAGAGGGCGCAGTACGCGGCCACGTGCAGGAAGGAGGACGTGAAACCGGGATCGGTCAGCGCCTTCGCGTAGTTCCCGAGCCCGCTGAAGAACCGTTCGGTGCCGCCGAAGCCCAGGCCCGAGGAGCGCTCCGAGAAGAAGCTCATCCAGACCGCGTAGCCGATGGGCAGGACGAGGACGGCGATGAAGAGCAGGAAGAACGGAAGGAGGAAGGTGGCCACCGCCCTGCCCTGGCCTGGCCTGTGCGCGCAGACGCGCGCGGTACGAGCGAGTGGTGCTGCCACCGGTGCTCCTTCTTGGTGTGGTCCGGAAGGGCGGAAGGAGGAGGGATGGGGAGGAGCGTCTACTTCGCGACGTTGAGGCCGCGTCCCTTGATGGCTTCCTCGGCCGCCTTCTGGCCGGCCGCGAGCGCGTCCGCGAGGGTTCCCTTGCCCCCGGCGTCCTGGATCGCGGTGTTGGTCGCGGTCTGCACCGGGCCCCAGACCCAGCCCGGGACGATGGTGTCGACCTGCTCACCGGCGATCTTGTAGACGTCGTCGCCGCCGAAGAAGCCCTTGTCGTCGAAGGCCGCGGCGGCGATCGTGCGCAGCTCGGGGTTGGCGGGCAGACTGCTGCTGGGCGCCTTCAGGCTGCCGATCCGGGCCTTGACGCCTTCGGGGCTGGTGGCCGCCCACGCGGCGAACTCGGCCGCCTCCTTGACGTGCTTGCTGCCCTTGGTGACGGCGTAGCTGGTGCCGCCGAACATTCCGGTGGCCGGGGTGCCCCAGTTCGGCAGTGGGGCCACGCCCCACTTTCCCGAGTCCTTGGCGAGGGAGGTCATCGTGCCGCCCGCGCTCCACGAGGCGCCGATGAAGCTGGCCATGGCCCCGTCCGCCTTGGCCTTGGCGAACTCCGGACCGTTGATCTTCAGGTTCAGCACCATGTCGTCCTTGACCAGGTCCTGCCAGTACGAGGCGACCTTCTGCGAGGGGGCGTCGTTGATGCTGACCTTCCAGGCGTCGCCCTCGGTGCCGTACCACTTGGCGCCGGCCTGCCAGGAGAGGGCGGCCAGCAGCGGCGCGTCGTCGTTCCCCCAGCCGCCGATGCGCACGTTCTTGTCCGCGGCCTTGATCTTCTCGGCGGCCGCCTTGTACTCGTCCCAGGTCTTGGGGACTTCGACGCCCGCGTTCTTGAAGAGGTCCTTGCGGTAGTAGAGGAGGTTCGGCGTCGCGTCGTACGGCACGGCCCAGGTCTTGCCGCCGAGGGTCACCCGCTCCTGGACTCCCTGGGGGAACTTCGCCTTCACCGTGGCGCCGGCCTGGGAGCTGATGTCGGCCAAGAATCCCTGGCTGACGAACTCCGGGAGGGTCGGGTACTCGATGCCCGCGACGTCGGGTGCGTTGCCGGCCTTGATCGCATTGCTGATCTTGGCGTACCCGTCCGGTCCGCCGGTGATGGCCGAGAAGGTGACCTTGATGTTCGGGTGGGACGCGTTGAACGCGTCCACCACCTGCTGGGCACCACCGGTCCAGCCCCAATAGGTCAGGTTGACCGGCTCCTTGGGGGTTTCGGACTTGGCGGCGGCGCCCGCGTCCTCACCGCCGCCGCAGCCTGTGGCGGTGGCGAGGAGGGCCAGCGAGACGGTGGCGAGGGCGACGCGGGAGGTACGGGAAGTGAGCTTCACTACTCTGCTCCTCAGATGCGAGCCGTCGATGCGGCGAGGTGATGCACATGATTCGGCCAGAGCAGAAGCGAGTCAATAGGAAAACAAGATTTAAGAAAGGAAAGCGAAGTCACGGTCGGGTTGCGCTGGACGCACGCACCCGCAGCTCGGGCAGGATGTCGATCCGACGCCGGGGCCGGCCCGGTTCCCGCAGTCGGCGCACGAGCAACTCCACGCCAGTGACCCCGACTTCGTGCTTCGAGGGTGCCACCGCGCTCAGCGGCAGATCCGCGAGGGAAGCCACCTCGTCGTCGTACGAGACCAGGGCGACATCGCCCGGCACGGACAGCGAGGCGCTCCGCAGCCGCTGCAACAACACCACGGCCTCGTGGTCGGGATGGACCAGCGCGGCGTCGACGCGACCGGCCCGTACCCCCTCGATGAACTCGGCCATCGCCTGCTCGTACGCGGCCTCGCCGGCGTCGTACTCGGCGAGGTCGAGGAAGAGCGCGGCGCCGGACCCCGTGGGACCGGCCTCGGCCATGGCCGCGTCGTAACCCTTCTTGATCCAGGGCGCGGTGGGGGTGCCACCGCGCATCACCAGGGCGATCCGGCGCCGCCCGGCGTCCAGCAGGTGCCGGACGGCCAGCCGGGCTCCGTAGCCGTGGTCCGTACCGACGTGCTCACAGGCGGACGCCTGCTGCTCGGGACGCCGCTCGACCAGGACGACGGGCACACCCAGCTCCTCGTACCACGGGCCGCCGGGGCTCCCCTCGGCGCCGACGCCGGAGGGGGCGAGCAGCAGGCCGTCGACGCCGTCCGCGACCATGCGCGCCGCCTGCGCCTTCTCCGTGTCCACGTCGTACGTCGACACGGCGAGGGTGAGCCGTACGCCCAGGACGTCGGCCGCTTCCCGGGCCCCCTTGATCACCTCGGGGTAGTAGTAGGCGGAGGAGGGCACGATCAGTCCGAGCGTCAGCGGCCGTCCGCCGGCCGCCCTGGCGGCGGACGCGCGCGCGGGTACGACGGCGGCCGAGCCGGTGCCGGTGCTGCCGCTGTCGGCGGCCGACGGGGTGACGGGCGCGGTCTCGGCCCAGTCCTCGGGCAGCATCGCACCGCCGTGCACCCGGGCCAGAAGCCCTCGCTCCGCGAGGACTTCGACGTCCTTGCGGACCGTCACCACGGAAACTCCGAGCTCCGCCGCGAACTCCGTGACGCGCATCGACCCCGCTTCTCGGACCCGGCGCAGGATCGCCTGCTGTCGTTCCTCAGCGTGCACGGTGGAGCTCCCCTCGACTGCGTCCCTGGTCGAGGTCAGCGTAGCGCGCGAAAGCCAAAACTTGCGTTTCCTTTCGAACGAAAGCATTGCACAGGTTATGACTGCCACGCATCGGGCTGTTCGCCTTCATGCGTCCACGCCTCCGTGCAGGCGGTGCCCCTCAATGCACGCGCCGCTCCTTCAGCCCTGGAAAGGGCTGAAGGTCACGGCCAGAGGTAGGTTCCGGTCATCCGGCGTCGGCGGCGCCGCAGTCCGGATGTCCCCAGCGGGAACCGAGCTTGGTGATCTTCTCTCCGGCGGCGTACGGCTTGCCGCACGGGCAGGTGCCGGGGAACTTCGCCTTGATGACCACGCCGCCGCGTGCGGCCCTCGCCTTCCCGGCGGTCGCGGCGCTCGCGGCGGCGGTCCCGGTACCCGGCGAGGTCCAGCGCGTCGACGTGCTGCGCGCGGGCGCCGGTACGGGCATGGCCTCGTGGCCCAGCGCGGTGCCGGCCGGTTCCTGGCTGACGGCCGCGTCGCTGGCCGCCTGGTCGGCGATCGCGTTCAGGTGGTCGCCGTCCTCTCGGTGCGCGGGGACGTAACGGAACTCCACGTCCCGGTCGGTCAGCAGCGCGTCGATGCTCTCGACCAGCTCCCGGTTCGCCACCGGCTTGCCTGCCGCGGTCTTCCAGCCGTTGCGCTTCCAGGCGGGCAGCCACTGGGTCACGGCCTTCATGGCGTACTGCGAGTCCATCCGTACCTGTACGGCCGTCCCCGGCGCCACCGCTTCCAGCAGCCGTTGCAGGGCGGTGAGTTCACCCACGTTGTTGGTGGCGCGGCCGAGCGGCCCGGCCTCCCAGCGCTCGGGGTGCCCGTGCGTGTCGGCGATGACCCAGGCCCATGCGGCCGGCCCCGGGTTTCCCTTGGCCGCGCCGTCACAGGCGGCGATGATGCGATCAGACATTCCCCGATCATGCCTCACCGCCGCGCCTACCCGCGCACGAGCCGTCCGCCTACCGGTGCGAGCGCGAGTCCGGGACCGGATGTGGATCCAGGCGAGCGGGCGGGCAGGCGGGCAGGCGGGCAGGCGGGCAGGGCAGGGCAGAAAATGGCAGGCCCGACAATTGACAGGGGTGACGCCATTGCTAGGCTCCGCCCATGAGTCAAGATCCGGCCGACGTCGGCGCCGACGTCGACGTCCGCGACGGCGTCACATCCCGCCCCGGTGTCGACTCCCGCGTCGACTCCGGCTCGGAGCCCGGCCTGCGCGAACGCAAGAAGGAGCGGACCCGCAAGCTGCTGCGCGAGGGGGCCGCCGCCCTCTTCGCCGAGCACGGCTTCGCGGGCACCACGGTCGCGGACATCGCCGCCTGCGCGAACGTGTCGGAGCGGACCTTCTTCCGCTACTTCGAGAGCAAGGAGGCCCTCCTGCTGCCCGACAGCCTCGACGTCTTCGGGTACGTGGAAGCCGAACTGGCCCGGCGCGCCATGGAGGAGGATCCGCTCGATGCGGTCTGCATCGCCCTGATCTCCGCCGCGGCCCCGTTCGCCTCCTCCAGCCTCACCGCCCTGACCCACTCCATTTCCGTGACGGGCGGCGAGAACGCGGTGGCCGCCCAACTCGTACAGCTCTTCGCCGATTTCGAGGACCGGCTCACCCTCATCGTCCTGGACCGGCTCCCCGCCGGCACTCCCGACGCCGACCTGCGCGCAGGGGTGATCGCGGGCGCCGCCCTGTCCGCCGTACGCGCCGTCCTGCGCACCCAGCGCCGGCGCCACGAGAACGGCACCGTCACCGATGCCCCTCCGTCCCACCTCCTGCGCGAGGCCTTCGGGATGCTGAAGCAGATCGGATCCACCCCGCAATGAAGCTCCGCCGCACCCCCGTTCTCGTCACCGCCGGCATCGCCACTGCGCTCGCCGCGGCGGTCTGCATAACCGACGTCGTGGTCGCACGCTCCGCCCAGGACCGCATCGCACGGGCGGCCGGCTGCCGCCTCGATGCCAGCGGACCCGTCAGCGCCGAGCTCACCGGCACCTTCGCCGGACTTCGCGCGCTGACGGGTGAAGTGGGCTCCCTCCACCTCGCGGCGCAGGGCGTGCACCGGGCCGACACCGAGATGAGCGTCGAGGCCGACCTCCACGACGTCACCCGCGACGGAGCGGTGGGCGGCGGCCGGGCGACGGCGACCATCCCCTACAGCTCGCTGCAGAAACGCCTGGCCGACTCCGCGCAGACCGGCGGCGAGGACTCCACCACCGCCGACCTGAAGGTGGGCGGCGACGCGAAGGGACTCACCTTCACCGGAACCGTGGGCCGCCTCGGTCTCCCCGTCACCGTCCGCGCGAGCACCAGCACCACGGCGAACAGCCTCACGATCACACCGACGACGGTGACCGTACTGGGCCGCGAGCTGCCCATCACCTCCCTGAGCGGGCTGCCGGGCGCCGCCGACCTGGCCGAGCGGCTCGCACCGCGGACCGTGGAAGTCGGCGACCTGCCCGCCGGGGTCCGGCTCACCGGCTCCCGCCCGACCACTGCCGGCCTCAGCCTGGATGCTTCCGTCGCCCCGTCCTCGTCCTCGTCCCCGTCCTCGTCCGTCTCCTCCTCCGCCTCTTCGTCCGCGGCGGACACGGACGGAAAGAGCTGCGCCACGGTGTAGCCGACTCGGTGTCCTTCCACGACGGAGGCGGCACGGCCACCGCCCTCACCCGCAAGGCCATCTACCAGGTCAAGGTCATCAAGGAAGCCGCGGGCGAAGCAGCCACGGCGGACAGCGAGCGGGCTGGCGGCTGGCGGCTGGCGGCTGGCGGCTGCTCCGGGCCACAGCACCGAGCCGCCTGGGTCCATTCCGCGCCCCGCGTCGAGCTGCTGCTGACCCCGTACGATCCCGAGCTCGACCCCGCGACCTGGAGCCGCGCTCATCGACGAGGTATACGACCGTTCGCCCACGGTGCGCGGATGGCCACCGCCGGGGCGAGGCGGTCATGTGATCAACCCGACAGAGCCTAGCCTCAGGGAAGGCGCAGCAGCTTCGCGGCGAAGGAGGGTTCGGACAGGTCCGTTTGGAGCGCCACGGGGACCTTCGTCGCACCGGGTCCCGTGCCGACCGTCAGCACACCGATCTCGGTGCCGGCCCGCGCCTCGCGCGGGAGGCCCTTCTCGCCGGTTTCCACGGTGAGTTCGAGCTTCTGTCCCGGCACGGCGACGACGGTCGCGTCCTGGGCGGCCACCACCGGGGTGCGGGTCCCGAGCCCGTCGTCGACGTAGCCGAGGACCTGGCCCTTCTTGACGGCTCCGGCCTTGGTCAGCGCCGCGCGGACCGCCTCGATGACCTTCTTGCTGTTGTCCTTGACGAGGATCAGGCTGTTGCCGCCGTTCGGATCGGCCCCGGTCACGTGCTGGTCGAGCATGGTGCCGAGGATCAACGGGGTCTTGTCGCCCACCGTTTTGTAGGCCGCCCACATCAGCGCGCCGCCGGCCGGCGTACTGGAGCCGGTCTTGATGCCCTTGATGCTGAGGGGGGACAGGAGCAGGTCGTTGTTGTTGATGATCCCCGTCGGGAGGCCCGGGATCGTGGCGCTGGGTAGCTGGACGATCGCCCGGAAAGCGTCGAACCGCATGACCGCTTCCGCCAGCTTCAGCTGGTCGACAGCCGTGCTCACGGTCTTGGCGTCGAGCCCGCTTGGGTCGGTGTAGGTGGTGGAGGTCATGCCGAGCGCCTTGGCCTCCACGTTCATCTTCTCCACGAACTCGGTCTCGGAATCGCTTCCCGTGTCCCAACGCGCCAGGAGGCGGGCGATGTTGTTGGCCGAGGGGATCATCAGCATCTTCAGCATGTCCTGCTGCGTGAACCGCGTGCCGGCCGTCAGCCCCTCGACGCGCGACTCGTTGTCCGAGGTGCCGTCGGCAACGGCCTTGGCGTCGACCGCGATCGGCGGACCCGCCTCGTCCTTCTTCAGCGGGTGGCCCTTGAGGACCACGTACGCGGTCATCACCTTCGCCACGCTGGCCGTCGGCACGGGCTTCTGCTCTCCGAACGTCCCGACGTCGCCCGCGCCCGCCACCCATACGGCGGCCTGCCCCTTCTCCGGCCAGGGCACCTCGAAATGACCGTCGAGGGTGACGGAGGTCGGGGCGCCCCCGCCGGCCAGGACGACGGCGGGCAGCGGCCGCAGCGCCTGTACGACGACGAGTACGCCGGCCAGTACGAGGAAGAGCGGCACCCAGATCTTGAACCGGCGGGCCACGCTCCGGGCCGGCGTCTCGGGCGGAGGAGGGGAGTTGGTGAGCCGGGCGAGCAGATCGAGCGGAGGCAGCGGCTGCTCGGCGGTCCCCTCCGGAGCGGGCGCCGGCAGCGCGGCCGGATCGGCCGAGGCGACGGGAGCGGGTGCGGGAGCCGTGACGGGACCCGTGACGGGCGCGGGCGCAGCAGCGGGAGCGGGAGCGGTTCCGAACCAGGAGACCAGAGCGGACTCCTGCGGGACGCCGTCCAGGGCTTTGAGCGGGATGAACGTACTCGTCCTCTCCCCGTCCGGCTCCGGCGCCGACTCCGAAGCCGGCTCGAGTCCCGGCTCAGACGAAGGCTCCGGTTCCGGCTCAGGCTCAGGCTCCGACTCCGACTCCGACTCCGGTTCCGGTTCCGGTTCTGGTTCTGGTTCCGGATCAAGCTCCGACTCCGGTACCGGATCAGACACGGACTCCGGCCCCAGACCAGGCTCCGACTCCGGCACAGGCTCCGGATCAGGCTCCGGATCAGGCACAGGCTCCAGTACCGACTCTGACGCCGACTCAGACTGCCGCTCCGAGCCCGACTCCGACCCCGGCCCCGACGCCGACCCCGGCGCCCGTCCCGGCTCAAGCTCCGGATCCGGTGCCTGCTCGGGGACGCGCACGACCTCCACCGGGTCCGGCGCGGGCTCCGGAGCCTCCGCGCCCTCGGGCGCGTCCGCCACCTCGACGGCATGCGCCGTCCCCGGTGCGTCCTCGTCCTCAGCCGCCGCTCCGTGGGGTCCGTCGCCCTTCACCGGTACCGCCGTCATCCCGTACACCGCCTTGCTCATGCCGTTCTCGATCACTCGGGCGCCAGTTTCCGCGCCCCATATGCGCGGATCATGCGCACAAGATGACCAATTCGTCACAGCCTTCCGGTCGCCCACCGTCATCAAACGATCATCCGGCCATCACGGCTCCGTCATGAGGAACCCGAAGACTCACTTCTCCCCCACGCGAGGCGCCTCCAGGAAGTCGGACACCGTTCATGAAACACAGGAGCCCCGACCCCACGGCACCCGGCAGGCGACGCCTGCTGGCCGGCGGCGGAGCGCTGCTCCTCGCCATGAGCGCCGGCCCACTGCTGGTCGCCAGGTCCGGCGAGCCCGATCCGCCGGACGAGGACCGCAACCCGTCCGGAGCGACCCGTACCTCCCCCTCCCCGGCCTCCGGCTGGATGCCCGGCGTGATCAGAAGACCGCTGGAGCGCAATTTCGTCGTCGGTGACCGCGACGCCCAACGCGGGCTCGTCCTCCACGTCCAGGAGGGCGAGGGTTCACTGTACGAGCGGTTCAACGAGCCCGGGATCAAGGCCTCCTCCCACTTCTGGGTCTCGCAGAGCGGAGAGACGGAGCAGTACGTCTCCGTCCTCGACCGCGCCTGGGCGCAAGTGGACGGCAACGGGTCGTGGGCCTCGGTCGAAACCTCGGGCTTCGGCACCCGGAAGCTCACCGAAGCGCAGGTCGACGCCGTCTCCCGCATCTACGCGTGGGGCGCCGCCGCCCACGGCTGGCCGGCCTCGATCAGCGACGCCCCCGACCAACCGGGCCTGGGCACCCACTCCATGGGCGGCGCCTCGTGGGGCGCCCACGCGTGCCCCGGCACCCTCCGGGCCGGCCAGCGCACCGAGATCATCCGCCGGGTGAAGGAGGGGCTCCCGCTCGCCGGATAACGCCCGATCGCAACGAATCGCCGCCGGAGCCGCCGGAGCCTCCAGAGCCGCCGGAGCCGCCGTCGGCGGCGTCTTCTACCTCGCCTGCCGGGCGGCCGAAAGTGGGCCGAAGGCCACGCCCCTTCCCGTACAGTCCGTGCTGCCGCCGATCCGGTGAGAGAGCAGAACCCCCAGCGGACGAACGAGGGAACACCCATGACCGTCGAATCCGGCACCGGCACCCGGCACCGCTCGCCGGCACCACCGGTGCCCGAACTGGATCCCGCCGTCGTGGAGCGGTGGCACGCGGGGGGCGGCGAGCTGATCGAGCTGCTGGCCCAGGTGTGCGGACGGCTCGGCGGCGTCGGAGCGTTCCGGCTCGGGGACCGGTCGGCGGGCGGGTCGGAGGCGGGGGCGCGGCCGACGGTGCTGGTCACCGGGCCGCAGGCGATCCAGCACGTGCTGGCCCAGCATCCGCAGCGGTACGTCAAGCGCTCGCACCGCGCCCGCCTGCTGATCGGCGACGGGGTGCTCGCGGCCACCGGCGAGGCCTGGAAGCGGCAACGGCGCGTCCTGCAGTCCCAGTTCACGGGGACCGGGATGCGCCGCTACGAGCAGCGCATCACCGAGGCGGCGCGGACCACCGCCGGGCGCTGGGCCGCGTACGCCCGCAGCGGGCAGGTCCTGGACGTCGGCGAGGAGATGCGGCGCTTCGCCCTGGACACCATCTGGCGCTCCCTGACCGGGTATCCCCTCGACGAGGACACCGAGCGCGAACTGGCCGCCGTAGCGGCCGTGGTGGCCGCGATGCCGACGCTGCCGGCCGATTCGGCCGACGCCGGCGAAGCCGTGGGCGCCGAGCTGGCCCGCATCGACGCCGTCGCCGGGCACGCCATCGCCACCGCGCGCCGCGGCGCGGTCGGTCCGGACGGGCCGGGGCTCTTGCACCTGCTGGTGGAGGCTTCGGCGGAGCGGCCCGAGTACACCGACCGGCTGATCCGCGACGAGCTCGTCACGCTGCTGGTCGCGGGGCACGAGACCACCGCCACCACGCTGACCTGGCTGTACCTGCTCCTGGACCGCCATCCGGAGGCCCGCGAGGAGGCCCTGGCGGCGGGCGGCGACGGCTCACCGGAGCGCCGGGAGGCCATCCAGGCCCTGGTCAACGAGACGTTGCGGCTGTACCCGTCCGCGTGGATCCTGCCCCGCCACGCCGTCGAGGACGACGTCCTGGGCGGCTACGCCATCGCGGCGGGCACCGATGTGGTCGTCTGCCCGTACCTGGCGCACCGCGCTCCCGAACTGTGGCCGGAACCGGAGCGGTTCGATCCCCGGCGCTTCACCGCTCCGGGCGGGCGTCCGGCCGTGTCGGGCGGGTACGTGCCCTTCGGCCTCGGGCCGCGCGCCTGCCTCGGGCTGCAGTTCGCCCTGCGCGAGTCGACCGTACTGCTCGAGCACCTGCTGCCCGCCTACGCGCCGGACTTCCACTCGGTCCCGGACAAGGCCGCGTACAGCATCACGGTCCGCCCCGACGGACCGACTCCGGCCACGCTCAGCGGTCGGCGAGGCGGCGGCTGAGCCATTCCAGCGACGGCGGGATCTCGCGCTTCCACGTGTTGAAGCTGTGCCCGCCGTGGTCGAGGGTGATCGACGAGACCTGGGCGGGGGCCTTCACCTTCTGGATGAACTTCTGCGTCGCCTGGTAATTGTCCTCGCCCTGGAGCGAGGTGGTGACGAGGAACGAAGTGTTCCCCTGGGGCAGGTGGTCCAGGCTCCACAGCAGGTCGGAACGCTTCTGCTCGTCCGTGTTGCCGTGGAAGAGGTCGCCCGCGCCGTAGCTTTCGGGCTCGTAGTCCGCGGACAGACCCACGCCGGCCGAGTAGGTCTCCGGGTGCTCCAGTGCGATCTTCAGGGCGCAGTAGCCACCGGTGGAATCGCCCATCATTGCGAGGTACCGGGGCGAGGCGCCGATCCGGTAGGCGCCCGAAAGGGCCTTGGGGAGGTCGGTCCCGAAGAACGTCTCGGTCTGCGGTCCGCCCGGTATGTCGATGCACTGGGTGTTGCGCGGCGGGGAGACCGTGGGCCGCATCAGCACCAGGATCATCGGATTCGCCTTCTTCTCCCTGGCCAGCGTCCACGCGGTCCTCGGGTAGGGCAGCGGCTTCAGCAGGTTCTCCGCCGTACCGGGGTAGCCGGTGAGGACGACGGCGGCGGGGAAGACCCGGTGCTCGTTGCCCTTCTGGAAGTACTCCGGCGGCAGGTACACGTAGGCCGGGGTCGCGATCTTGGACCGCTCGCCCTCGATCAGGACCTTCTCGATCTCGCCGACCACCTGCTTCGTCCCGCTGCCGGGCACGTCCGGCTTCTGCCGGCCGGTCACCCGCACGGACGAAGTGCCGGGCCCGTCCTGCGCGCTGACGGTGGCCGCCTTCTCCCGCCCGACCAGTTCCGTCCAGGAACCGTAGATCAGGAAGCTGCGGTTCGCCGCGAGACCGACGGCGGACAGCACGAGCACCTGCACGGCGAGGACCAGGCCCATCCGCCCGAGGACCCGGCGCCACCCCGCTCTCGCGAAGCGCGGCCACCACCGTACGGCGGCCGCGAACATCAGTGCCGTGGCGAACAGGACGACCACGAAGAGCGTGTTGCTGGTCAGACTCACGAGACGGGAGGCCTTCTGGGACGGTTCCGCTGGGAACGGGCTTCGGCGGCGCACCGCTTCCAGGTGCACATCAAGCTAGACCGCCGCGCGAACCGATCCGTTGCCTCACAGGAGCATCTGATGATCACGGCCCCGCGGTCCGGCCGCGCCACCGGGGGCGCACGAGGACGCCTCCGATGAGCAGGGCGCCCGCTGCGGTGCCGGCGAGGCCGGCGCTCAGCCCCTCGGGGAGGTACGAGCAGGACAGCCGGTCGGCGCCGCCACTGCCCAGCGGGACGCCGAGCAGGCCCTGGTACGAGACCGGGGCGCGGGCCGGGCCGCCGTCCACCGAGCAGGTCCAGCCGGGGGACGCGGTGGTGGCGATGACGGCCGTGCCGGTCGAGCCCTCGGGGAGCCGGGCCTCCAGGGTGTGGCCGCCGGCCGTGACCCCGGTGGCTCCGGTGGCCTTCAGGCGGGCCACGGCCGCGTCGAAGGCGGCCTGGTCCAGGCATCCGAGTACGTCGGGCGGGAGGATCTGGCCGTCCTGCGGGGTGTGGACGGAGAAGGTGAACCGGCCGTCGGTCCCGGCGGCGCCCAGCTCCTTGAGCGGTGCGCTGACGGCGGGCGGCTTTCCGTAGAAGCTCTCGCGGCGGGCCGTGCCCTCGGCCTGCGCGGTCGCGTTCAGGTCCGGCGCGTACAGGAACGCCCGCTCGCCGGGGGCGCAGCGGGCTGTGAACGCGGTCCAGTGCTCGGCGCCCTCGCCCGCGGCCCGGGGCAGTGCGAATCCGCGCCCGGACGCGGGCGCGGGGGGCCCGCCGGCGTGGGAGAGCGCGGGCACGGTGTAGACCCGGGCGCCGAGGGCGGCCTGACGGCGGGCCCAGACCGAGCCCTCGGGGGCGCCGTAGGCGTGGTCGCTGCCGGGCGCGCGGACGGTGACCAGTGGCGGGGCGGGCTGGGAACGGGCGGTGACCGCGTCCTCGCCGACCGGCTCCAGGACGGTGCCGATGCCGAGGAGGGCGCGCAGGACGGGGTCGGGTGCGGGCCACAGGTGGCGGCCGCCCATGGCCTGGCCGAGACCCAGGCCGCGCAGTCCGCGCGCGGTCTCCACGCTCACGTAGCTGCTGTAGTAGGCGCCGCCCTGGCCGCCGACGAGCATCGCGTCGTTGTCGGTGACGAACACGTCGGGGCCCGCGTCGGCGCGGGTGGCGGGCCAGTTCTCGCGTTCCCGCAGGGCTTGGTGGGCGTCGGTGCCCAGCGCGGTCATGGTCTGGGGGCGGGCGGGGCCGCGCCGACGGGGGTCGTCGACGACGGCGTTGCCGTAGACGGCGTGGGCGGTGCTCGCGAAGACCGAGACGGCCAGCAGCACCATGACGCCGATGCGGGCGGGGCGGCGCAGCCCGCGCGCGTAGAACAGCAGCAGGACGAGGGTGGTGGCGCCGGCGGCCAGGACTCCGATGAGGGCGTACCGGTTGACGGGCGGCTGGTCGTAGGTGGCCGCGACGAGCAGGACCAGCAGGGCGGCTCCGCCGAGCAGGGCCCGGGGTCGGGGCATGTGGGCGAGGCAGATCCATGCGGCCATCGCGAGCATGCCGCTGAGGACGAAGGACTCGCGGAAGGGCGCGCCGTGCGGGAGGGCCCCGCCCTGCCAGAGCCTGGCGGTGGGGGTGACGACGAAGGAGATCGCGGTGAGCAGCAGGAGCCCGAACCAGGCGGCGCGTTCGCGGACGCGGACCTTCGACTGGAAGGGCAGGGTCAGCACGAGGAGGAGGACGAGCACCCCGGCGTAGATGTTGGGGGCGGGCGGACGGGGGTGCGTGCCCGGTATGAGCATCGAGAGGTACGCCAGTGGGTCGGTGCGCACGCTGAGGACGTAGAGCTCGGTGGGCTGGGCCCGCTGGTTGGCCAGCGCGCACACCAGGACGGCGGGCGCGGCGAGCAGCAGCCCGGTGGCGGTCATGGTGGCGGCCCGCCACAGGGCGCGGCCCCGGGTGCGCTGGTCGGTGTCGGCGAGCAGGAGCCGTACGAGGAGGACGAGCGCGGTGGCGAGGGTGGCCATGGCGGCGGTGTAGAAGTTGGCGAACCAGCACAGGGCCACGAGGAGGCTGCCGAGGACCCAGCGGCGGCCGGTCAGGCACCAGTCGGCGGCGAGGCCCAGCATCGGTATCGCGACCAGGCCCCAGGTCCACATCGGGACGACGGCGCCCTCGGTGACTCCCCAGCCGCACACCGCGTAGCCGACGGAGAGCAGGGCGCGCAGCCACGGCGAGCCGGGGCGCAGCCGGCCCAGGTAGACGGTCATCAGGGCGGCGGCGAGGCCGATGCTGAGAAGGCTGACGAGGTAGACGGAGAACTCGGCGTGGTGGCGGGGCAGGGCGCCGGTCAGCCAGGAGAACGGGTTGGTCAGATAAGTGAAGAAGTCGCCGAGGAAACCGACGCCGTAGCCGCTCTGCCAGTTGAAGAGCAGGTCGCCCTGGGCCTTTCCGTGCTGGAGGTCCCAGAGGTGGGTGTGGAACGGTACGTATTGGTGGCGCAGGTCGTTGTCGGCGCGCGGGATCGATCCGAAGGGATACGTTCCGCGAACGGCGAGACCGGTGGCGTAGGCGGCCATCGATATGAATGCGGCGACGAGAGCGGAAAGGAATTGTATATTCCGCTTTACCCCGCCGACCTGGCCTTCAGCCCCTCTGCGCCGCCGTGCGAGGACGGGACTTTCGACAGGAGGAATCGACGTGGCGGTCATCTGGCAAACCCTTGTGCGCGATTTATCGGCCACGGGCAGGCCGCCTATTGATCGCACCCTATGTACCGAGCCAAAAGAATTACGCACCGACCCCAAAGAATATGATCGCCATCACGAGCACATACAGAACAAATGCGCACATAAAGGAGATAATCGCACACCGACGCCGCCGCTTATCGCACGGTCGGTCCCCAGCCTCCCGCCGGTGTGCGCCCCGGCACATCCGCGTGCCGGAAGAGGGGCGGAAGGAGGGGTGGAAGCAGGGCCGGAAAGAGGGCCGGAACCCCCGGATCCCGTAGGCTCGGCGGATGGCTAAGTACTTCGACGTACACCCCGACAACCCCCAGCCCCGCACCATCGGCAGCATCGCCGACAGCATCCGTTCCGGCGGACTCGTCGCGTACCCGACGGACTCCTGCTACGCGCTGGGCTGCAAGATGGGCAACCGTGAGGGCGTCGACCGCATCCGGTCGATCCGGCGGCTCGACGACCGCCACCACTTCACGCTGGTGTGCGAGAACTTCGCACAGCTGGGCCAGTTCGTGATCATCGACAACGACGTCTTCCGCGCGATCAAGGCGTCCACCCCCGGCAGCTACACCTTCATCCTCCCGGCGACGAAGGAGGTTCCGCGCCAGCTGCAGCACCCCAAGAAGAAGACGGTCGGGGTCCGCATCCCCGACCACGTCGTGGCGCAGGCCCTGCTGGCCGAACTCGGCGAGCCGCTGCTGTCCAGCACGCTGCTCCTGCCGGACGAGACCGAGCCGATGACCCAGGGCTGGGAGATCAAGGACCGGCTCGACCACGTCGTGGACATGGTGGTCGACTCCGGTGAATGCGGGACGATGCCGACCACCGTCATCGACTTCTCCAGCGGCGAGGCGGAAATCGTCCGCCGGGGCGCCGGGGACACCGCCCGCTTCGAGTAACGGGCGGACGGGCAGGCACGCACGCGGAGGCAGGCACGCACGTATGCATGTACGTACGCAGGCGCTCGGTCGGTCCGGCCGTCAGGAAGGCCCGTACACGATGGGCTTGAGGCCGTAGTCGAGCTCGGCTCCGTCCACCAGGAGCGCTTCGACCGTCCGGGTGGCCGGATCGATGTCGGCCACCATCCCCTCCCCCGAGTAGCGGGGGTAACCGGAGGCGCCGTTCCCGCCGGTCGGCGCGACGACGGCGGACCGGACGGCGTCCTGCCGGGACCCCTCCACCACGTGCTCGGGCACCAGCAGGATCTCGAAGTTCTGTGGTTCGCTGCTCATCCCCCGACGCTAACCGGCCCCTCGGGATCACGCCGTCCGGCGCCGCCGTCGGTGAGCCCCTGGAGGCCGGGACGAGAGGACTACGGGCGCCGCGCTCCGTCCTGCGGTCCCGGCTCGTCGCGTGCGGCCGAGGGGTGGCGCAGCAGGCCGCGGGCCCAGCGTTCGTTGAGGCCGGCCAGGAAACCGATGGCGCCCCAGAAGAACCAGGCCTTGACCACGGCCTCGTGTCCGGCGGCGGAGAGCGGGCCGGGGCCGCACAGTTCGGCCGCGGAGAGCGGTGGAGTGATGACCGTGAGGATGCCGCCGCTGATGAGCAGGAACAGGGCGGTGGCCAGGAACCATCCCACCACCACGCGGTACCAGCCCTCTTGCCGCAGGCTCTGCGCCAACTGGACCGGGTCGGAGGCCGGGTCGGAGCCCGGATTGCCGCGCCCGGAGCGGGCGCGGATCAGGTTCGCCGGATCGCGCAGGCGCATGATGACGCTGAACACCGCGCCCATCGCGCCGCCCGCGAAGCACACCATCGCGTGGAGGAGGGCCTGTCGCTCCTGGCAGCCGAAGTCGATGCCGAAGAGTCCCGGCACCCACGCCCCCAGCGCGAGGACGACCAGCAGCACCACGGGGCTGACCACGATCCCGCAGGTCAGTCCGACGTTCAGGCCGCGCGCACCGGCGGTGGCCGTGTCCTCCTCGAGCCTGGCCTCGGCGAGGGCCACCGCCGTGTCCAGCCGGCCCACGTCCGCACCCTGGGCCACGGCCCGCAGGGCGCGCAGCAGGTCCTCGGCGACAGCGGCCCGCGTACGGCGTTCGAAGGCGCGCTGCGAAGCCGCGTAGAGGCGGTCGAGGCGGAGCATCAGCTCCGGTTCCGCGCACCACAGCTCGCGCAGCCGCTCCGCGTCGATGCCGGGCACTTCTTCCAGTGCCCGTATCTCCCCGTCGGCCGCGCCCAGGAACCACTCGAGTATTCCCCGCCGCATCCCAGCCCCCTCTTCGCACAGCAGTTGTACCCGCCTTCGGGCCGCAGCGGTAGCCGCGGACCACCGGCGCTAGACCGGCACGGTCATCACGGCCGGGCCGGGCTGTGCGGACAGCGGGGCCGGCCGGCGCACCGGCAGCCGCTCGTCGACGCGACCCGCCGGCGGGGGCTTCCTGCCGGTGGTGGTCAGCGCGCGGCCCCCGAGGCCCCCGCGGTCAGCCAGGGCAGCTCCTCGGCGGTGTAACGGTAGGCACGGAAGACGGCGTTGGGCTCGGACGGGAACAGGCCGCGCACTTCGGACTCCTGGTAGGCGCCGAAGTAGGGGACGACGTACTCCCAGCACAGGTAGCCGTCGGGGGTCACCTCGAAGAGCCGGCCCGAAGGCGAGTCGGTGACGAGGGTGTTGCCGCCGGCGAGACGCTGGGCGCTGCCCATGAAGGGGGCGAAGAAGGACTCGCGGGCCGGGTCGTGGTACTCCCCCACGCGGACCACGTCGAGGCGGTCGTCGACCCCCGGGGCTGACGCCCGGCCCCGTCTGCCCGGCCCCGTCTGCCCGACCCCGGCTGCCGGCCGGGGCACCGTAGGCTCTGCGGATCGGAGGGCTACGGGAGGACGGGCACATGGCGGGAACCGGAAGCGGGCCGGCAGCGCGGCGGCGTCGGGTGGTGCTGGCCACCGATCGGCAGGGCCGGTCGAGGGACGCGGAGCTGCCGGCGCTGGTCGCGGCGCTGCGGGAGCGCGGGACGGACGCGGTGGCGGCCGACTGGGACGATCCGGAGCATCCGTGGTCCACCGCGGACGCCGTGGTCATACGGTCGACCTGGGGCTACACCCGCCGACCGGCCGAGTTCCTCGCCTGGGCCGACCGGATCGCCTCGGTGACGGCGCTGCACAACCCGGCCGAGGTGGTGCGCTGGAACCACGACAAGAGGTACTTGGCGGAGCTCGTGGCGCACGGTGTGCCCACGGTGCCGACGCGGTTCGTCGCCCCCGGCGACCCGGTCGTCCTGCCTTCGAGCGGCGGCTTCGTCGTCAAGCCGACGGTGTCCGCCGGGGCCCGCGACAGCGCCCGGTACACGCAGGAGCAGCGGCCCGCGGCCGAGGCCCACGTACGGGGCCTCCAGGACGGCGGACAGACGGCGATGGTCCAGCCGTACATGGAGCGCATCGTCGAGGGCGAGCGGGCGCTGGTGTTCCTGGGCGGCGAGTTCAGCCATTCCGTGCGCAAGGGGCCCGTGCTCACCGACACCGGCCGGGTCGACAACAGCCGTACACCGCACCCGGACCTGGTGGAACACGTCCCCGGCGCGGCCGAGCTCGCCGTGGCCCGGGCGGCACTGTCCGCCGTGTCCGGGGCCTGCGGCGCCCCGGACGCTCCCCTGCTGTACGCGCGGGTCGATCTCGCGCTGGACACGGACGGCTCGCCGGTGGTGATGGAACTGGAGCTCATCGAGCCGAACCTCTTCCTCACGCGGACCGAGGGCGGACCGCGCCGCTTCGCCGACGCCGTCGGCCGCCTCTGAGGGAGCGTCCGCGGCGGCACGTCGGCTCGGGCGGGCGGTGTCCGGCGCGGGCCGACGGTGTCCGGTCCGTGGCGGCACTGTCAGGTCCGTGCCGACGGGGTCCGGCCCCGGTCGACGGTGTCCGCCCCCGTCGGCGGTGTCCGACCCCTGCCGGCGGTACGTCAGCGCGGCCGCCCTCGTACCTCGCCGCGGGCGGGCGGACGCAGGGATTGGCGGACCGACCAGGCCACCGAGACCAGGGGCACCGCCACCACCGCCCCCACGATCCCGGCGGCGATGGCTCCCGCGACCACCGACAGGGCCACCACCATGGGGTGCAGGCGTACGGCCCAGCTCATCACCAGGGGATGCAGCAGGTGCCCTTCGATCTGGCCGATGACCACGATGAGCGCGACCACCAGAGCGGCCACGAGCGGCCCCTGAGCGGCGAGGGCGACCACGGCGGCCACGCCGAGGGCGACCGGGGAGCCGATGAGCGGGACGAACGCGGCGAAGAACTCCAGCAGCGCGAGCGGGACGGCCAGCGGGACACCGAGGGCGAACAGCGCGATGCCCACCAGGATCGCGTTGGTCGCGGCCACGAGCACGATGCCGTGCGTGTACCCCGTGAAGGTCCGCCAGGCCGCCTTCCCGGCGCGGCCCACCCGCTCCCGTACGCCCTGCGGCAGCTGCTCGCAGAACCAGTCCCACTGCCGGTCGCCCGAGTGGATGAAGAAGACCGAGCAGAACAGCCCGAGGGCCGTGACGGTGAGCACCGCCACGATGCGCCCCGCCCCGCTGACCGCCGTGCTCAGCAGGGTCGAGCGGTGGCTGGAGAGGTACGTGCCGATCTTGGACTGGGCATCGCTCAGCACGTGGGAGTCCAGCCGCAGCGGCGGTCCGCTGAGCCAGGCCTGGATCCGGTCCAGCCCCACCCTGAACTCCCGCACCAGCGAGGGCCACTCGTTCGCCACCGACTCGCCCACCAGCGCGAGGGCGCCGAGCACCAGGACCGCACTGACGACCAGCGCGAGGGCCACCGCGAGCGGCCTGGGCACGATCCGGGCCAGCCGGTCGGCGGCCGGGCGCAGCATCGCGGCCGTCACCAGGCCGAGGAAGAGGGCCAGCGCGATCTCGTGGAACCTTCCCAGGGCCGCGAAGACCGCGTACGCCACCGCGCCCACGACCAGGAGCCGCCAGGCGTACGCGGCGGCCGTCCGCAGGAGCGGGGACACCGGCGGGTCCACGCCGGGCCAGCGGCCGCGGCGCGGGCCGGGTGGGCCGGGCGCGCCGGGCGGGCGCCGGGCCGGCCGCGTCACGAGTCGCCTGGTCATCTGCGGCCGCCCCTTCGAGGTGTGTGGGTCACCACGGGCTATCACCCCGGCGGCGGCCGCTCCGCGCGCCGCGCAGCGCGTTCGTCCGAAGGCCTCATCGGCGCTGGGCCGAAGGAGCCGGGCGGGCCGTTGCCCGCGCCGCGACCGCCCCGCTGGTCACGGCGGGTTTCCCGGGGCGGGCGGGCGACCGGCAACGGGAAACCCGTCGACCTCCGGGTCCGCCCGGGACAGGCTCAAGTCGTCAGCACGTCAGCACGGAGCACGACCCACAAGGGGACATCATGCGCAAGATGATCCGCGGCGCCGCCGCGTTCGCCACCGCCACGGCCGCCGTCGTGGCACTCAGCGGCGCCGCAGGCGCACAGCCGGCCGAGCCGTGGGCGGGCTGCCCGGACGGAGCGGTCTGCATCTACCCGCAGAACCAGAACCCCGCGGTGAAGCCGACCCACGTCTTCTACAACTACGGGGCCCACAACCTGAGCAACCAGTACGGCAACCACTGGGTGCTCAACAACCAGTACGGCGGCGCCACGGCCCGCCTGTGCACCGGCTCCAACGGGGTCGGCTGCGGCAACCCCATCGCCCAGGGCACCGGCGTCTACGCCGACCTCGGACCCATCAACTCGATCACCCTCAACCGCTAGCGGGCGCGCGCGTTCGCCCGTTCGCAAGGACGTTCCGGCGTGGGCCGCCCGGCCCGCTCCGGAACGTCCTCGTTTGGCCGCAACACCGCACGAATGGCCGGTCGGCCGCCCCACCCCCGCGCTAACCTGGGCATCTGCCTCTCACTGCCTGGGCGCGCTTTGCCATGGGGGACGTCTTGGGGGATCCGGACCGCGGACGCGCCACCGGCCGGCCGCACACGTCAGACGACACTGCCGACGGCGCCTTGCCGCGCTTTCCCGCCCAGTTGAGGCGGCTTCGGGTGCAGCGCGGGCTGTCGCTCTCCGACCTGGCCCGCCGCACGCACTACAGCAAGGGCTACCTGAGCAAGATCGAGACCGGCTCGAAGCCGGTCACCGCCGACGTGGCGCGCAGCTGCGACCGGGCCCTCGGCGCCGAGGGCGAACTCCTGCGGCTGGTGCCGGAGAACGCGGAGCCCGAACCACCGCCCGGGCCCCGCTCCGCGGCCCGGCCCGGCGACCCGTCGCACGGTTCCCGGTCGGACGGCGAGTGCCCCTACCGCGGCCTGGCCTCGTTCACCCCGCAGGAGGCGGGGTGGTTCTTCGGCCGGGAGCGGGCCACGGCCGCCCTCGTCGAGCGGGTCCACGAACGCCTCGGCCACGGGCCCCTGCTGCTCGCCGCCCGGTCGGGGGCCGGCAAGTCCTCCCTGCTCAGCGCGGGTCTGGTGCCGGCCCTCGCACGCGGAGGCTTCCCGGTCGCGGGCGCCGACGGCTGGCCGGTGATCAGGTTCACGCCCACCGCGCACCCGCTGCGCGAGCTGGCCGACGCCACCGCCAAGGCCCTGGGCGGCGACATCGGCCGTACCCCCGAGGAGTTGAGCGCCCGGCCGGAGCTGCTGCTCGAAGCCGTCCACGGGCTGTCGGTCCGGCCCGGCGCCCTGGCGCCGGAGGGGGGCGGCGGTCGTCATGTCCCGACGGTGCGGCCCGTGTTGCTCGTCGACCAGTTCGAAGAGCTGTTCACGCTCTGCGCCGACGAGGACGAGCGCCGCGCCTTCGTCCGGGTCCTCTGCGCCGTGGCCCGCTCCCGGCCCGCCCTGACCGGGTACGACCCCGCCGTCGTCGTGCTCGGGGTGCGGGCCGACTTCTCCGGGAACTGCCTGGAGCTGCCCGAGCTGGCCGCCGTCTTCACCGACGGCCTGTTCGTCCTGCCGCCGATGTCCGTGGCGGAGCTGCGGGAGTCGATCACGCGTCCGGCCGAACTCGCCGGGCTCACCCTCGAACCGGGCCTGGTCCCGCTGCTCCTGCGGGATGCGGGCGTACGCGCGGACCCGGACCGGACCGACCGACCGGCCCCGCCCGGCCCGCCGGACGGCGGGCAGCCGGACGGGCGGGACGCCGGACCGGAGAGCGGTCCGGGGGACGTGCCCTGCGGCGCGCTGCCCCTGATGTCCCACGCGCTGCTGGCCACCTGGCAGCGGCGCGAGGGCTCCACCCTCCGCGTCGCCGGGTACGAGTACGCCGGCGGCATCCAGGGCGCCGTCGCGCAGAGCGCCGAACAGGTCTTCGCCCGCCTGTACCCGGCCGAGCAGCGGACGATCCGGCGGCTCCTCGTACAGCTGGTCCACCTCGCCGACGGGGCGGGGCCGACCCGGCGCCGGGTCCGCCGCAGCGCCCTGCTGGAAGGGCAGCCCGACGGAGACCGGGCCGCGGCCGCCCTCGACGCGTTCGTCCGGGCCCGGCTGATCACCACCGACAGCGACACCGTCGAGATCACCCACGAGGCCCTGCTGCACGCCTGGCCACGGCTGCGCGGCTGGATCCACGCGGACCGGGCCGGGCTGCTGGTCCACCAGCAGCTGTCCCAGGCCGCCGACGAATGGACGCGTGAGGGCCACGATCCGTCCGTCCTCTACCGCGGCACCCGGCTGGCCACCGCCCGTGCCTGGGCCGAGGAGCTCGACGGCGGCGGCAGCGCGCTCGGCGCGCGGGAGACGGCCTTCCTCCGGGCCTGCCTGGCCGCGGAGGACGCCCGCCGGCGGCAGGCCGGTCGCCAGGTCCGGCTGCAACAGCGGATGCTGGCCACCCTCCTGGTCCTGCTCGTACTGGCCCTGGGCGCGGGCGGTGTGGCGTACCAGCAGCGCGCCGGGGCGCTCGGCCAGGAGCGGACCGCCCGCTCGCAGGCGCTCGCCGTGCGGTCGCTCTCGCTGGCCTCCGGCCAGCCGGAGGCCTCGATGCTGCTCGCGGAGGAGGCGTACCGCACCGAGGCGACGAGCGAGGCGCGCGGCGCCCTGCTCAGCACCCAGTCCCAGCCGTTCCTGGCCCGGCTCGGCGGACACGGCGGGCCGGTCAACGCGGTGGCCTTCGCCCCGGGCGGGGCCCTGCTCGCGACGGCCGGGTCCGACGGGAAGGTCCTGCTGCGCCGGGTGGCCGACCGCCGGACGGTCGCGGCCTTCACCGCGCCCGGCCGGGTCCGTACGGTCGCCTTCAGCCCCGACGGGCGGACCTTGGCGGCCGGTTCGGCCGACGGCCCGGTCCGGCTCTGGCCCGCCGCCGGGTCCGGCCCGGTGGTCCTGCTGCCCCCGAGCACGGCGGCCGCCAGGGCGATCGCCTTCGCCCCGGACGGGCGGACCCTCGCCGTCGCGGCCGCCGACGGGACCGTACAGCTGTGGGATCCGGCTGGCGACCACAGCGAGTTCGCCGTTCTGACCGGGCACGTCGGAAGGGTCAACGCCCTGGCGTACGCGCCGGACGGCCGCTCCCTCGTCTCGGCCGGCGCCGACCAGACCGTACGCCTGTGGGACACGGCGCGGGCGCGTCCGGTCGCCGTGATGGAAGGTCACACCGGAGAGGTGCTGGGCGCGGCCTTCGCCCCGGACGGGCGGACGGTGGCCACCGGGGGCGTCGACCGGACCGTGCGGGTGTGGGACGTCGCCGGACACCAGGCGGTGGCCACGCTGACCGGGCACAGCGACGACGTCAACGCGGTCGCCTACACCCCGGACGGCACCACCGTCGTCAGCGGCGGTGGCGACGGCACCACCCGGCTGTGGGACGTGCGCAGCGGCCGCCTCACCGCGACGCTCGCCGGGCACACCGACTACGTGCTGGCCGTCGCCGTGGACCCGGCGGGCGCCGTGCTGGCGACCGCCGCCTTCGACCAGTCCGTCGTGCTGTGGGACCTGCGGGGCCCGGTGCTGACGGCCCGTCCGTTCACCGAGGTCTGGCACGCGGCCTACAGCCCCGACGGAAAACTGCTGGCCGCCGCCGGCGCCGATCACGCGGTGGCCCTGTGGGACGTGGCCGGCCGCCGGATCCTGGCCGCGCTCCCGGGACACACCGAGACCGTGTACTCGGTGGCGTTCGCCCCGGACGGGCGGAGCTTCGCCTCGGCCGGCGCCGACGGCACCGTACGCCTGTGGGACACCGCCACCCGCACCCCCCTCGCCACCCTCACCGGGCACGACGGCACCGTGTTCTCGGTGGCGTTCGCCCCGGACGGGCGGAGCTTCGCCTCGGCCGGCGCCGACGGGACCGTACGCCTGTGGGACACCGCCACCCGCACTCCCCTCACGACCCTCACCGGGCACACGGACTTCGTCAACGACGTCGCCTTCGCCCCCGACGGGCGGACGCTGGCCAGCGCCGGGGACGATCTGACCGTACGGCTGTGGGACCTGGCCGGGCACCTTCCGCCGGCCGTGCTCACCGGGCACGCGGGCGCGGTACGGGCCGTCGCGTTCAGCCCGGACGGGCGGACGCTGGCCAGCAGCGGCAACGACGGCACGGTCCGGCTGTGGGACGCGGGGCAGCGCCGCGTCACCACCGTGCTGACGGGACACACCGGCTCCGCGCGGGGCATCGCCTTCTCCCCCGACGGCCGGACTCTGGCCACCAGCGGCAACGACCGTACGGTGCGACTGTGGGACGTCGCCCGCCGACGGCTCCGGGCCACCCTGTCCGGTCATATGAACGCCGTGTGGGGCGTCGTCTTCTCCCCCGACGGCCGGACCCTCGCGAGCAGCAGCAACGACGGCACCGTACGGCTGTGGAATCCGGACCCGGCGGCGCGGCTGACGGACATCTGCCGCATGGCACTCCAGCCGGAGCACGCCGACCGCGCGTGCGCGTAGTGCCATGACCGCCTCCCCCACCTCCCGCACCTTCGGTTCCGGCCGGCCGGAGGGGGGTTTCCCCGGGGTTTCCCGTTGCCCGTTCGGGTGGTGACACGTCCGGCCGTGGACGGGACGGCGGGGCCGCCGACAGGCTGGTCCCGGACACGGAGCCCGCCAAGTGGCGTACGACCGGCGCGCTTCGGCGCGCTCGGCCGCCGCGCTGCCCGCCGCGCTCCGCGGACGTGCGGAGCACGAAGCCCGAGCACGAAGCCCGAGCGCGCAGCACGAAGCGCTCAACGCCGAGCACCAAGCGCCAAGTACCACGCACCACGCATCAGGAACGAGGTCTTCCGTCATGCCCAGCCGATCAGGTCCCCGCCGAACCGCTCTCCTCACCACGCTCCTCGCCCTCCTGGCCGTCCTCCTCTGGCCGTCCGCCGCCCCGGCGGCCGCCGAAGGTGCCTGCCGGGTCCTGGCCCCGGGGGCCTCGGCCGCGGCCGAGCGGGCCGTGGGCGCCGCCTGCGAGCAGGTGGGAAAGGACGTCTGGTACACGTGGGGCGGCGGTCACGGCCCCCAGCCCGGTGCCACGTACGGGCAGGTGGACCCCTCGGATCCGGCCAGCGAACACGATCCCGAACGGCTCGGCCTCGACTGCTCGGGCCTCGTCCGCTACGCCTACGCCCGGGCGGCCGGATCCGATGTCCTGAACGGCGTGGCCAGTCAGCAGTACTACACGCACCGGGCCGCCGGACGCTTCACCGCCGCCCAGGGACTCGCGCCGCTGCTGCCGGGCGACCTGCTGGTGTGGGGCAGCTCGCAACGGCTGCACCACATCGCCCTCTACCTCGGCGCGGGCAAGATGGCGGAGGCCAAGCAGTCGGGCACCAAGCTGATGGTCAGTGACGTGCGGCTGGCCGGCGACTACTTCGGGGCGGTCCGCGTCGACACGGGCCCGGTCGACGGCCGCGCCTTCCGCACCTGGGGCACGGGAGTCTGGACCAAGGCCCAGCCGTCGACGGCGGCCGCACGCGTGTACGCCTTCCCCGGGCCGACGACGATCCGCGTCGGGTGCCAGAAGCACGCGGAGGTGGTGACCTCCGACGGCTACACCAACGACGCCTGGTCCTATCTCCCGGACTACGGGGCCTGGATGACGAACATCTACATCCAGGGACCGGAATGGCTGGAAGACGTGCCTACCTGTCACTGATCGTTTGTAGGCTCTCAAATGGCCCCAGCCGGGCCCAACTCATCCCCAAGCCGAACAAATCGAGGACCCACGTGCGCCTTCCGTCCCCTCAGCGACGCCTTGCCGCCGGTGCCGCCCTGCTCGCCGTGATCGGCGGCGGCCTGCTGCCGGCCACCGCCGCACACGCCGCCGCTCCCACCGCGACCCCCGGCGCCGCGCCCGCCACCGCGTCCGGCCCCCTGCCCGTCCCCGGACCGGGCACACCCGGACAGGTCGCGCCCGATCTGGAGGCGCTGACCCAGGCGCTGCGCAACACCACGGCGGCCGGTGCACCCGGAGCGATGGCCCGCTTCACCGGTCCGGACGGCGTCTCGACCCGGGTGGAGGGCGTCCGCGACCGGAGCACCGGCGCGGCCATGGACCCCAAGGCCCGCTTCCGGATCGGCAGCGTCACCAAGACGTTCTCGACCGTCGTCCTGCTCCAGCTGGTCGACGAGGGGCGGATCCAGCTGGACAAGCCGGTCAACAGCTACCTGCCGGGACTGCTGCCCGACGACCGGATCACGGTGCGCCACCTGCTGACCCACCGCAGCGGCCTGGCGGACTACACGAACACGATGTTCGAGCAGACCGTTCCCGGCTTCGAGTCCGTCCGGAACAAGGTGTTCACCTACCGCGAGCTCGTCGGCCTCTCGCTCGCCGAGCCGAGGACCACCGAGCCCGGCGCGGCGTACAAGTACTCGAACACGAACTTCGTCGTCGTGGGCATGCTGATCGAGGAGGCGACCGGCAAGGGGGTCGCCAAGGAGTACGAGCGGCGCATCATCAAGCCGCTCGGGCTGCGGAACACCTCGTACGTCCACCCCGGTACCGCCATCAAGGGCCTGCACGCCAACGGTTACCTGCACCCGGACGAGGAGGGCGCGCCGCTCGTCGACTCCACCGAGCAGACCGTCTCCTGGGCACAGTCGGCCGGCGCGATGATCTCCAACGCGGCCGATCTCAGCACCTTCATGTCCGCCCTGGTCCGCGGCAGGCTGCTGCGCCCGGCCACCCTGGACGCCATGCTCACGGTGACGCCGACCGACACCACGAACACCCGGTTCTACGGGCTGGGCCTGCGCCGCTACGACCTCTCCTGCGGCACCCAGGTGTACGGGCACACGGGCACCGTGCAGGGCTTCTACACCTACGCCTTCACCACCCGCGACGGCAAGCGCTCCCTCTCCTCGATGGCGAACACCTCCAACCGGGGCCAGGCCAACACCGCCCTGGGCGGCACCCTGGAGGCCGCCTTCTGCGGCAAGGCGCCCGCGGCCGGACCGGCCACCGCGCGCGGCTTCGCGTTCGCCCCGGCCGCGGCGGAGGCGGACCTCCCGGAGCACGGCTGACGGCGATTCCCGGACACGGCAGCTCCCGCCCCTTGGCTTGGGGGCGGGAGCCCGGAAAGCTGAACTCCGCATTCCCACACGGGCGTTGACCCGTGTGACCGATGAGGAGGACACGATGGCCGACGCACTGCCGGTGAAACGTTCCCGGAGGGGGCCGGGCCGGCGGGCCCGCAGGATGCTCGCGGCCACGGCGGGGGCCGCGGCGCTGGTCCTCGCCGTCCCCGCGGTCGCGTACGCGGCTCCGCCCGCGGCCCTGCCCGCCAACGCGGACGGGCTGGAACAGACCTTCCAGCCCGCCTACGACTACGACCGGGACGGCTGCTATTCCAGCCCCGCCATCGGTCCGGACGGCACCATCGCGCCGGGCCTGAAGCTGGGCGGCGACGTCAACGGCAGCTGCCGGGACCTCTCCGACCTGAACAACACCAACGGCTACTCCCGCTCGAAGTGCAACAACGGCTGGTGCGCCGTCATGTACGCGCTCTACTTCGAGAAGGACCAGGTGTCGCTCGGCCCGGGCAGTGCCGGGCACCGGCACGACTGGGAGCACGTCGTGGTGTGGATCCAGAACAACCAGGTCGCCTACGTCTCCACCTCCGAGCACGGCAACTTCAAGGTCCACACCAGCGCGCAGATACGGTTCGACGGGACCCACCCGAAGATCGTCTACCACAAGGACGGAATCGGCACGCACTGCTTCCGCGCCGCGAACTCCAACGACGAGCCGCCCGAGAACCACAAGGGGACCTGGCAGTACCCGCCGCTCGTCGGCTGGAACGGGTACCCGGCGGGCCTGCGCGACAAGCTGAGCCAGGCCGATTTCGGCAGCGCCCTCCTCGGGATCAAGGACGGCCAGTTCAACGGCCACCTCGCCAAGGCCAAGCCGGCGGGCATCCCCTTCGACCCGAACGCGTGACGACGGCGAGACCGTCGTACCGTCCGTGACGGTCGTACCGTCCGTGACGGTCGTACCGTCCGTGACGGTCGTACCGTCCGTGACGTGGGTGTTGCGTGCCGTAGGCGCTGAGTGCCGTAGGCGCGGGCCGTCGGATCCCCCGGCGGCCCGCAGCCGGGACTCCGGATAGGCTCATCGCACGAACGCGCCGACCCGGTACCCCGAGAAGGCGCGGGGTCGGAAGGCGCCGTCGACCACGGCGCACTCCCCCGCAGCGGCGCCCCGCCACCGTTTCACGGCTCGCCCGTGTCTCCGGCTCGGCCGCTCACCCCGCATGCGTCCCGTCCCTGCCCCTGCCCGGCCGACAGCCGCCCTGCCCGGAAACACCACTGCCGCAATGAGTACCGCGCTCCGCCCGCCGTCCGCCCCCCGCACTCCCGCAGCCCCCGGCCCCGCCCCCGCCCGCGCCCCGGAACCGCCCCGCCGCCGGGCGTTCGCCGGGCGGGCCCCCGCCCGGCCCACGGCCGCCGCCACGGTCCACAGCATCAGCGCCGCGACCACCGTCCTGCTCTCGCTCGTGGCCATCGGGGCGGCGCTCCACGAGCCGATCTTGATACCTCCCTTGGCCGCCAGCGCCGCGCTGGTCCACAGCGCCCCCACGCTGCCGCTGGCGCAGCCCCGCGGGGTCGTCATCGGGCACCTGCTGGGTGCCGCCGTCGGCTACGGGGTCCTGGCGCTGGCCGGCAGCAGCGCCTGGGCCGCCGCCGTGGCCGCCGGAGTCACGCTGGCGCTGGTCATGGCCGCGCGCACCCCGCACTCGCCCGCCTGCGCCACGGCCGTCGTGGTGGTCCTCCAGAGCCCGGCGCCCGCGCGGTTCGTCCCCCTGCTGTTCGGCTCGACCGTGCTGATCGTCCTGACCGGGTACGCCGCCTCGCGCGTGCGCCGCAAGGCCCCCAGGTACCCCGCGTACTGGTGGTAGCCGGATGACTGCCGGTGAGGGTTCGAGATGCGCTCCCGGCGCGTGGCTGGTTCGCTGAAATCCGCCCGCCGTCCCCCACAGCGCCCAGGAGCGATCATGAGTGCAGGCGAGTCCCACGGCCGGTCGCAGCAGCTGCGCGACAAGGCCCGACAACTGAACGAGGCGGCCGCCCGGTCGGCCGATCCCGACGAGAGCCGTCGGCTGCGGGACAAGGCCCGCCGCCTCCAGGAGCAGAGCGAGCAGGAACGCGTCATCGACGACCCCGGCATGGACCTGCGGTAGCCGCACCGCCCGGACCGCGACGGGGCGGCGACGGCGAGCCGGTGGCCGGCCCCGCGCGGGGCCGGCCACCGGCTCCTCGCGGTCCATGCCGTTTTCGCGGGCGGCCAAGAGGCGGGCCGGCTGCCCAGCGAAGAGCTCTCAGCGGCGGCTACTGGGCTGCGGCCGCCGCCGGGGCCTCGTCGAGCTCCCACGCGTGGCGCTTGAACTCGCGGGCGAAGTCCGCGTGGTCCTCCCACTGGCGGGCGATGCCGCGCAGCACGTCCCAGTGGTGCTCCACGGCCTGGTCGATGACCCGGCGGACGGCCGGCTCGGCCGTCACCCGCTGCTCGATGAGCCCCGTGGCCACCGATGCCTCCAGCGCCGCGTTGCGCAGCGCGCGCAGGGCGCGGGAGGTGTCGTCCATCGCGAAGCCGCTGTCGCTGCCCGTCTCCTCGGCGAAGAGCGGGGTCAGCCGCGCCTCGATGAACGCGGTGATCCGCTCGAAGTGACGTACGTCCATCGGTGGCTCCATCTCGGGTCGCTCTCGGTTTCCGGCGCGAGCCGGGCTCACACCGCCGATCATTATCCCGCAGCCGATTTCCCCTTCGGCCCCGGGGCGGCCGCCTACCCTGACGCCATGGACGAGTTGGACGGCGTAGAGGTCATCGCCTTCGCGAACGCGGAGGCCTTCGAGAGCTGGCTGGCCGCGCACCACACCCGTAACGCGGGCGTATGGGTCAAGCTGGCGAAGAAGACGTCGGGGATCGCGTCGGTGTCCGCCGGCGAGCTGGTCGACAGCGGGCTCTGCTACGGCTGGATCTCCGGGCAGCGGCGGTCCCTCGACGAGCGGTACTACCTGCAGAAGTACGTGCCGCGCAGGCCCCGGAGCCTGTGGTCGCAGGTCAATGTGGACAAGGTCGCCGAGCTCACCGCCCTGGGGCGGATGCGCGAGCCGGGCCTCGCCGAGGTGCGCCGGGCGCAGGAGGACGGCCGCTGGGCGGCGGCCTACGCCTCGCAGCGGACGGCGGAGGTCCCGCCCGATGTCACGGCGGCGCTGGCGGGCGATCCGGTGGCCCGAGCGGCCTTCGAGGCCCTCGACCGGACCGGGCGCTACCTCGTGCTCCTCCCACTCCTCCAGGCGCTGACCCCGGAGAGCCGCAGGGCCCGCCTGGACAGGGTCGTACGCCTCCTCGCGCGGGGCGGCACGGACTGACGGGGAGGCTCCGCCCCTCTCAAGGGGCCCGGCGGACCTCACGGGCCCGGCCGGAGGCGTCCACCCGCACCAGCAGGCTCCCGCGCGTGCCCGGGCCGCCGGGTCCTTCACAGGCGAAGGCGACGTCCGTCGCGTCCGGTGCGATCACGTCGATGGAGCGGAGGAACAGCCGCTCCCGCGGGGGCGGTCCGGCGTCCGCCGCCCCCGCACCGCTCGGCCAGTGCGCGGGCGCCTGCGCGAGGGCGAACTCCTCGATGGCATCCAGGTCCTCGAGGACCCGGCGGACGCGCGCCGCCGCGTCGTCGAGGCCGACCGGCCCGGTTCCGGCACCGTCACCGACCGCGTCGGGACCGATCGTCACCACGCAGTGCGTGTCTCCGTCGGCGGCGGCCCGTCGGTGCGCCGCGCCGATCTCGATCCCGCCGGTCAGCCGGCCTTCCGCGTCCGGGCGCAGGACCCCGAGCCACGGGTGGCGGACCGGCCCGACGAGCCGGGCGCAGCAGGGAGCGAGCCGCTCCGAGACCAGGCCTCCGCAGGTGGGACACAAGAGGTGGGCGAAGCAGGCCGGGTCGCCGCCTTCCGCGGAGGTGTCCGTCCCGCCCCTGTCGTCGATACCGCCCCCGCCGTCCCCATCGTCCATACCGTCAACCTAGCGCCCTGCCGCGCTACCAGCGGACCGGGAGGCGGGTCACACCGCGCATCAGGCTGCCCGCGTGCCAATGGCGGGTCCGGCCGCCGGGGTCGTCGGACTCGTACGTGTCGGCGGACACGATGACCTCGTGGACCGGTCCGGTTTCGCGGAGCCTCGCGGAGAACGGATACGGGTCGGCGTCGAAGTCCTCGGCACTGGCACTGATGTCCACTACTGGCATTCGACCACAGCAAGGCGGTAGTTGGCGGGCGCACGGGAGGATTTCCGGACACTCTGGGGTGACTCGCCGATCACGGTATTCTGCCGCCCTTGCCATACGAAAGAGGGGGACGGCCATGACCACCGCACACGAGGTACGCCGGACAACCGTGGACATCGCCACCCACGACGGCACGTCCGACGCCTATCTGGTCCGACCCGAGGGCGGAGGCCCGTATCCCGGGGTCCTGCTGTACATGAACGCCCTCGGGGTGCGGCCGCACATCAAGTCGATGGCCGACCGGATCGCCGCGGCCGGCTACGTCGTCCTGTTGCCCAATCTCTTCTACCGCCACGGGCGCACGCCGGTGTTCGAGCTGCCGGAGTTCGTGGACTTCGCCCGGCAGCCGGAGATCTTCGAGCGGGTGGACCCGGTCCTCGATTCCCTGACGCCCGAGATGGTGATGCGCGACGCACCGGCCTACCTGGACTGGCTCGCGGGCTTCCCGCCGGTCGCGGCGGGACCGGTCGCCCTCACGGGGTACTGCCTGGGTGCCCGGCTCGCGCTGCTCACGGCCGGCACGTACCCGGAGCGGGTGGCGGCCGCGGCCGGTTTCCACGGCGGGTTCCTGGCCACCGAGGCGGCGGACAGCCCGCACCGGCTGGCGCACCGGGTGACGGCGGAGCTGTACTTCGGCCACGCCGACGCGGACCCGGCACTGCCGGCCGAGCAGATCGACCGGCTGGACGAGGCCCTGTCCGCGGCCGGAGTCCGCCACCGGACCGAGGTGTACGGGGGCGCGCGGCACGGATACACCCTGGCCGATACGACCAGTTACGACGCCGCCTCGGACGAACGGCACTGGGCGGCGCTGTTCGCGCTGCTCGACCGGACGTTCTGACGGCGCGGGACGCGGGCGCGCCCGGGGGCGGGCAGGTGCCCTCGGACACCTCCCCGCCCCCGGGGCGATGGACTGCGGACGGACCGGCGGCGCTCAGGGTCGGGTCGGACCGACTCCGGGCCGGGTCGGTCGGGACTACTCGACGACGAGCTCGACGGACATGTTGCCGCGGGTGGCCCGGGAGTAGGGGCAGACCTCGTGCGCCTGCTTGACCAGCAGGGCGCCGGTCTCGCCCGCCAGGGCGTCGGGGAGCTCCACGCGCAGGACGGCGGCCAGCCCGAAGGCCGCGCCGTCCTTGCCGATCGAGACCTCCGCGGTCACCGAGACGTCGCTGGTGTCGACCTTGGCCTGGCGGCCGACGAGTCCGAGGGCGCTGGCGAAGCAGGCGGCGTAGCCGGCCGCGAAGAGCTGCTCGGGGTTGGTGCCCTGACCGTTCCCGCCGAGGGCCGGGGGCATGGCCAGCGCGAGGTCGATCTGGCCGTCGGAGCTGACGGCGCGGCCTTCGCGGCCGTTGGCGGTGGCGACGGCGGTGTAGATCGCGTCCATCTCGGGGGTTCCTCTCAAAGCCGGAGGCGGGGTCATCGGTCGTCGACCTCGCTCCATCAATATGGCACACAATTCAGTTGTGCACAATTCAGTTGCCGCCCCGATAGCCCTGCGTACAATGGCGTCCATGACCGATCCGCCGACCGACGCCCTCCCCGACCAGGACTTCCTGCGCCTCGACGGCCAGATCTGCTTCGCGCTCGGCGCGGCGAACCGGGCCTTCGGCGGCCTCTACCGGGTGGTCCTGAAGGACCTCGGGCTCACCTACCCGCAGTACCTGGTGATGCTGGTGCTCTGGGAGCACGGCGAGATGCCGGTCAAACAGCTCGGACAACACCTGCGGCTCGACTCGGGGACGCTGTCCCCCCTGCTCAAGCGCCTCGAGGCGGCCGGCCTGATCTCCCGCGAGCGCAGCTCCGAGGACGAGCGGTCCGTGCGCGCGCACCTCACCGAGGCCGGTACCGCGCTGCGCGCCCGGGCCGTCGAGGTGCCCCGGCGCATCGCCGTCGCGACGGGCTTCGAGCTCAGCGAGATCCGGGACCTCCAGGCCCGCCTGCGGCGCCTCACCGCCGCCCTGGACGCGGCGGTCCCGCAGGAACAGGAGTAGGCGGGGCCCGGCCCCGCACCAAGGCGGCTGACCCGGCCAGTCCAGGCCGGGTCAGCCGCCTCGTTTGCCATCCAGAAGTGGAGGACCACATGGACGGGAGCGAGCTCGAACTCCGCTACGAGCAGTTCCTTGCGCGGTGGCTGGAGCGTGTCGAAGGCGAGCTGGGTCTCCAGGTCGCCGAAGGCCCGCCGGCCGACTGGGTCCGGGACGTCTACCGCGACCACGGGGAGCTGCCCGCAGATCGGTTCGCGCGGATCGCCTTCGAGCGGAAGCTCCGTGCCGTCCTGGACGCCTTCCCGGCGGTGGCCGCGTCCGCCGAGCTGGACACGGGACTCCGTGTCGCTATTCGGCCGGACGCGACTCGTCCTTCGACCGACTTTCCCGCAGGGATGGTCATGCTGGCCGAGTTGGTCGTCCAGTCGTTCGATCCCGCGGGGGTACGTGCGGAAGTGGCCGACGCCGTCCAGACGTACCTCGCCGACCGCTACGGGCGGTTGTGGCCGCTCTGCCCGGAACACGAGAGGGGCTTGCACGCCGTCACGCACGAAGGCGAAGCGCTCTGGTGGTGCAGGGCGGAAAACCATCCGGGCGGCCGGATCCCCTTCGGATAGCCGCGGCACGGGGATCAGACTTCGGTCGGACGCGCTTCCGGTCGCGCTCCGACGGGCCGTTGTCAGCCCTTGAAGTCCTCCGGGCGCTCCGGTGAAGCCTCCGCGAGCGCCTTGACCACGGCCTCGGTACCCGCCCGGAGCCCGTAGACGGGGGTACCGGGCTGCTGGCGCCAGGAGTCGTCGATGCCGCCCGAGTCGACGGTGTCGAAGCCCAGTTCGTCGATGAGGGCCCGTACGGTCTTCTTCGCCGTCTCGTCGTCACCGGCGACGGGCAGCGCCATCCGGTCCGGGTGGCCCGCTTCGAGCGGCCGGGTCAGGATGTCTTCGGCGTAGGTGCCGTTGAAGGCCTTGACGACGGGGTGCCCGAGGTGGCGCTCGGTCCACCGGCTCTCGGTGAGGCCCTCGTCCTCGATGCCGGGGATCCGGCCGTCGCGCTGGCGCGGGTAGTAGTTCCCGGTGTCGAGGACGGCGAAGCCGGGCGCCGCCCCGTGGAAGAGGCCGGCAGGCAGGTCCGGGACGTTCTTCAGCGGGATCGTCACGACGACGACCTCGGCCCCGCGGGCGGCCTCGGCGACGGTGACCGGGACGGCGCCGGTCTCCTCGGCGAGGGCGGTCAGGGTTTCGGGGCCGCGCGAGTTGGCGACGGTCACGTCGTGTCCGAGTGCGGTGAGGCGGCGGGTGAGGTTGCCGCCGATGTTGCCCGCGCCGATGATGCCGATCTTCATGAGCTCTCCCGTGTGTCCAGGGTGTTCGGGTATCTCGATGATCCGAACCACCGCCGGGCGCACGGCATTCCGCTCCGGCCCGACGACTTCCCCCGCCGTCCGTTCGGAGGAACCGGGCACACAGCCGCACGCCGCGAGGTCTCGGACCGCGGGAGCGCAGATCGCAGGAGCGCAGGCCGCGGGAGCGCAAGCCGCGGGAGGGAGCGCAGGCCGCGGAAGTGCAAGCCGCGGGAGGGAGCGCAGGCCGCGGAAGTGCAGCCCGTCCGGCCGGGCCCGCGCGCAGCGGGTCCGGCCGGAGTACGGGACTACGCCCCGCTCGCTTTGAGCATGTCCTCGCGCTCGACGAGCTTCACGCGCTCGCGGCCCTGCGGCTCGCCCAGCGCCTTCTCGGCGGCGTCGAGCTTGTACCAGCCCTCCCACGTGGTGAAGCGGATCTCCCGCTCGGTGAGGAAGGCCTCGACCGCCTCGGGCGCCGGCGCGGCCGGCGTCAGCAGGCGGCCGCCCGCGTGGTCGGCGAGGAGGCTGGCGACCGTCTCGTTCGCATCGCCCTTGGTGTGGCCGATGAGGCCGATGGGGCCGCGGCGGATCCAGCCCGTGACGTACGTGGACGCCAGGGGCGCACCCGCCGCGATGACGCGGCCAGCCTCGTCGGGGACCGTACCGGACTCGATGTCCCAGGGCAGCTTGGGCAGCTCGTCGGAGAGGTAGCCGACGGCGCGGTAGACGGACTGGACGTCCCAGTCGGTGAACTGGCCGGTGCCCTTGACGTTGCCGGTGCCGTCCAGCTCCGTGCGCTCGGTGCGCAGGCCGACGACCTTGCCGTCCTCGCCGAGGATCTCCGAGGGCGACTCGAAGAAGTGCAGGAAGAGCTTGTGCGGGCGCTCGCCTATGTCGCGGATCGCCCAGTTCTCGAGGGTCTTGGCGACCATGTCCGCCTGCTTGTTGGAGCGGCGGGTGGTGATGGAGCCCTCGTCGTAGTCGATGTCCTCGGGGTTGACGATGACCTCGATGTTCGGCGAGTGGTCCAGCTCGCGCAGCTCCATCGGGCTGAACTTGGCCTGGGCGGGGCCGCGCCGGCCGAAGACGTGGACCTCGAGTGCCTTGTTCGCCTTGAGGCCGTCGTAGACGTTCGCCGGGATCTCGGTCGACAGCAGTTCGTCGGCGGTCTTGGCGAGGATGCGCGCGACGTCGAGGGCGACGTTGCCCACGCCGAGGACGGCGACCTTCTCGGCCTCCAGCGGCCAGGTGCGCGGGACGTCGGGGTGGCCGTCGTACCAGGAGACGAAGTCGGCGGCGCCGTAGGAGCCCTCGAGCTCGACGCCCGGGATGGTGAGCGCGCGGTCGGCGGTGGCGCCCGTGGAGAAGATCACGGCGTCATAGAACGAGTGCAGCTCGTCGAGGCTGATGTCGTTCGGGTAGTCGACGTTGCCGAAGAGGCGGACCTGGGGCTTGTCGAGCACCTGGTGCAGGGCGGTGATGATGCCCTTGATGCGCGGGTGGTCGGGAGCGACGCCGTAGCGGATCAGTCCGAAGGGCGCGGGCATGCGCTCGAAGATGTCGATGGACACACCGGGCTCGGTGGCCGCCTCGGACTTCAGCAGGGCGTCCGCGGCGTAGATGCCTGCGGGGCCGGCACCGACGATTGCTACCCGCAGGGGGCGAGGCATGGCTGTTCCCTTCGAACGACGAACATACTCGATCAAGGAAACCCTAAACTGAGGCAAGCCTAACCCAGCACCCACCCCTTGGTTATGGCCACATAACCCTGCCTTATGGCCGCCCCAAGTCATACTTGGGGTGGCCGTGGGCGGCACGTGCCGTGAGCTGGCCTTGGACGAACGCGTCGGTGTCGGGCGAGTACGGACCGCCGTGGTCGAAGAGCAGTTCCGTTATGCGCCGCCATTCCGCTACGGCCGCGCGGGCGGCGCCGTAGGACCGCTCCGGACCCCCCTCGCCCGAGGGCTTCCCCGGGGCCTCCTCGCCGGCCTCCCCAGCCGCCTCCTCGGACTGCCCGAGCTCGCGCTCGGCCGCTTCCAGGGCTTCGGCGGCCTCGTGGTGGCTCATGCCGGTGGCGTGCTCCCGCACCCGGACTCGGGCCGCGCGCTCGGCTTCGGTGGGGACGTGCGGCTCGTTCGCGGCGTCGTCGGTCATCGTGTTCCTGTCCTCTGCTTTCACTCTCGGTCGTCGTTCCGGTTCCGCCGGTTCCGCCGGTTCCGCCGGTACGGGTGGGTGGTGCGGGTGGTGCGGGTGGCGGGTGGTGCGGGTGGTGCGTCCGTGATTCCGGGTGTGGCTGGTGTGCGCGCCACTCCTCGGTCCCCCGGTCACCAGGAGGCGGTCACGACCGTCGTCGGAGGGCTCCCGCCCGCGCGGACGGTGACCGTGCCGGTGTCGCCGTACACCTCGTGCCGCCAGGCCGCGAAGACCCGTACCACCCCGCGCGCGTCCTCCGCCCGCCCCTTGCCCACCTGCCGGGAGGTGAAGGACACCTCCGCCACGCCCGCTCCGCGCACCTTGCGGACACGGGCCTCGGCCGTGCCGTTCGCGGACACGTCGGGGTCCGAGGGGGTCCGGTGCTCCGCGTAATAGGCGACGAAGTCCGCCGTCATGTCGAACCATCCGGCCGCGCCGCAGGGCCCGGCCCCGTTGGTGACGGCCCCGGGCGCGGCGCTCCCGTCGGTCGGCGGCCCGGGCGTCCCGGCGTCCTGGTCGGTCGGCGGGTCCGGGGCGCCGGAGTCCTGGTCGGTCGGGGGCCCGGCGTAGCCGCCCGTCTCCTGATCCGTCGGCGGACCCGCGTAGCCGCCCGTCTCCTGATCGTCGGCGGGCCGGCGGGCCCGCCGGTCTGGTCCTCGGTCGGGATGTCGGGGGCGGCCGTGCCCGAGCCCGTGCCCGAGCCGTCGCCCGGCGTCGCCCCGTCCAGATCGCAGACCTCCGGGGTGGGCGCCGCCGCGGGGGCGGGCCCGCCCGCCTCGCCCGCCCGTACGGTGCCGCAGGCCGTGAGCGCGACGCAGAGCAGCCCCGCCAGTGCGGCCAGGGCAACGCGTCCCGTCGGTGATGCGGAAGTTGCCGTCATTTCGTCCGTCACCTCCTTCGGCAGTAGGGATGGGGCTCACCGTAGCCGCGGTTCCCGGCGGGCCGCCGATCGGGGCCGATGCGGGAGGTGGTAGCCATGCCCCCATGGAAACCGATCACACCCGCCCACGGGATCTCGGGGCGCTCCCGGCCGCATCCGACATCGCCGCGCCTTCGCTGGACACCGCGTGAGGGGAACTCCCGCGGTGTCACGGCCCGTTCTGTTCCTCGATGTCGACGGACCGCTCATCCCCTTCGGCGCGGCCGGGGGTTATCTCGCGTACGAGGACGACGAGGGCCGCGGCGCCCCCGGCGGCGCGGCGCTCGCGGACGGCGGGCATCCGCTCCTCTCCCGGGCCGATCCGGCGCTCGGGCCCCGGCTCGCCGCGCTGCCGTGCGAACTGGTGTGGGCCACGACCTGGATGGACGACGCGAACCTGTCCCTCTCCCCGCGTCTCGGGCTGCCCGAACTGAAGGTGGTGGACTGGGCCGGACCCGACCACGAGGACGGCCGGGGCGAGACGCACTGGAAGACCCCCGGGCTCGTCGCCTGGGCGGCGGGCCGGGCGTTCGTCTGGGTGGACGACGAGATCACCGCCGCGGACCGCGTCTGGGTCCGCGCCCACCATCCGGGGCCGGCCCTCCTGTACCGGGTCGATGCCCGAGTCGGCCTCCGGGAAGCGGACTTCCCGGTGCTCGACGCGTGGCTGCGCGAGCACGGGACCCGGCCTTCCGCTCGGCCCGAGGAACTCGGCGGCCGGTGACCGGTGACCGGTGACCGGTACGACCACGCCAGCGGCCACGACGGGGCGACCAATGACGGCGACCACGACGACGACCGCCATGACCGCCACGACCGCCACGACCGCGCGAACGGCGTGGCCGCCCGCCCGAGATGGGTAGGCTTCCCGGGACATCGTGCACAGCAGCAGGTTCGGGGTGGGGTAGTGGGGCGTCAGATACGTGTACCCGGCGTGGTGCTGGCGGCCTCGCTGCTGCTCGGGCTGGCCGGATGTTCCGGAGTCGGCGGCGGCGGTGTCGGCGACGGGAAGACTCCCCCCGGTGAGGCCAAACCGGGTGGCTCCGCGCCCGTTTCGTCCGCGTCCCCCGCCGACGGGAAGCCCGCCTCCGGAGACGTACTGCCCGGAATGGTCTCCACGGCCGCCGCACGGACGCAGCTGGCCGCGCTCAAGGTGGCCCCGCCGGGGACCATGTCCGGATACAGCCGGGACAAGTTCACGCACTGGGCCGAGCAGGGCGACAAGTGCGACACCCGTGAGGTCGTCCTTCAGCGGGACGGCAAGGGAGTGGCCCGGGACGCCGAGTGCAAGGCCGTGTCCGGGACGTGGAAGAGCCTGTACGACGGCGTGGTGGCCACCGAGGCGTCGAAGATGGACATCGACCACATGGTGCCCCTCGCCGAGGGCTGGCGCTCCGGCGCCGCCGGCTGGGACGCCGCCAAGCGCAAGGCCTTCGCCAATGACTTGACCCGCCCCCAGCTGTTGGCGGTGAGCGCTTCCTCGAACCGGTCGAAGGGCGACCAGAGCCCCGATCTGTGGCAGCCGCCGTCGAAGGACGCTTGGTGCCAGTACGGGCGGGCGTGGACGACCGTGAAGTCCGCGTACGGCCTGACCGCCACCGAGCCGGAGAAGAAGATGCTCTCCGGCATGCTGGACACCTGCCCGGCATGACGTCCACGTGGGCGTCGACGCTGCGGTGCGCGCCGTCGCCGATGACGGCCCCGCCGGTCGCCGCGCCTACAGCACCGCGACGCCCAGCGGCCGGGAGCCGGCCGCGAGCCGGCGGCTGCTCCCCGTGTCGAGGTCCACGACCGTGATGCCGTTCCAGTAGCCGTCGCGCGTGTAGCCGCCGGTGACGTAGGCCGTGCGCCCGTCCCGGGACACGGCCACGTCCTCGTGCGGCCCGTCGAGCGGGTACACGCGCTCCGCGCCGTCGGGGGAACGGACCGTGAGCGAGGGGCCCTTGCCCTTGCCGGGCTCCACGGCGCCCGTGCCGACGACCAGGAGCCGGCCGTCCGCCGTGACCGCGACCCCGTGCTGGTGGGTGTCCGCGGTCAGCTCCTCGATCGTGGTGCGGCCCGTACTCGCATCCACCACCGCGAGCCGCTCGCCCTCGAAGGGGAGCAGCAGCATCCCGTCGGCCGGCCGCACGGCGGCGTAGTGCGGTTTCAGCCACGACCCGAGGCCGCCTTGCGTCCCGTACGGCGCCACCTCGATGCGGCGCGGCCGCAGCGAGCCGGCCGGGACGACGGTGACGTCGAAGGAGTCGTGGCCGGTGACGTAGATCTCGGAGCCGTCGCGCGACACGTCCACGTCGAAGGGGCGCCGGCCCACCGGGACCACGGCGGTGACCTCGGCCTTCGCCGTGTCGACGACCTCCAGCACACCGGTGGTCCCGGGCACGTTGACGCCGATGTAGGCGTGCGCGCCGTCGGGCGAGAGCGCGATGCCCATGCCGCCGCCCCGGTACTCGCCACCCTCGACCGGCCCCGTCGCGGTGGTGCGGTACGGGATGCGGGCCAGCCGGGTGCGCGTCCGCGTGTCGACGACGGCCACTCCCTCGGCCGTGGCCACCCAGGCCCGGCCGTCCGCACCGACGGCCAGGCCGTACGGGGCCCTGCCCACGGGGACGGAACCGACGGCCCCGCGCCGCGGATCCACGAAGGTGACGGTGTCGGCCCCGAAGTCGGTGACCAGGAGTGTGCCCTCGGGGGTGTGCGCGGCCGTCGGGAGCGGGGTGGCGGCGGCCGCCGCGGGCGGCGGCGCCTGGCCGCCGGACGGCGTGCAGGCTCCGAGGAGCAGCGTCGCGGCCAGGGCTGTGGCCGTGGTGAGGGCGGCGAAGGCGGTACGGCTGCTCGTACGCGGGCGGTCGTGCTCCGGCATGGGGTGCCCCTCTCGGTTCCGGGGGCGGGGCCGGTGGTGCGCCCGCTCCCCCCGTACCCATCCTCACCGCGCCGCGCCGCCGGACCGCTCCGCCCGGCGGCCGACACCCGGGTCAGCCGATCGGTCGATGCGGGGCCGGGGGGATGCGGGGAATGCCGGGGATCCGGTGATGCGGGGATGCGGGTACGGGTGCGCGTAGGGGGCCGGGTGCGGCTCGGGGACGCGCCGGCTCAGCCCTCGTACTCCGTCAGGTCGATCCCGTGGATGTTGAGCAGCGCGCCGGACTCCGGGTGGCTGGTGTCCTTCTCCGCGGTCATCCCCAGCTTGCGGATCACGTTCTCCGACTCGTCGTTGCCGGCCCGGTTGACGGCGACGACCCGGTCGAGACCCCGGTCCTGGAGGGCGAACTCCAGCGTGGCGTGCGCGGCCTCGGAGCCGTAGCCCTGGCCCCAGTAGGAGCGGCCGAGCCGCCAGGTGATCTCCGCCGCGGGCAGGACCTCGGGTAGCCACCACGGCATGGAGAGCCCGACGGCGCCGATCAGCTCGCCGGAGGCCAGCAGCTCCACGGCGAAGATCCCGAAGCCCTCCTCGTCCCACTCGTCCTCCCAGCGCTCGATGGTCGCGGCGGTCTCCTCCAGATCGAGGGTCTCGCCGTCGCCGATCCAGCGCATCACCTCGGGGTCGGCGTTGATCTCCGACAGGGGGACGAGGTCGTCCTCGGACCAGCGGCGGAGGAGGAGGCGGGGGGTGCGGATCTCGGTCATGGGACCCATCCTGCCGAACGCTCCCGGCAAGGGGTAATCGGGCCCTCTCCGGGCCGCCCGTCACCCTCCCGGACGCGCTCCCACCAGGTCTCCCGTCACGCCTCCCGCACGGCCTCGGCCGCCACTGCGCCCTCCGCCGCCACCGTCGCCCCCGGCCCCGGCCTCGGCCCCGGCCCCGGGACGGTGATCACGGCGAGCTTCTCCCTCAGGTAGCTGTGCGAGTCGACCGGCTCGTGCGCGATCCGCCCGACCGGCGCCGGGAGGGACTCCACGCGGGTGTGTGCGTCGCACTCGTAGAAGTAGACCAGCGAGATCAGCTCCTCGGCCGGAGCGTCGGCGGGCGGTGGCAGCACCCGGTGCCGGCCCGCCCGCCACCGGTCGCCCGTCCAGCGGGCCATCAGGTCGCCGATGTTCACGGTGAGCGCGCCCGGCTCGTACGGGGCGTCCTGCCAGCCCTCGGCGTCGGTGTGGATCTGGAGCCCGCCCGCGCCCCGCTGCCGGTCCAGGACGGTGACCGTGCCGAAGTCGGTGTGCGCGCCGATGCGGAACTGGCCGGGTAGCGGCGGGCCGACGAGCTCGGTTCCCGGGTACCAGTTGATGTTGAATCCCCAGGTGGGATGGCCGGTGTGCCGCGTGAAGTGGTCCGGATCCAGCCGGAGGGCGGCGGCCAGCAGCGCCAGGAGCTCCTCCGAGAGCGCCCGCATGGCGGCCAGGTACTGCGCCGCGAGGGGGCGGAGCCCGGGCACCTCGGCCGGCCACACGTTGGGCCGGAACCACTCGGCGTCCACGGACGGGTTCCCGGTCGGGTCCTCGGCCGCGCAGGACCACGACTCCTTGAGGTCCGGCGGGGAGGCCGCGCCCTCCGCGTAGCTGTTGGCCTCCGCTCCCGGGCCCAGCCAGCCGCGGCCGCCGACGGCGACGGCGTACGGGGCCTTGGCGGCGGCCGGGAGCCGGAAGAACGTGCGCGCCGCCTCGCGGATCCGCCCGGACAGCTCCGGGTCCACTCCGTGCCCGGTCACGAGCAGGAACCCGGCCGCCCGGAGGGCCTCGTCGACCCGCGAGGCGATGCCCCGGCGCTCCTCGGGCCCGCCGCCGCGCCACGGGCCGAGATCGATCACGGGGACCTGGGAACTCACCACGGCGGGACCTGCTTTCCGAGTCGGGGGCCGGGCTATGCCCCCGCGTCGCGCAGGGCGTAGCGGACCTGGCCTTCCCCGGTGCCCGCCTCGGTGAAACCGACCCGCCGCAGCACGCCGTGGGAGGGGGCGTTGTCCTCGTCCACCGTGGCCGTCAGCAGGGTGAGGCCCGGCTGTCCGAAGGCCCAGGCGGAGAGCGCCTTCAGCGCCTCGGTGGCGTAGCCGTTGCCGCGCGCCGAGGGGACCAGGTCGTAGCCGGTCTCGGCCCGGCCGTCGGCGTCCGGGGCGCCGTGGAAGCCCATGCCGCCGATGGCCCGCCGGTCGTCGGCGCGAACGATGGCGTACGCGCCCCAGCCCGGCCGGTACGTTCCCGCCTCGCGGGCGTTCGCCACGCCTCCGGACGCGCGCCGGGTGCCGTCGCCGGGGCCGTCCTCGGCCCAGGCGAAACCGCCGGTGCCGCCCGCGTACAGATCGGCGGCGGCCATCGGGCTGATCTCACAGAGCAGTACGCGCTCGGCGACGATCGGCTCTGCGTACCAGCGCCAGCTGGTCTGCCGTGGCAGGCCCGGCAGTTCGCCCCGGCCCGTCGCCCACAGCAGGGTCCGCCAGGCGTCGCCGTCGTCGCCGCCGTCCTTGCCGCGCGGGACGCGCGGGACGTGCGGGAAGAGCCGGTCCAGGACCCGCGCGGGCAGGGCGGGGTCCGGCTCCCAGTCGTGGACGCCGAGTCCGCCGAGTATGTCGTGGGTGTGCAGCAGGGTCTCGACGACTCCCATCGCGGCGAAGCCGTCCGCGCCCGCCCTGCCGTACGGGTGCCAAGCACGGGCGTCGGGCCCGGCGAGGGCCACGGCGGCGGACAGGAACCCGCCGGACGCCTCGATCATGTCGACGAGACCGGCGGGTTCGGTGCCGTCGTCGGCCCGGATCCTCAGCGGGACGTACCCGTCGCGCGCGCGGACCGTGAGCTGGGCGGCGTAGGCCGTGAAGTCCTCCGTCACGTGGACGGCGGTGTCGTGGCAGCTCCACTCCAGGCCGGCGGCCGGGACGGTCCAGTCGAGGTGCGCGACGTCGCGCAGGGCCCGCGCGGTGAGCGAGACCGCCGCGTCGACGTCCTGGGAATTCATGATCTTCATACGCGCACCTTAGGAGCCGGCCTCCGTGCGGCCAACGGGATTTCCGTACCGCACGGCCGGTGGTCACGGTGGCGCGCCTGCGCGCCGCCGTCGGGGCGGGTCGCTACTGCTTGTGCTCGGACAGCGCGGGCGGGCCGCGCCCGGTGAAGGGTGGAGCGAACGGTGGAGATGTCGACGAGGGACGTTTTCGGGGCGCCGTGCTGGGTGAGCCTGATGGCCCGCGATCTCGGCGCGGCCCAGCGGTTCTACGGTGCGGTCGTGGGCTGGCGGTTCCGGCCCGCGCGGCTCGGCGAGGCCTTCTCGGTGGCCGAGCTGGGCGGAGTGCCGGTGGCGGGCATCGGGGCGCTGGCCGGGGACTTGGCGGTGCCGGTGGCCTGGACCCCGTACTTCGCCGTCGACTCCGTCGACGTGGCGGCGGACCGGATCCGGGAGCGGAGCGGGACGATCGCGGTGGGACCGGTGTCGTTCGAGTCGGGGGGCCGGGCGGCGCTGGTGGCGGACCGGGACGGGGCGGTGTTCGGGGTCTGGGAGGGCCGGGTGTCGGCGGGCTGGCGGGTGGGGGCGGGGGACGCGCCGGCCTGGCTGGAACTCCGTACCCGCGACGCCTTCGAGTCGGCGATCTTCTACGGGGAGGTCCTGGAGTGGGCCACCGGGCGCACCGGATGCTGCGAGGTCTCCTACGAGGACGAGCAGGTCGTGCTGCGGCAGGGCGGGACGCCGGTGGCCCGCCTCGGCAGCGGTCCCGTGGAGCAGGGGTCCTACAGTCCGTCCACCCGGCCCCGCTGGCACGTGCACTTCCGGGTGCCCGCTCTGGAGGCGGCCGTGGAGGCGGCCGTCGCGCTGGGCGGGCGCACGGTCTCGGAGCCGGGTGAGAGCCGGGACGAGCGCTGGGTGGCGCTGCGTGATCCGGACGGGGCGCTGTTCACGCTCACGGCTTCGCGGACGGCGGGCGGCGGGACCGGCCAGGCGTCTCGGTCCGGGACTGGTTCCGGATCGGGGTCGGGGACTGGGTCGGGGACTGGGTCCGGGTCCGGGTCGGGGACTGGGTCGGGGCCGGGGTCCGCGGCCGGGTCCGGGTCCGCGTCCAGTTGAGGAGGTCCGCCGCGGACCAGGTGTTGACGACCCGGTCGGCCGTCACCCCGCATTCCACGGCCCGTTCGCAGCCGGTGGTCTGCCAGTCGAGCTGGCCCGGGGCGTGGGCGTCGGTGTCGATCGCGAAGAGGGTGCCGGCGGCGACGGCGAGCCGCAGCAGCCGGCGCGGCGGGTCGAGCCGTTCGGGCCGGCTGTTGATCTCGACGGCGGCGCCGGACTCCGCGCAGGCCGCGAACACGGCCTCGGCGTCGAACTGCGACTCGGGGCGGGTCTTGCCCGTCACCAGCCGACCGGTGCAGTGGCCGAGGACGTCCAGGTGCGGGTTGCGCACGGCGGCGATCATCCGCCGGGTCATGGCGGGGGCGTCCATCCGGAGCTTGGAGTGGACGGAGCCGACCACCAGGTCCACCTCGGCCAGGAGTTCGGGTTCCTGGTCGAGCGAGCCGTCGAGGAGGATGTCGCACTCGATGCCGGTCAGCAGCCGGAACGGCGCCCAGGCCGCATTGAGTTCGGCCACCAGCCGCAGTTGTTCGCGCAGGCGCTCCGGGGACAGCCCGCGGGCGATCTTCAGGCTCGGTGAATGGTCGGTGAGCACCGCCCAGTCGTGCCCTACGGTGGCCGCGGCCCGGCCCATCACCTCGATCGGGCTGCCGCCGTCCGACCAGTCGGAGTGCATGTGGCAGTCGCCGCGCAGGGCCGCCCGCAGGGCGAGGACCTCGGGGCTCGGGGGCGGGCCGACGGGGTGTGCGGCGGCCTTGTCCTCCAGCCGTTGCAGGTACGCGGGGACCTCTCCGGCCAGGGCTTCCAGGACGACCCTGGCGGTCTTGGGCCCGATGCCCTTGACCGCCTCGAGGGTGCCCTCCGCGGCCCGCTCGGCGAGCTCGCCCTCGCCCATCCGCCCGAGGGCGGCGGCCGCCCCGCGGAAGGCCTGGACCCGGTAGGTCGGCTCCTGGGCGCGCTCCAACAGGAAGGCGATCCGGTCCAGCGCGGCCACCGGGTCCATGCCCACCTCTTTCCGGGCGACGGCGGGGAGGGCACTGACCGTGCGGTCCGGGCCCTCCCCGCCTGGGGTCAGGCGCCGTCGGCCGGGTCGGCCGACGGACGGTACTGCAGGGCCAGCCCGGCGAGGACGGCGCCGACCGCGGCGCTCAGCACCGCCGTGACGCCCGCCCACTCCACGGAGCCGCCGACGGCCCCGGCGAGCGGATCGAACTCCACGGCCCCGCCCACCACGTGGAGCACGGCCACGCCCAGCGCGAGGACCGCGCCGGCCCGCCACGCCCCGGCCGTGTCCCGTACCGCCAGCAGCGTGCCGGTGGTGAGGCAGAGCACCGTGACGGCGAGGGCGAGCAGCCCGCCGGGGTCACCGGAGGTCAAGCCCGCCACGTCGCCGGGCACGTGCAGTGCACCGCAGATCAGCAGCGCGAGCGCGACCGGCCAGCGCAGTACGTGGCGCAGTGCGCCCCTCGCGGAACGCGCCGGGCGCGCCGGATCCGCCACGGGCCGCGGGTGTGCGGCCTGTTCCGCGCCGGTGCCGAGGATGCTGACGAGCAGGGCGACGTCCTCGATGGGGCGGCCGAGGGCGGCGGCGCGCAGGGTGATGTCCGCGTCGAGGACCTCGTGCGGGGACCGGCCCAGCAGGGTGATCATTTCGCCGACCTCGTGGACGGGCCGGAACATTGCGGCCGCGCGCAGCGCCGTGTGTCCGGGGTTGGGGTGCTGGTCGGAGTCCTTCAGCAGGTTCACCAGAGCGGCGACCTCACCGACCGGGCGGCCGGTGGCCACGGACTCCAGGACGGTGCGCATGGGCGCGGCCCCGGCGTCTTGCGACGCCGTCCGTGGCTCCTGGCCGGCGGCGTCGGGGCCGTCGGCGCCGGGACCGACCCGGGCGGGAACGCCCGATTCGGGGCCGTCCGAGTCGGGGCCGTCCGAGTCGGGGCCGCCGCCCGGATCCGCCTCGCCCGGGTGGAGTGCGTCCGTGGCTCCGGCCGGTGGCCGGGCGTCCGTGGTGTCGGGGAGCCCGCGCGGTTCTTCGTACTCCGTCGCGGCGAGTGTGGGGTCATTCATGGAAAGCTCCGTTCGCCGACGCGCGGGTCTACACGTCGCACGCCGGTCATCGTGCGTCATGGGAAGCGCACGCTTTGTTACATTCAGCGCCACCTCGCGGCGCTGCGCCATTCGAGGCGGGCAAACGGGGGTCTCCCGCGGCGCCGCGGGCCGTGGCGCCGCCCGTCGTGGGCATGGTGGGGGCATGAAGGGTACGGAGGTACTGGCCGACGCGTTCGGCCGGATCCAGGGCGTGGTGCACGAGGCGGTCGAGGGGCTGAACGCCGGACAGCTGGACGCGCGGATCGATCCGGGCGCGAACTCGATCACCTGGCTCGTCTGGCACCTGACCCGGATCCAGGACGACCACGTGGCGGACGCGGCCGGCTGGGACCAGGTCTGGCAGGCGGGGGGATGGGAGGAGCGTTTCGCCCTGCCGTTGCCCGCCGACTCGACCGGGTACGGACACACCGCCCGGCAGGCCGGCTCCGTGCGCGTCGAGTCCGGGGAGCTGCTGCTCGGCTACTTCGACGCCGTCCACGAGCAGACCGAGCGGTTCCTGCGGGGGCTGCACGCCGCCGATCTGGACCGGGTGGTCGACGAGCGGTGGGATCCGCCGGTGACCCTGGGGGTGCGGCTGATCAGTGTGATCGGCGACGACCTCCAGCACGCGGGGCAGGCGGCCTTCGTCCGGGGCGTGCTGACGAGGGGCCGCTGATGGCGGGCGGGAGGGCTCCTGCTGGCCGTGCTCCCGCTGGCCGGCGGACCGGCCGCGGCGGCGGCCGGCGAGGGCGAGGGCCGCCGGGCCGTGGTGGAGACCGGTCGCGGCGCGGTGCGCGGCCGGGAGACGTCCGGGGTCCGCGCCTTCGAGGGCATCCCGTACGCCGCGCCGCCGACGACCGGACCGCTGCGCCGGCGCCTCCCGGAGCCCGTCGATGCCGCGGCCCGGCTCGGATGACCGGCTACTGGACGCGGTTCGCGGCGCCCCGGGATCCCAACGCCCCCGAGATGGACGCCCATGGGGCGAGCTCCCCCGCCGTACTGTCCCTCGCGCACGGGCCTGCGGGCATCCGTACGGTGGACGCGGCGGCCGAACACCACCGCGTCCTGCGGGACTCGGTGCCACCCTTCTGACAACCTCCTCGCGCCACAGCCCCATTGACCGAAAGGCGGACCCCGTGACCGGTTTGCTCGACATCCTTCAGCCGTTCGTGGACGACAAGACCCTGCCGGGGGCCGTGGCCCTGGTGGACCGGGGCGACGGATCGGAGCCGGAGGTGGTGGCCGTGGGCAACGCGGACGCCGACGGCGCCGCCCCGATGGTCCGGGACTCGATCTTCCGGATCGCCTCGATGACCAAGCCGGTCACGGCGGCGGCGGTCATGATGCTGGTGGAGGACGGCCGGTTCGCGCTCGACGACCCGGTCGCGCCCTGGCTGCCGGAGATCGCCGCGCCCAGGGTCGTACGGACTGCGTCGAGCCCGGTGGACGACGTGGTTCCGGCAGCGCGGCCGGTGACCGTGGCCGACCTGATGACCTTCCGTGCCGGGTGGGGTTTCCCCTCGGACTTCTCCCTGCCCGCGGTCGGTCCGCTGTTCGCCGAGCTGAAGCAGGGGCCCCCGAATCCGCAGGCCGTCGCGGCGCCGGACGACTGGATGGCGGCGCTGGCGCGGATCCCGATGCTGTACCAGCCGGGCGAGGCCTGGCTGTACCACACCTGCGCGGACGTCCTGGGGGTGCTGATCGCGCGGGTGGCCGGGTGCTCGCTCCCCGCGTTCCTGGCGGAACGGATCTTCGAGCCGCTGGGGATGGCCGACACCGGATTCTCCGTGCCGGCGGGGCAGCTGGGCCGGTTCACGCACGCCTACCGCCGCGGCGCGGACGGGGGCTTCGAGCTCGTCGACGCCCCCGACGGTCAGTGGAGCGCGATGCCGGCCTTCCCCTCCGGCGGCGGCGGGCTGGTGTCGACCGCGGACGACTACTTCCGCTTCGCCCGGATGCTGCTCGACGGGGGCGGCCCGGTGCTCTCCGCCGACTCGGTGCGGCGGATGACCACCGACTGGCTGACGCCCGCCCAACGGGCGGGCGCCGCACTGTTCCTGGAGGGCCAGGGCTGGGGCTTCGGCGGGTCGGTCGACGTCACGCCGACCAACCCGTGGAACGTCCCGGGCCGCTACGGCTGGGTCGGCGGCACCGGCACGGCCGCGCACGTCGTCCCGTCGACGGGCCTGACCACCATCCTGCTGACCCAGCTGGAACTGGCCGGCCCGTCCCCGCTGCCGGAGACGATGCGCGCGCTCTGGGCGTACGCGGCCTCCCGGCCACGGGACTAGTGGTTCGCGGTCGGCCGGAGGTCGCGCGGGATCAGGGTCCAGGTGGTCGCCGCGGCGGCCAGGGACAGGGCGCCGGCCAGGAGGAAGGCCGGGGTGATGGCGAAGGTGTAGGCGTGCGACGCGGCGTCGAGCAGGGTCTGGCCCACGCTGCCGCCGAGGCGGTCCGCGGTGTGGGCGGCCTCGCCGACCGAGTCCCGTACGGCGCTCAGCGCGGGCGCGTCCAGGTCGAGCGCCGGGAGGTTCCCGCGGTAGAGCGCGGCGGCGGTGGAGCCGAGGATGGCGACGCCCATGGCCGAGCCCAGTTCGTAGCAGGTCTCCTCTATCGCGGCCGCGCTGGAGACCTCGTCCGCGGGCGCCGTGGAGATGAGGGTCACCGAGGCGACGGTGGTGGCGATGCCCGCGCCCAGGCCCATGACGGTCAGGGCGACGGCGAAGGCCGGATAGCCGAGCGCGGTGAACTGCTGGAGGACCCAGGGCAGCGCCATGCCCGCCCCGAGGAGGGTCAGACCGCCGCCGAGGACGTGGCGGATCGCGAAGCGCTGCATGAGGGTGGGGGCGGCCATCGAGGCGCAGATCAGCGCGAGCGGGGCGGGCAGCAGGCGCAGGCCCGCCTCCAGCGGGGTGTAGCCCTGGCCGTACTGGAACCACTGGGTGACCAGGAAGAGGACCGCACCCATGCCGACCATGGGCAGGAAGATCGCGGTGGCGGCCACGCTGAAGGCGGGCTTGGTGAACAGCCGGACCTGGAGCAACGGGCTGTCCAGGCGCAGTTGGCGGCGTACGAACACGGTCAGCGAGATCACGGCGAGCGCGAGCAGGGCCCACGGCAGCGGGTCGGCCATGCCGCTCTTGCCGAGCTGCTTGATGCCGCCCGCGAGGGCGAGCATGCCGACGATGGACTGGCCGACGCCCCACCAGTCCCAGGCCCCGGTGGAGCGCGGGGAGCGGGATTCGGGCAGGTAGCGCAGTCCGGCCACGACGATGACCGCGGTGACGGGCAGGTTCAGGAGGAAGGCGGAGTGCCAGCCGTAGTCCTGGACGAGCAGACCGCCGACGACCGGGCCGAAGGCCATGCCTCCGCCGAAGACGGCCGCCCAGACGGCGAGGGCGAAGGCCCGCTCCTTGGCGTCGGTGAAGACGCCGCGCAGGATCGACAGGGTGGACGGCATGATCGCCGCGCCACCGACGCCGAGGAGGGCGCGGGCGGCGATGACGTGCCAGGCCTCGGTGGAGAGGACGGCGATGAGCGACGCGACGGCGAAGATGCCGAAACCGGCCATCAGCAGCCGCTTGCGGCCCCAGCGGTCGCCGAGGGCGCCGGCGGTGACGAGCAGGCCGGAGAGGGCTAGCGCGTAGACGTCGATGATCCACAGCTGCTGTACGGCGCCCGGCTGGAGGTCTCCGACGAGCGAGGGGAACGCCACGTTGAGGATCGTGGTGTCCATCGAGATGAGCAGGAGGCTGCCGGAGAGGATCGCGAGCACGATCCAGCGGCGCGGGTCCTGCGTGGGGGTGTGCATGGGAGTTCCGTTCGGGGTCGTGCGCGGGGGTGCGGGAATCACGCGGCGGGGGACGGCCGGGTTCCGCTGAGGAAGGAGGCGAGGACGAGCCTGCCGATGTCCCGGCGGGCGAGGTGCCCGTCACGGACTCCCTCGGCGGCGGCGTCGAGCAGGCCCCAGAGCGAGTACCAGATCCAGTAGGCGGGCAGGTCCGCGCGCAGCCGCCCGAGGCGCTGGCCCAGGGCCAGGAAGGCGAGTGCCCGCTGGTCCTGGCGCTCGATGCCAGCCCGGAACTCGGGGTCCGCGAGCACGGTGGCGTCGCGCGAGGTGAACCCGTACAGGTGCGCGGCGGGCAGCAGACCGGTGACGAGCCGCTCCAGCGCGGCGTCGAAGGCCGCGGCGTCGGCGGTGTCCGGCAGGTCGGCCGGGATCAGGCAGCCGTCGACCACCTCGATGGCCCGGGCGGCCACGGCTTTGAGCAGGGCCTCGCGGGTGGCGTAGCGACGGCTCAGCGTGGCGCGGCTGGTACCGATGCCCGCGGCGATGTTCCCCATGGAGGCGCTGTGGTCGCCGGCGAGGACGCGGGCGACGCCGTCGAGCAGCTCTTCTTCGTGCACCATGTGATCCTCCTTCGTATCAAACGATACAAATTTGTCTCACATGAAGCAAATCTGATCCACGGGAGCCGCTGTTCGTGCTGCTGCGCGCGCTGCTGCGACTAGCCCCGCTCTTCCGCCCCCGTACGGGCACGGGCGCCCGAGCGGGTGCGGCCGGGCGTCTGGGCCCGCTCCGGGTGGCGGCGCACGTACTCGCGCTCCAGCTCGTCCATCCGCTGCGTGTGGGTGATCAGCGCGTCGTCCGAGCCGTGCAGCAAGGTCTCGTGGCGCGTGCGGTGGATGGCTTCGAGCTCCTTCATCAGGCGGCCCTCGTCCAGATTCCTCGCCGACGGCCCGGCCTCGTGCGCCTCGTTCTCCGCCATGGCAGGTCACCTCTTCCTCGGCCGGGCCGGGCCCCTCGCCCGGTCGCGCTCCTCCCATCATCCCGGAGTGCGGGTGATAGACACTGTCTACCCGCACGTGGTAGACAGTGTCTATGGATCAGGACAGAGGGCTGCGCGAGCGGCTGATCGACGTCGGCGTGCAGCTCGTGACCACCGAAGGGACGGCCGCCCTCGGCCTGCGGGAGATCGCCCGCCGCGCGGGGGTATCCCACGGTGCGCCGCGGCGGTACTTCCCCACGCATCACGCGCTCCTGTCCGCCATCGCCCGGCGCGGGTTCGAAGACCTCGGCTCCCGTTTCCCGGCCGCGATGTCGGCGGGTGCGAGGGCCTCGGTAACGGGCTCCGGGACGGACCCGGAGTCCTCGGCGGGCCCCGGGACGGGCGAAGCGCGCGAGCAGCTGCGGGCGTTGGGGCGCGCGTACGTCGGCTACGCGCTGGAGAACCGCGGCATGTTCGAGCTGATGTTCCGCCACGACCTCCTGGACAGCACCGGGCAGGACGGACCGCCGGGGGCCCCGCTGCGGGATTCCACGCTGCCGCTGTTCGGGCTGCTCGTCTCGCTCGTCGACCGGTGCGGGACGCCCGGCGCCCCGCGGATCACCGCCGCCGCCCTGTGGGCCAACCTGCACGGCGTGGCGCAGCTGTGGGCCTGGGGCAGTCTGCCGCTCGTACTCGGCGGTGACCCGGAAGCCTCCGTCGACCACGTCGTCGACGCCGCCCTCGGCGCGCACCTGCGGCCGTGAGCCCGCGCACGGAGCGGGCCGTGGAGCCGCGCGTGCAGCCGGCCGGGCGGCCCCGGCTCGCGCTCCTCGTCAGCGCGGCCGGCGCCATGCTCGTCGCCCTCGACGGGACGGTGCTGCTCATGGCGCAGCCCAGCCTGCGGCGGGGCCTGGACGCCAGCCTGGCCGAAGTGCAGTGGACGAGCACGGCCTACCTGCTGGCCGTGGCCGCCTTCCTGGTCGTCGCCGGTCGGCTCGGCGACCGGTACGGGCACGCACGGCTGCTGTTCACGGGCGTACTCGGCTTCGCCGCGACCTCGGCGGGGATCGCGCTCGCACCCGGGGTCTCCTCGGTGATCGCCCTGCGCGCGGCGCAGGGGTTGTTCGGGGCGCTGCTGCAGCCCGCGACCCTCGCCGTGCTGCGGCTCGCGTACCCGCCCGACCGGCTCGGCGGTCCGGTCGCGGTCCGGACCGCGGCGATCGGGCTGGCCGCGGCGGCGGGGCCGCTCCTCGGCGGCGTGCTGGTGGAACACTTCGGCTGGCGCGCGGTGTTCGTCGCGAACGTGCCCGCCGCCCTGCTGATCGCCGCCGCGACCGCGTTCGTACGGCTCCCCGCGCCGCCGCGTACGGAGCCCGGGAGGATCCCGGCGGCCGGTGCGGCCCTGCTCGTCGCGGCCCTCGCGGTGTTCGTGCACGCGCTGGCCGGCGTACCGGAACACGGCTGGGCGGGGCCGGGCACCCTGGCCGGGTTCGCCGCGGCGGCCGTGCTCGCGGCCCTGCTCGGACGGTCGGAGCGGCGGTCCGCGCAGCCGCTGGTGCCGCGCGCGGTGGCCCGTTCCGTCCCGGTGACCGCTTCGATGGCGCTGTTGGCCCTGGTCTCCGCCGCGATGTTCGGAGCCCTCTTCGGGGCAAGCTTCGCGCTCCAGGACGCGGCGGGGCAGGGGCCGCTGGCGACCGGGCTGCGCGTGCTGCCGATGACCGCCGCCATGGTCGTCGGCTCGCCGGTGGCGGGGGCCGCGCTGCGCAGGTTCGGGGCGCGCGGGACGGCGGTGGCGGGGACCGGGCTCGTGGCACTCGGGATCTTGGGGCTGACCCCGGGGTGGGGCTTCGGCGTGCTGGGCGCGGGCTTCGCCGCCGTGATGGTGACGGCCACCGGCACGGTCGTCGGGGACGCCCCGGCCGGGTACGCGGGGGTGGTGGGCGGGCTCAAGCAGACGGCCATGAACGTGGGACCGGCCTTCGGGATCGCGGTGGCCGCGGGCACCGGGGCTTCGGGTACGGGGACTTCGGGCACGGGGACTTCGGCCGCCGCCCTGGCCGCGCTGGCCGCCGTGGGGCTGCTGCCCGCGTCACGGCTGCCCGGCGGCGGCTCCGCGCGGGGCCGGGCAGCT
>NZ_JAGGOW010000126.1 GCF_018614135.1 Streptomyces sp. ISL-66
GCACGGGCCGCACGGCCCGCACGGCCCGCGGCGCCGGCTACCGCCCCCCGGCGCCGGACCGGCCCCCGGCGGGCGGTGCGCGGCCGACCGCTAACCTCGGGGCGGACAAGGGTGAGCGGAAGCGAGGCGGAGGCGTACATGTGGCCGGGTAACGAGCTGGAGCGGGTGCTCGGGGCTGCCCTGGGGCAGACGGACGCCGGCGGGCGGATCGTCGAGGTGCTCGGGCGCAGCCACGTGTGGATCCCGCTGCCCGGCGGTGTGGGCAGCCTGAGCCTGCCCACCATGGAGATCAACGGCGCCGCGTACGTGCCCGTCTACACCTCCGAGGAGCAGTTCCGCGCCTGCGCCGGACCCGCCATGGACTTCGCCGTCGCCCCCGCCGTGGACTTCGCCCGCGGCCTGCCCCCGCAGCTCGGCATCGCGCTCAACCCCGAGGGGGCCGTGGGCGCACCGCTGCCCCCGCCCGCCGTCGCGGAGCTCTGCCGCGTGGGCCACAGCCCCCTCGACGGCCCCGGCTCCGGGGGCCGGGTCCGGCTCTTCGAGCCCGACTGGCAGCAGGACCCGGTGGACTTCCTGGCCGCCGCCGCCGAGGAGTTCCGGGCCACCGGAGTGGTCCTGGCAGCGCACCGCTGCCTCGCCAGCGTCGAGGGCGGGGCTCCGGAGCTGTACGTCGGCGTCCAGCTGGTGGGATGGGAGACCGGCATGCGGAACGCCCCGATGGAGGCCCTGGGCCGCGCCCTGGCACGCGTACCGGCGCCCTGGCCTGTGCAGTTGATCCTCCTGGACGCCGCCGAGGACCCGGTCGTCGACTTTATTCGTGAGCGCGTGCGCCCCTTCTACCTCCCGTAGGCACGCTTAAGCTGGTCGCGGACACACGTGGACGACGGGCGGACGAAGAGACGAAGAGGGGTACCGGGTGAGTGCGTCAGGCACGGCCGCGGTCGGGCAGGTCGAGCACATGCTGCGCCAGGTGACTCCCGGGCGCTATGAGAGCTACGAGTCGCTCCTGCACGCCCTCGCCGAGGGCCGGCTGTGGATGCTGCTGTGGCAAGGGCGGCCCGGCTCCCCGGACGCCCAGTACGGCGGCATGGAGGTCGAGAACCTCGGGTACGCGCCCTGCGTGACCTCCCCGCAGGAGCTGGCCGCCAGCGGCTGGAACCGGGGCTACGAGGTGGTCACCGGCCGGGACATCGCCCGCGCCCTCTACCCCGACCGCTGGGGGCTGTGGCTCAATCCCCACGCCCAGGGCGGCGGTGTCGGCATCCCCTGGGCCGACCTGCGCCGGATCGCCACCGGCCTGGACCGGATGCCGGCCGGGCCGCTGCGCCTCGGCGAGCCCGCCCTGGAGCTCCCGCAGTTCTACGGGCTGCTCACGCAGCACGCGCACCGCACGCCCGCCGTCCGCTCGCTGCGCCGTGCCTGGGTGCAGCCCGCGCTCGGGTCCCCGTACCTCGCCGTCGGGCTCGACCTGTACGACGCCTCCGCGCCCGCGCTGGAATCCGTGCGGGAGATGATGCGCCAGTCGATCGGCGTGGTCCCCGAGGGCGTGCCCGTGTGCACGGTCGCGCTCGCGGACGAGCACGATCCCGTGGCGATGTGGCTCCGGGCGCAAGCCCGGCCCTTCTACGACCGCGAGGGACAGGCGCCCGCGTACTGAGACATCGGTATCAAGCCATTCGGGGCCGCATGGAACAGTCGTTCCGTGCGGCCTTTGCGTTGTCCTGATTTCGCCGCTGATGTACGCCCCATAGGCGCGTGAGTGCGCCGAGTTGGGTGTCATGTCCGGTTCCGTACCGAACGGACGGTCTTGCTCCGCTGAGGTGGCAGCGAAGTCCGGATAACGGGAACTCGACCCTCACATCACGGTTACGCATCCATTCACCTGCGGGTCTGGCGGCTGATCGAGCGCCCGATGAAGACTCCCCACCCAAGAGCAGGTCAGTCCTCCCGGAGGCGGACTTGCCACGGGAAATCGGCTTGTCGTTTCGCACGGCATCACGCGCACCACCAGCTACGCCAGTACCGCAACACCGCACCGCACGGCATCGAGTGCGCCTCCCGCGCACTCGGGCCTCCCGCACTTCTTCCAGCACTCCGCACTCCGAGCGCCACTCCGCACCAACGCCGCCACAGCGGCGGGCATGGGCCGGCCCACCCGTCGGCCGAGAGGGGTCCCCACCACGATGACGGCACCACTGCACGACACGAGCGCGGAGACTCCCGCACCCGTGTCCGTAGCCGACGTCCCAGCCAAGGCCATCGAAGGCCGCTCGCCCGGCCGCATCGCCTGGATGCGGCTCAAGCGCGACAAGGTCGCGCTGACGGGCGGCGTGGTCGTGATCTTCCTGATCCTGGTGGCGGTCTTCGCCCCGCTGATCGTGAGCCTGCTGGGCCACCCGCCCAACGAGTTCCACGAAGATCTCCTCGACCCGGAATTCGGCACACCGCTCGGATCCTTCGGCGGCATCAGCCCCGACTACCTGCTGGGTGTCGAACCGACCAACGGGCGCGACGTGTTCAGCCGGATCGTCTTCGGCGCCCGCATCTCCCTGGTCGTCGCGTTCCTCGCAGCCTTCGTCTCCGTCGTCCTCGGCAGCCTGCTGGGCGCCCTGGCCGGTTTCCTCGGCGGCTGGGTCGACGGCCTCATCAGCCGCACGATGGACCTGCTGCTGGCCTTTCCGCAGCTGCTGTTCACCATCTCCCTGGTCTCCGTGGTCCCCAACTCCCTCTGGGGCTTCACCGGTTCCGGCGTCCGCATGGGCGTGCTCGTCGTCGTCATCGGCTTCTTCGGGTGGCCGTACATCGGCCGCATCGTGCGCGGCCAGACGATCTCGCTGCGCGAACGCGAGTACGTCGAGGCGGCGCGCAGCCTGGGCGCCGGCCGCGGCTACATCCTGATCAAGGAGCTGCTGCCGAACCTGTTCGCGCCGATCCTCGTCTACACGACGCTGATCATCCCGACGAACATCCTGACGGAGGCGGCCCTCAGCTTCCTCGGTGCCGGCGTCAAGCCGCCCACCGCCTCCTGGGGAAAGATGCTGTCGGATGCCATCCCCATCTACCAGGACGACCCCATGTACATGGTGGTCCCCGGTATGACGATCTTCATCACCGTCCTGGCGTTCAACCTCTTCGGGGACGGGCTGCGCGACGCACTCGATCCCAAGGGCAGCTGAACCGCTTCAAGGATTCACCCACCTATGGAGGTTGAACAACGTGATCCGCAGAAAGAAGGCGCTCGCGATCACCGCGGTGGTCGCTGCCCTGTCGATGTCCGCAGCAGCGTGCGGCGGTGACGACGACAAGAAGCCGTCCGAGGGCAAGCCCGCCGCCGGCGCCACCGGCTTCAACGCCGCCACCACCGGCATCGTGAACCCGTCGACCACCAAGGGCGGAGAGCTCAAGCTCTGGTCGCCCCAGGACGTCGACTACCTCGACCCGGCGCGCGCGTACTACGGCTTCGTGTGGAACCTGCAGCGGCTCTACATCCGCCAGCTGTTCGCGTACGACAGCAAGCCGGGCGCCGCGGGCACCAAGCTGGTCCCGGACCTCGCCGCGGCCGACCCGGTCCTGAGCAACGACGGCAAGGCCTACACCGTCAAGATCAAGGACGGCGTCAAGTTCGAGGACGGCACGCCGATCACCTCGAAGGACTTCAAGTACGGCATCGAGCGCGTCTTCGCGCAGGACGTGCTGTCCGGCGGTCCCACGTACCTGATCGACCTGCTCGACCAGGGCCAGAAGTACCCCGGCCCGTACAAGGACACCGACCCCAACAAGATGGGTCTGAAGTCCGTCGAGACGCCGGACGACAAGACGATCGTCTTCAACCTGGCGAGCGCGAACTCCGACTTCAAGTACCTGCTGGCGATGCCCTCCTCCTCCCCGGTCCCCGCGGCCAAGGACACGGGCGCCACCTACACCAACAAGCCGGTCGCCACCGGTCCTTACAAGGTGTCGGAGTTCACGGCGAGCAAGGGCGCGACCTTCGTCCGCAACGAGAACTGGGACCCGAAGACGGACACGATCCGTACGGGCCTGCCGGACTCGGTCACCTTCACGGTGACCACCAACCCGGACGACATGGACGCGCGTCTGCTCTCCGGTGACATCGACCTCGCGGTCGACGGCACGGGCATGCAGGCCGCCGGCAAGAACAAGGTCCTCAAGGACGAGGCGCTCAAGGCCAACGCGGACAACCCGTTCACGGGTTACATCCGCTACTTCGCCTTCCCGACGACCGTCGCCCCGTTCGACAACGTCGAGTGCCGCAAGGCCGTCATCTACGCGGCCGACAGCAAGTCGCTGCAGACCGCCCGCGGCGGCCCGACCAGCGGTGACCTCGGCGCGAACATGCTGCCGCCCGGCATCCCCGGCTCCGACAAGGGTTACGACCCGTACGGCCTGACCAAGGGCCTGCCCCAGATCGAGAAGGCCAAGGAGGCCCTCAAGGCCTGTGGCAAGCCGGACGGGTTCACGACCACCATCGCGGTCCGCAACAACCGTGCCCCCGAGGTCAAGTCCGCCGAGTCCCTGCAGGCGGCCCTCGACAAGGTCGGCATCAAGGTCACGATCGACCAGTACGACGGCAAGCTCTCGTCCTCCGTCATCGGTTCGCCGGAGAACGTGAAGGCCAAGGGCTACGGCATCATCGTCATGGGCTGGGGTGCCGACTACAACTCCGGTTCGGGCTTCCTGCAGCCGCTGGTCGACGGGTCGTTCATCCTGCCGAACGGCAACAACAACTACACCGAGATCAACGACCCGGAGATCAACGGGCTGTTCAAGACCGCCGCTGCCGCCGCCACTCCGGAGGCCGCCGCGCCGTTGTACACCCAGATCAACAAGAAGGTCATGGAGAAGGCGCTGTACCTGCCGATCAACTTCGACAAGGCCTTCGTCTACCACAACCCGCGCCTGACCAACGTCTACTTCAACGACTCCCTGGGCAAGATCGACCTTGCCACCCTCGGCGTCATGAAGTAGTCGGTCGCAGCCGCACCACGGTCCCCGAGGCCGCCCGACACGTCCGATCCGTCGGGCGGCCGACCGTACGGCTCGTCAGATTCCAGCTGGTTACGCCTTCACCGCACATGCGCTAGTCCGAAGGGCAGGTGAAGGCCGCAGGCGGCGGTTGTCGTCCCCACAAGGGGCGGCGGCCGTCGGCCCGAGCGGCCGACTGCAGTGCTCGTCTACCTCATACGGCGACTTTTCAACGTCGCCGCAACGCTGCTGGTGGTCTCCGCGGTCACCTTCGGCATCTTCTTCGCGGTCCCGAAGCTGACCGGCAGCGACCCGGCGCTCATGTATGCCGGACGCGAGACCAACGCGACCGCCCTGGCGGGCATCCGGGTCAAGATGGGCTTCGACAAGCCCATCTCCGAGCAGTACCTGATCTTCATGAAGGGCATCTTCACCGGTCGGGACTACGACGGCGGCACCGAGATCACGCACTGTGCGGCCCCGTGCTTCGGCTACTCCTTCAAGACCGAGGTCCCCGTCTGGGACACCATGGTCGACCGCATGCCGGTCACCCTGTCGCTCGCGCTCGGCGCGGCCGTCATCTGGCTGATCGCCGGCGTGGCCACCGGTGTGATCTCCGCGCTCAAGCGCCGGACCGCCGTCGACCGCACCGTCATGGTCGGAGCCCTCGCCGGCGTCTCCCTGCCGATCTTCTTCACCGGCATGGTGGCCCCCGCGGTCTTCGTCTACAGCCTCGGCTGGCTGGACGTCTCCAACTACAGACCGCTCACCGAGGATCCGGGCGCCTGGCTCAACTCCCTGATCCTTCCCTGGGTGACCCTGGCGTTCCTCTTCGCCGCCACCTACGCCCGCATCACCCGCGCCACGATGCTGGAAGTGCTCGGTGAGGACTACATCCGCACCGCCCGCGCCAAGGGGCTCAAGGAGAGCGTGGTCATCCGCAAGCACGCCCTGCGCTCCACCCTGACCCCGGTCGTCACGATGTTCGGCCTCGACCTCGGCGGACTCCTCGGCGGCGCGGTGCTCACTGAGACGACCTTCAACTTCCAGGGTCTGGGGACGGCCGCCGTCGCCGCCATCAGCGCGGGCGACCTCCCGGTCATCATGGGCGTCACCCTGCTCGCCGCGCTCTTCGTGGTGCTGGCCAACTTGATCGTGGACCTGCTGTACGCCGTCATCGACCCGCGCGTGAGGCTGACGTGACCGAGAACCACACCACTGACGCCAAGGCCGCGTCCGCAGCCGTGCCGGGCTCCGCGTCCGGTTCCGCGGCGGCCCCCGCCACCGGCCCCGCCTTCGTGCCCGAGCAGGGCGGGGTGCGGGACCGGGCCTTCCTCTCGGTGCGCGACCTCAAGGTGCACTTCCCGACCGACGACGGCCTGGTCAAGTCCGTCGACGGGCTCTCCTTCGACCTGGAGCGCGGCAAGACCCTCGGCATCGTCGGCGAATCCGGCTCCGGCAAGTCGGTGACCTCGCTCGCGATCATGGGCCTGCACCGCACCGGCCACGTCCGCAACCGCCCGCAGATCTCGGGCGAGGTGGTGCTCGACGGCGAGGACCTGATCAAGGCCGACGACGACCACGTACGCACCCTGCGCGGCCGCAAGATGGCCATGGTCTTCCAGGACCCGCTGTCCGCGATGCACCCGTACTACTCGGTCGGCAAGCAGATCGTCGAGGCCTACCGGACGCACCACGACGTGGACAAGAAGACGGCGCGCAAGCGCGCCGTCGAGATGCTCGACCGCGTCGGCATTCCGGAGCCCCAGCAGCGCGTGGACTCCTACCCGCACGAGTTCTCGGGCGGCATGCGCCAGCGCGCGATGATCGCGATGTCGCTGGTCAACAACCCCGAGCTGCTCATCGCGGACGAGCCGACCACCGCCCTGGACGTCACCGTCCAGGCGCAGATCCTGGACCTGATCCGGGACCTGCAGAAGGAGTTCGGCTCCGCGGTCATCATGATCACGCACGACCTCGGCGTGGTCGCCGAGATGGCCGACGACATCCTCGTGATGTACGGCGGCCGGTGCGTGGAGCGCGGCAGCGCCGAGAAGATCTTCTACGAGCCCCGGCACCCCTACACCTGGGGCCTGCTCGGTTCGATGCCGCGCATCGACCGCGACCAGACCGAGCGCCTCATCCCGGTCAAGGGATCGCCGCCCAGCCTCATCAACATCCCGAGCGGCTGTGCCTTCCACCCGCGCTGCCCGTACGCCGACCTCCCCAAGGGCGGCATCACCCGTACCCAGCGCCCCGAACTGGCCCTGGTCGACGGATCCGCGGACGGTGACGGCCGGCACTGGGCCGCCTGCCACCTCTCCCCGGAGCAGCGGAACCGGATCTGGACCGAAGAGATTGCGCCGAAGCTGTGACCGATAAGAAGAAGACGGAAGCGGGGACGGCCGCGGGCGCGGTCCCGGCACAGGCGGACTCGTCCCCCGAACCGCTGCTGAAGGTGACCGGCCTGGTCAAGCACTTCCCCATCACCAAGGGGCTGCTGCGCCGCCAGGCCGGGGCCGTGAAGGCCGTCGACGGCATCGACTTCGAGGTCTACCCCGGTGAGACCCTCGGCATCGTCGGCGAGTCCGGCTGCGGCAAGTCCACCATGGGCCGGCTGATCACGCGGCTGCTCGAACCGACGGACGGCAAGGTCGAGTTCGAGGGCAAGGACATCACGCACCTGAGCGTCAGCGGCATGCGCCCGCTGCGGCGCGACGTGCAGATGATCTTCCAGGACCCGTACGGCTCGCTGAACCCCCGGCACACGGTGGGCACCATCGTCGGCGCGCCGTTCAAGCTCCAGGGCGTCCAGCCCGAGGGAGGCCTCAAGGCGGAGGTGCAGCGACTGCTCTCCCTGGTGGGCCTCAACCCGGAGCACTACAACCGCTACCCGCACGAGTTCTCCGGCGGCCAGCGCCAGCGCATCGGCATCGCGCGGGCGCTCGCGCTCAAGCCAAAGCTGGTCGTCGCGGACGAGCCGGTCTCGGCGCTGGACGTGTCGATCCAGGCCCAGGTGGTCAACCTGCTGGACGACCTCCAGCAGGAGCTCGGCCTCACGTACGTGATCATCGCGCACGACCTGTCGGTCATCCGGCACGTCTCGGACCGCATCGCGGTCATGTACCTCGGCAAGATCGTGGAGCTCGCCGACCGCAAGTCCCTGTACGAGGCGCCGATGCACCCGTACACGACCGCGCTGATGTCGGCCGTGCCGGTACCGGACCCGAGGCGGCGCGGCGCGAAGAGCGGCCGCATCCTGCTGAAGGGCGACGTGCCCTCGCCGATCTCGCCGCCGAGCGGCTGCCGCTTCCACACGCGGTGCTGGAAGGCCACGCAGGTCTGCACGGTGCAGGAGCCGCCGCTCGTCGCCCTGAAGACCGGCCACCAGGTGGCCTGCCACCACCCGGAGAACGCCCCCGACCAGGCTCCCGGCGACCCGGCGCTGCCGGGCGCGGCGGACGTGGTGTCCACGGTCGTGGAGTAGCGGGGCAGCCGGGCCGCGCCCGAGCGCCCGGGGCTCCCAGGGTGATCCCCGGGAGTCCCAGGCGCGGCGTGCCGGGGCCGCCGCCGGCCCACCCGTTCGGGCAAGCCGCGAGGCGACCGGCAGAATGGGGCCGTGCTCCACGATCTCTTCCCGCCCGGAATCCAGCACGGCCTGGACCTCGCGGGCATCTTCGTCTTCGCCCTGGCCGGCGCCCTGCTCGCCGTGCGCAAGAACTTCGACGTCTTCGGCATCGTCGTCCTCGCGCTCGTCACCGCCCTCGGCGGCGGCCTCTTCCGGGACATCGTCATCGGCGCGACGCCCGCCGCCGCCTTCAGCGACCTCGGCTTCTTCGTCACGCCCCTGGTCGCCGCCGCGATCGTCTTCTTCCTGCACCCCGAGGTCCAGCGGATCAACCGTGCGATCAACGTCTGCGACGCGGCCGGCCTCGGACTGTTCTGCGTGACGGGCACGACGAAGGCGTACGAGTACGGCCTCGGCCTCACCGCCTGCGCCGCGCTCGGTCTGGCCACGGCCGTCGGCGGGGGCGTGCTGCGCGACGTGCTCGTCAACGAGGTGCCCTCGCTGCTGCGCGACCGCGAGATGTACGCCGTGCCGGCCGTCATCGGAGCCTCGCTGGTGGCGCTCTTCATCAGCTTCGACACCCTGAACGCCCTCACGACGGCCGTCGCGATCGTCACCACCTTCGTGCTCCGGCTCCTGGCCATCCGCTACCACCTGCGGGCGCCGCTCGCGTGGAACCGGCGCTCGGCGGTGGCGGAGGAGCCGTAGGGCGCGACCGGGGGCGCGGCCGACGCGGAGCCGACGCGCAGGCGACGCGGAGCCGACGCGGAGCCGTGAGGCGGAGCCGTGATGAGGCCGCGACGGAAGAAAGCTACCGCTTAGTAGTCATCCCGTTGTACCGTCGTCCCATGTCACACGCAGCTGCCCAGGCCACCATCGGCGACAGCGAGTTCGACCGCGACACCGCCGTCATCGCCCGCGCGGGCGACCCCGGGGTGTACGACGCGGACCTCTCCGCCGGATGGACGATCATCACCGCCGTCAACGGCGGCTACCTCCTGGCCCTCGTCGGCCGCGCCCTGTCGGCGACCCTGCCGCACCCGGACCCGTTCACGGTCTCGGCGCACTACCTGACCTCGTCCGTGCCCGGCCCCGCCGTGATCCGCACCGAGGTCGTACGCGTCGGCCGCACGCTCTCCACCGGCCAGGCCTCGCTCTTCCAGTACGACGAGAACGGCACCGAGATCGAGCGCATCCGCGTCCTCGCCTCGTACGGGGACCTGTCCGCGCTCCCGGACGCCGTCCACACCACGGCCCTCCCGCCGGCCATCCCCGCCTACCAGGACTGCCTCGGCCCCGAGGCCGGCCCGGCCCCGATCCCCGGCAGCTCCGCGATCGTGGACCGGCTCCGGCTGCGGCTGGACCCGGCGACGGCAGGGTGGGCGGTCGGACAGCCGTCGGGCAAGGGCGAGATGCGGTCCTGGTTCGAGCTCGCCGACGGGCGCGACGCGGATCCCCTCTCGCTGCTGCTGGCGGTCGACGCGCTCCCGCCGACCTCGTTCGACCTCGGCCTCGTCGGCTGGACCCCGACCGTGGAACTCACCACCCACGTCCGGCACCGCCCGGCGCCCGGGCCGCTGCGCGTCGCCATCACCACCCGCAACCTCGCGGGCGGCTTCCTGGAGGAGGACGCGGAGGTCTGGGACTCGACGGACCGCCTGGTGGCCCAGTCCCGCCAGCTGGCCCGCGCCCCGCGCACGGTCTCCTGACGCGCCCCTCGCACGGCTCGGCCCCGGCGGGCCTCACCGGCCCCCGGGCAGCGGGTCCGTACAGGACGCGGGCCGCTCCTGCGGGCCGGCCGTGCCCCCGCGCGGGAATCCGCGGCACGGGGGACTCGTAGAATCGCAGGATCATGGCCTACCTCGACCACGCCGCCACCACTCCGATGCTTCCGGAGGCCGCTGCGGCGATGACCGCGCAGTTCGGCGTCACGGGCAACGCGTCCTCCCTGCACGCCGCCGGCCGCCGCGCCCGCCGCACCGTCGAGGAGGCCCGTGAGGCCCTCGCCGAGGCACTCGGAGCCCGTCCGAGCGAGGTGGTCTTCACCGCGGGTGGCACGGAGGCCGACAACCTCGCCGTCAAGGGGCTCTACTGGGCCCGCCGCGACGCCGACCCCGCCCGGACCCGGATCCTCGCCAGCCCCGTGGAGCACCACGCCGTCCTCGACGCCGTGCACTGGCTCGCGGAGCACGAAGGGGCCCGCGTCGACTACCTCCCCGTCGACCGCTACGGCCGCGTCCACCCCGAGGCCTTCCGCGAAGCGATCGCGCGGAACCCCGGGGACGTCGCCCTCGCCACCGTCATGTGGGCCAACAACGAGATCGGCACCGTCATGCCGGTCGAGGAACTGGCCGCCATCGCGGCCGAGTCCGGCATCCCCTTGCACTCCGACGCCGTCCAGGCCTTCGGCCAGCTCGACGTCCGCTTCGGCGGCAGCGGCCTCGCCGCCATGACCGTCAGCGGCCACAAGGTCGGCGGGCCGTACGGGATCGGCGCGCTGCTGCTCGGCCGCGACCAGAGCCCCGTACCCGTCCTGCACGGCGGCGGCCAGGAGCGGCACGTGCGCTCCGGCACCCTCGACGTCCCGGCGATCGCCGCCTTCGCGGTGGCCGCCGTGCTCGCCGCCGAGCGGCGCGAACGCTTCGCCGCCGAGATCGGCGCGCTGCGCGACGAGCTCGTCGCCGCCGTGCTCCGCGAGGTCCCGGACGCGGTCCTGGGCGGCGACCCCGTCGGCCGGCTTCCCGCCAACGCCCACTTCAGCTTCCCCGGCTGCGAGGGCGACTCCCTGCTGCTGCTCCTCGACGCCCAGGGCATCGAGTGCTCCACGGGCTCGGCCTGCACGGCGGGCGTGGCCCAGCCCAGCCACGTCCTGCTGGCCACCGGCACGGACCCCCAACTCGCCCGCGGCACCCTGCGCTTCTCCCTCGGCCACACGTCCACGAAGGCCGATGTCGACGCGGTGGCCGCCGCCATCGGCCCGGCCGTGGCCCGCGCCCGCACGGCGGGCCTCAGCTAGTGGCCGGGGGCCTCGGCGAGCGGCGCCTGCGACCCGTGGGCCTCAGCCGGCGGCGCCGCCGACCGCCTCGCCGACCATGCGGAGGTAGCGGTCCCAGTCCCAGTGGCGGCCCGGGTCCGTGTGGTCGGCGCCCGGGACCTCGGAGTGGCCCACGATGTGTTTGCGGTCCGCCGGTATGCCGTACCGCCGGCAGACGTCGGCGGCGAGCCGCGCCGAGGCCCCGTACATCGCGTCCGTGAAGTCCTGCGGGCGGTCCACGAAACCGACGTGCTCGATGCCGACGCTGCGCTCGTTCATGGAGCGGTTGCCGGAGTGGAACGCGACATCGAGCTCGCGCACCATCTGCTCTATGTGACCGTCCTGGCCGACTATGTAGTGCGCCGACGCCCGGTGGAACGGATTCTTGAAGGCGTCCACCGAGGACGCGAAGCTGCCCTGTGTGACATGCACGACGATCCGGTCCACCCGGTAGTCGGCGGGCCGGTCCGCCAGCCGCCAGTTCGCCGGCGAGGCCGCCGTCCATCCCGCCCCGACGTGGTCGAGCTCACCTTCCTCGCGCGGCTTGGACACCCCGGGCACCAGCCACCAGGCCCGGCCGACCTCGTCCCGCCCCGCGACCGCCGCCACCGCGACGACCCCGAGCCCGCCGAACAGCAAGGCCCTGCGGGTCCGCCCCGGCCGCCGCGCTCCCGCCGCGCCCTTGGTCCCCGTGGCCGCCTTGGCGCCCGTAGCACCCCTGTCGCCCTTGCTTCCCATGGCTCTGCACCCCCCTGACCCGATAACGCGCTGTGGCCCGGCGCGGTTCCCCGTACCCTGGACGGTGCCATGACTGAGAACCTCCCGAGCAGCCCCCGCCCCCTGCGCATCCTGGCCGCCATGTCCGGCGGCGTGGACTCCGCCGTCGCCGCGGCCCGTGCCGTCGAAGCCGGACACGACGTGACCGGTGTCCACCTCGCGCTCTCCGCGAATCCACAGTCCTTCCGGACCGGCGCCCGCGGCTGCTGCACGATCGAGGACTCCCGCGACGCCCGCCGCGCCGCCGACGTCATCGGCATCCCGTTCTACGTCTGGGACCTCGCCGAACGCTTCCGCGAGGACGTGGTCGAGGACTTCATCGCCGAGTACGAGGCCGGACGCACGCCGAACCCGTGCCTGCGCTGCAACGAGAAGATCAAGTTCGCGGCGCTGCTCGACAAGGCCCTCGCCCTCGGCTTCGACGCCGTCTGCACCGGCCACTACGCCACCGTCGTCCTGAACGACGACGGCACCCGCGAGCTGCACCGCGCCTCGGACATGGCCAAGGACCAGTCGTACGTCCTCGGCGTCCTCGACGAGAAGCAGCTCGCCCACGCGCTCTTCCCGCTCGGCGACACGCTCACCACCAAGGACGAGATCCGCGCCGAGGCCGAGGAGCGCGGCCTGGCCGTCGCGAAGAAGCCCGACAGCCACGACATCTGCTTCATCGCCGACGGCGACACCCAGGGCTTCCTCGCCGGCCGGCTCGGCAAGGCCGAGGGCGACATCGTCGACGAGGCCACCGGAGAGAAGGTCGGCACCCACGAGGGCGCCTTCGGCTTCACCATCGGCCAGCGCAAGGGCCTGCGGATCGGCCACCCGGCCCCCGACGGCAAGCCGCGCTACGTCCTCGACATCTCCCCGGTGAAAAACACCGTCACCGTCGGCCCCGTCGAAGCCCTCGACGTCACGGGCCTCACCGCGATCCGCCCCCGCTGGTGCGGCTCCAGCCCCGCCGCCCCCGGTACGTACACCGCGCAGCTGCGCGCCCACGGCGGCGAGAGCGAGGTCTTCGCCGAGCTGGTCGACGGCGAACTGCGCGTCTCCTTCACCGAGCCGGTCCGCGGCGTCGCTCCGGGCCAGGCGATCGTCCTCTACGACGGCACGCGCGTGGTCGGCTCCGCCACCATCGCCACGACCACCCGGGCCACCGCCGCGACGGTCTAGTGCTGTGACGGGCAGGCCGGGCCGGGGCCCCGGCCCCGCTCCCGCGAGGCCGGGGCCCGTTCAGGCCACCGTCAGGACGATCTTGCCGGTGGTGCGGCCGCGTTCGCCGATCCCGTGCGCCTTCGCGGCCTCGGCCAGCGGCAGCACCGTGTCGATCTCGGGCCGCAGGCGGCCGTCCGCCACCAGGGCCGCGACGGCCTTGAGGCCCGCGTAGTCCGGCTCCACCAGGGTCCAGCCGGTGTGCACGCCGGGCGCGTGCGCCGGTACGTCGTCCGGGCTCGGCAGGGTCACGAGGTGCCCGCCGGGCCGCAGCACCGCCAGCGAGCGCTGCCCGTAGTCCCCGCCGACGGAGTCCAGCACGATGTCGACGTCTTCGCCGAGGGCCCCGGCGAAGTCGGTGGAGCGGTAGTCGATCAGCTCGTCGGCGCCCAGCGAGCGCAGCAGCTCGTGCTTGCCCGCGCTGGCCGTGCCGATCACGTACGCCCCGTACGCCTTGGCGATCTGCACCGCGAGGTGGCCCACGCCGCCCGCCGCCGCGTGGATCAGCACCCGCTGCCCGGCGGTGAGTCCCGCCGTGTCGATCAGCGCCTGGTAGGCGGTCAGGGCCGCCAGCGGCAGGGCGGCCGCGCCGGTGTGGTCGATGTTCCCGGGCTTGCGGACGAAGTGCCGGGCCGGACCGGTCACGTACTCGGCGTACGCGCCGGCCTGGTGCGGGAAGCGCGGCATGCCGAAGACCTCGTCGCCGGGCTGGAACAGGGTCACGCCGGGGCCCACCGCCTCGACCGTGCCCGAGACGTCCCAGCCGACGGCCGGGACCGCAGCCCAGGAGATCAGCCCGCCGCTGGCGCGGGTCTTCCAGTCGACCGGGTTCACGCCCGCCGCGCGCACCCGCACCAGGATCTCGGCGGGTCCGGGCTCGGGCCGCTCCAGCTCGGTCTCGGTGAGCACTTCGGGTCCGCCCCACTGGCTGACGACGACGGCACGCATGGATGTCTCCTCTGATCGGGCCCCGCGGTGGTCGCTGCGCCTCGTCCCACCAGCCTGGCCGGACGCGCCGCCCCGTGGTGCTGGCCGGACGGCCACCATCTGACAGGATCTGGCCATGCAGGTTCCAGCCATGCCCCCGGCCCCGTCCCACGCGCCCGCCCCCGCCCCCGCGTCCACCACCGCCTCGCCGACCCCGCACCGCGTCGCCGTACTCGCCCTCGAAGGAGTGCCGCCCTTCGAGCTCGGCATCCCCTCCCGGGTCTTCGGCAACGCCCTCGACGAGGACGGCCGAGCGCTCTACGAGGTGACCGTCTGCACCGCCGACGGCGCGCCCGTGAGCAGCGACGCCGGGTTCACCGTCGGGGTCTCGGCCGGCCCCGAGGCGCTGGCGGCCGCCGACACCGTGGTCGTCCCGCCCACCCACGCCATGGACGAGCTGATCGAGGGCGCGCCGCTGCCCCAGAAGCTCGTGGACGCCCTCGCCGCGATCCGGCCCGGCACCCGGATCGTCTCCATCTGCACCGGCTCCTACGTCCTCGCCGCTGCCGGGCTGCTCGACGGGCGGCCCGCGACCACGCACTGGCTGCACGCGCCCGAGTTCCAGCGGGCCTTCCCGCGGGTCCGGCTCGACGAGGAGGTGCTCTTCGTCGACGACGGCGACATCCTGACCTCGGCGGGCGTCGCCGCCGGCGTCGACCTCTGCCTGTACCTGATCCGGGGCGACCACGGCACCGCCGTCGCCAACCGCGCCGCGCGCCTGTGCGTCGTACCGCCGTGGCGCGACGGCGGCCAGGCCCAGTACATCGACCGTCCCGTGCCCGAACCCACGGTCGCCGCCACCACCGCCACCCGCGCCTGGGCCCTGGAACGCCTCGCCGAGCCGATCGCGCTCGCCGAGCTGGCCGCCCACGCGCGCATGAGCCTGCGCACCTTCACCCGGCGGTTCCGCGACGAAGTGGGCATGACCCCCGTGCAGTGGCTCACCGGCCACCGCCTGGAGGTGGCACGCCACTTGCTGGAGTCCAGCGACCTGCCCGTCGACCTGGTCGCCCACCGCTCGGGCTTCGGCTCCGCCAACTCGCTGCGCCAGCACATGCGAACGGCGCTCGGCGTCTCCCCCCTCGCCTACCGTCGCACCTTTCGCCCCAACTCCGCTTCGGCCACATCTGGTTGACCCGCCCGCCGATGACCCCGGAGGTAATCGCCTCCGGGGCCGCCGGCGGGCAGGATCGGACCGACAAGCCGATCCCGCAGGCAAGAGGCACGGAAGACGAGGCCCGAGATGACCGCCTACGCCATCGCCCACATATGCCCCGAGACCATGAACGAGGACGTCCTGCGCTACATCGAGGAGATCCAGGCCACTATGGACCCCTTCGAGGGCCGCTTCCTGGTCCACGGCCGGCAGGTCGAGGTCATGGAGGGCGTCTGGCCCGGCACGATCGTCATGATCGCCTTCCCGGACCTCGAAGGCGCCCGCGCCTGGTACGCCTCGCCCGCCTACCGGGCGCTGATCCCGCTGCGCGCGAACCACATCGCGGGAGACGTCATCCTCGTCGACGGCGTCCCCGCCGACTACGACGCCTCGAAGACGGCCGCCGCCCTGCGCGAGGCGGCCGGCCTCTGACACCGGGCCGCGCCCCCGGTGGCCGGGGGCCCGCCGCGACCGGGGCCCCGCCGCGGCGACCGGGTCCGGCCCGGGGGCCCAGCCGGTAGGGCCGTCCGGGGCCGGGGTGCGAGCATGGCCGCATGGCTACTCACCTGATCACCGGCGCCGGCTCCGGCATCGGCGCCGCCGTCGCGAACCGGCTGCACGCCCGTGGCGACGACCTCGTCCTGCTCGCCCGCGACGCGGCCCGCGCCAAGCAGCTCACCGAGCGCTACCCCGGATCCCGTGCGCTCGTCGGCGACCTCGCCGACCCCGACCGGCTCTCCTGGGCCTTCTCCAAGCAGGCCATCCCGGAGCGCATCGACTCCCTCCTGCACATCGCCGGGATCGTCGACCTCGGGCCCGTGGGCGAGCTGCGCCCCAAGACCTGGCACCAGCAGCTCAACGTCAACCTCATCGCCCCCGCCGAGGTGACCCGCCTGCTCCTCCCCACCCTGCGCGCCTCGCACACGACCGTGGTCTTCGTGAACTCCGGCGCCGGCCTCGCCGCCCACGCCGAGTGGAGCGCGTACGCCGCCTCCAAGCACGGGCTGAAGGCCCTCGCCGACTCGCTGCGCGAGGAGGAGAAGGAACACGGCATCCGCGTCACCTCCGTCTACCCCGGCCGCACCGCCACCCCGATGCAGGCCAAGGTCCGCTCGCAGGAGGGCGAGTCCTACGACGCCGCCGACTGGATCGACCCCGAGTCCGTCGCGACGACCGTCGTCATGGCCGTCGACCTGCCCCGCGACGCCGTCGTCAGCGACCTCTCCGTCAGGCCCGGCCGATGAGTGCCACCGGCGGAGCCACCGGCATCGGCTCGCTCCCCGGCGGCGACGCGCGCGAAGCCGCCAAGACCGTCACCGGTTCCTTCGAGGAGTTCCCGTACCTCGTCGAGCTGCCCGCCCGGGGGCCCGGCTCCGACATGATCGGCCGTTCCCTCGGGCTGCTCGTGGACATGTACGCGCACGTGGAGCCGAGCGGCTGGCGGATCAGCGACCGGCCCGGCCGCGACAGCAAGCGGGCCCGCTCCTGGCTCGGCGAAGACCTCGACGCCCTGGAGGAGTTCACCCAGGGCTACCGGGGCCGGCTGAAGGTCCAGGCCGTCGGGCCGTGGACGCTCGCGGCCTCGCTGGAGATGCACGGCGGCGAGGCCCTGCTCCAGGACCCGGGCGCCTGCCGCGACCTGGCCGGATCCCTCGCCGAAGGCGTGCGCGAGCACCTGGCCGACGTGCGCAGGCGGATCCCCGGCGCCGAGATCGTCCTCCAGTACGACGAGCCCTCGCTGACGGCGGTCCTGCTCGGCCGGGTGCGCTCCGCCAGCGGCTACCGCACGTACCGCGCCGTCGACCGGCAGGTCGTCGAGGGGACCCTGCGGGACCTGTTCGCCGTCCACGACGGGGAGGTCATCGTCCACTCCTGCGCGCCCGAGGTGCCCTTCGGGCTGCTGCGGCGCGCCGGGGTCTCGGGCGTGTCGTTCGATTTCTCCTTGCTCACCGAGCGCGAGGACGACGCCATCGGGGAAGCCGTCGAAGCGGGTACGAAACTCTTCGCCGGAGTGGTGCCCGCCGTCGACGGCCCGTTGTCGGACCCGGGCGGTAGCGTCATGGGTGTCAGGAAGCTTTGGCGCAGGCTGGGGCTGACCCCGGGGACTCTGGCGGAGTCCGTCGTGGTCACTCCGTCGTGCGGTCTGGCGGGCGCTTCGCCCGCCTACGCGCGCGCGGTCCAGGCGCACTGCGTCAGGGCTGCGAGGTCGCTCGCCGACCACCCTGAGTGATGTATCGAGACGGGCCACGGGAGGACACGGCATGGCAGCCGAACAGAAGCAAGGCAGCGACACGGCCGTACCGGCGGCGGTGCGCGAGCAGCACGCGCTGCTCGCCGAGCAGGTCGAGGAGCACCGCTTCCGGTACTACGTGAACGACCAGCCGGTCGTCAGCGACGCCGAGTTCGACCAGCTGCTGCGCTCGCTGGAGGCGCTGGAGGAGGAGTACCCGGAGCTGCGCACGCCCGATTCGCCCACCCAGAAGGTGGCCGGGGCGTACGCGACGGACTTCGCCTCCGTCGTGCACCGCGAGCGGATGCTCTCCCTCGACAACGCCTTCGACGACGAGGAACTGGCGGCCTGGGCCGAGCGCGTGGCCCGGGACGCCAACACCTGCGACTACCACTACCTCTGCGAGCTGAAGGTGGACGGCCTCGCCGTCAACCTCACCTACGAGAACGGCCGCCTGACCCGCGCCGCCACCCGCGGCGACGGCCGCACCGGCGAGGACATCACGCCGAACGTCCGCACCATCGCCGAGATCCCCGACCGGCTGAAGGGCGACCGGATCCCGGCCCTGGTCGAGATCCGCGGCGAGGTCTACTTCCCGATGGAGAAGTTCGAGGAGCTCAACGCCCGGCTCGTCGAGGCCGAGGGCAAGCCCTTCGCCAACCCGCGCAACGCGGCGGCCGGTTCGCTGCGCCAGAAGGACCCCAAGGTCACCGCGAGCCGCCCGCTGCACATGGTGGTGCACGGCATCGGCGCCCGCGAGGGCCTCGAGATCGAGTACCAGTCGCAGGCGTACGAGCTGCTGCGCGAGTGGGGACTGCCCACCGGCGGGCACAACAAGGTGGTCTCCTCGCTCGAGGAAGTCCGGGATTTCATCGCGTACTTCGGCGAGCACCGGCACTCCGTCGAGCACGAGATCGACGGCGTCGTCGTCAAGCTGGACGAGATCTCCCTCCAGGGCCGGCTCGGCTCCACGGCGCGCGCCCCGCGCTGGGCGATCGCCTGGAAGTACGCGCCCGAGGAGGTCAACACCAAGCTGATCGACATCAAGGTCGGCGTGGGCCGCACCGGGCGCGTGACCCCGTACGCGCAGGTGGAGCCGGTGACGGTGGCGGGCTCGGAGGTCGAGTTCGCGACCCTGCACAACCAGGAGGTCGTCAAGGCCAAGGGCGTGCTCATCGGCGACACCGTCGTGCTGCGCAAGGCGGGCGACGTGATCCCCGAGATCCTCGGCCCGGTGGTGGACCTGCGGGACGGCAGCGAGCGGGAGTTCGTGATGCCGGAGAAGTGCCCCGCGTGCGGGACGGCGCTGCGGCCGATGAAGGAGGGGGACATCGACGTCCGGTGCCCCAACGCCCAGACCTGCCCCGCCCAGTTGCGCGAGCGGCTCTTCTACCTCGGCGGCCGCCAGAGCCTGGACATCGAGAACTTCGGCATGGTGGCGGCGGCCGCGCTGACCGCCCCGCTGGAGCCGTCCCGGCCGCCGCTGCTCGACGAGGGCGATCTCTTCGGCCTGACCATCGAGCAGCTGCTGCCGATCAAGGCGTACGTCCTGGACCCGGACAGCGGGCTGCCCAAGCGGGACCCGAAGACGGGCGAGGAGAAGATCGTCACGGTCTTCGCCAACCAGAAGGGCGAGCCGAAGAAGAACGCCCTGGCGATGCTGGAGAACATCGCGGCCGCCAAGGAGCGTCCGCTCGCCCGCATCATCAACGGCCTGTCGATCCGTCACGTCGGACCGGTCGCGGCGGAGGCCCTCGCCCGCGAGTTCCGGTCGATCGAGCGCATCGAACAGGCCACCGAGGAGGAGCTGACCGCCACGGACGGGGTCGGCGCGATCATCGCCGCCTCCCTCAAGGAGTGGTTCGCCGTCGACTGGCACCAGGAGATCCTGCGCAAGTGGCGGGAGGCCGGGGTCCGGATGGAGGAGGAAGGTTCCGGCGAGGAGGAGGGTCCGCGCCCGCTGGAGGGCCTAACCGTCGTCGTCACCGGAACTTTGCAGAGCCACACCCGGGACGGCGCGAAGGAGGCCCTGCAGAGCCGCGGGGCAAAGGTGACCGGATCCGTGTCGAAGAAGACCTCCTTCGTCGTGGTCGGCGACAACCCCGGCTCCAAGTACGACAAGGCGGTGCAGCTGAAGCTCTCCATCCTCGACGACGCCGGCTTCGCCGTCCTGCTCGAAGAGGGCGCCGACGCGGCCCGCGCGGCCGCGCTCCCGGTGGACGGCGCCCCCGCAGCGGAGTAACGAAGGCGAGCGGATGCACGGCGTGCGGCCGCGGGAGCGGGCGCACGCCAGGCGCGGCGAGCGGTGGCACCCGGCGCCGTCCGGGCCCCCGGCAGGCGGCAATCGGCCGGTACCGGGCCCCCGCAAGGCCGGTACAAGGCTGGTCGTGGGCCCGTGACCTGTCGGATCATCGGATGCGCGGCCGGGGGTCCTGGTCCAAACTCACCCGTTCGGCGGATACCGTACTGATGAGGATGGCTGGGTCGTATTCGGGCAACCGCCGCCGACCGCTGCCCCTGGGTGCCTCCCGCGTCCTACTGTTGAGGGGTGTGCCCGTCGTGCACGGCTGCTTGATGCGCTTCCGGCCGTGATGGCATGACATCGGGGCCATTGCGTGACATCGGCATTGCCGGCTGTGAGAGGGACGGGCATGAAACCCACCGAAAGCGCCGACCCGTCACCAGATTTCGGCGGGGAGCTCCTGTCCATGCGGACGGGACGGTTCGGTGTCCTGGGCACCAGGACACCGGCATCCCGACCGCTCGACACCGGAGCGGGCGACGGCGGAGCGGGACGGCACGCCGCGCTGCCCTTCGTCGTCGTGGCCGTCGCCGCCGGGGTGCTCGCCGCCGGCATCGCCGCCGCGCTGACCGGTCGTCACGCCCTGTTCCCGGGCGGCTCCGTCGGCTGGGCGCTCGCCCTGCTCACCGGCATCATCGTCGGCCACCTCGTCGCCCTCGGCCGCGACCGCTGGTGGGGCGGCACCGGTTCCGGCGCCGCGCTCACCCTCGGCGTCCTCATCCTCTACGGATGGGTCCCCGCCGGCCTCGTCTCGCTCGCCGTCGTCACGCTCGTCGGCGCGGCCCGCCGGCACCGCTGGCGCCAGGGCCTGCTGCACGGCGCCACCGACGTCCTCGGCATCGGCGCGGGCGCGCTCGTACTCGCCGCCTTCGGCGAATCGCCGTCCGTGGAGCAGCCGTGGACGCCCACCCGCTGGGGATTCGACGCGATCCCCGAGGTCATCCTGGTCGCCGTCACGTACCTGCTCGTCACCCGGGTCCTGCTGTGGCTCGCGCTCGCCCCGCACGGCGCAGGACTGCCCACCGTCGCCCGCACCGCGCTGCTGCGCCAGGGCCTGGTGGCCGTCGCCCTCCTCGGCATCGCCCCGCTGATCTGCGCGGTCGCCGAATCCCAGCCGGTCCTGCTGCCGCTCTTCGCCGTACCGCTGATCGCCCTCGACTCCACCCTGTGGATCGCCCGCGCCCGCGCCGAGGAACAGCTGAAGGACCCGCTGACCGGGCTGCCGAACCGGCAGTGGCTGCTGGAGCGCACCTGGACCGCGCTCGACCAGGCCGAACGGCTGGGCACCCGCTCGGCGCTGGTACTGATCGACCTGGACCGCTTCCGCGCGGTCAACGACACCCTCGGCCACCTCGCCGGCGACCGCCTGCTCCTGCAGATCGCGGACCGGCTGCGCCAGGCCCTGCCCCCGGACGCCGAGGCCGCCCGCCTCGGCGGCGACGAGTTCGCCGTCCTGCTCCCCATCGCCGACTCCACCACCAGCGCCCAGCGGGTCGCCCGCCACCTCGTCGCCGAGCTCAGCTCGCCCCTCGACCTGGACGGCCTGACCCTGGTCCTGGAGGCCAGCGCCGGCCTCGCCGTCTACCCCGACCACGCGCTCGACGCCGAGGGCCTGCTGCGCCGCGCGGACGTCGCGATGTACCAGGCGAAGCGGGACCGCACGGGCGTCGAGGTCTACGAGTCCAAGCGCGACAGCAACACCCCCGACCGGCTCGGCCTGCTGGGCGACCTGCGGCGCGCGCTGGACGCGGGCGAGGTGGAACTCCACTACCAGCCCAAGGTCCGCTTCGACGGGCAGGTGGCCGGCCTCGAAGCCCTCGTACGGTGGGTGCACCCGGAGCGCGGGCGGGTCTCCCCGGACGAGTTCATCGCCATCGCGGAGACGTCCGGGCTGATGCCGCACCTGACGGAGTACGTACTGGAGACCGCGCTCGCGCAGGTCGCCCGGTGGCGGGCCCAGGGCCTCAAGGTCCCGGTCGCCGTCAACGTCTCGCCGCGCGACGTCCACACCCCCGGCTTCGCGGGTGCGGTGGCCGCGCGCCTGGCCCGGCACGGGGTCCCGGCGAGCGGGCTGCAGCTGGAGATAACGGAACACGTCCTGCTGGAGGACCCGCAGCGGGCCGCCGACACGATGGCCGGGCTGACCGGCCACGGCGTGAAGATGTCCCTGGACGACTTCGGCACCGGCTACTCCTCCCTCGTCCACCTGCGCCGACTGCCGGTCAGCGAACTCAAGATCGACCGCTCCTTCGTGGCCCGCCTCGCGGTGGACGCCCAGGACGCGGAGATCGTCCGCTGCACGGTGGACCTCGCCCACTCCCTGGGCCTGCTGGTCGTCGCCGAGGGCGTCGAGGACGACGAGACGTGGGAGCGGCTGCGCGACCTCGGCTGCGACGCCGTCCAGGGCTGGCTGGTCGCCGCAGCGATGCCTCCGCAGGAGGCCACGGCCTGGCTGCTGGCCCGCGGCGAGCGCGGCTGGCGCCGCCCGGCGGACATCACGGCGGAACTGGCGGCGGAGGCGGCGGCCGCCGCCGCCCAGACGACCCCGGCCCAGTAGCCCCTGCGACGCTCCCGGCCCCCGATCGGGAGCGGAAACGGGCCCGCGCGGGCACCTCGTACCGCCGCCGCGGGCACCTCGTACCGCCCCCCGCGGGAAACCGTTGCGCCGGGCGGGGGCCGGGCCCCATAGGATTGGGACCGAAACCTACACACTCACCACCCCCAGAGGATCGCTGCATGCCTGGCATCACGCGCGAGGAGGTCGCCCACCTCGCTCGGCTGGCACGTCTGGAGCTGAAGAGCGAAGAGCTCGATCACTTCGCTGGACAGCTCGACGACATCATCGGCGCGGTCGCCCGCGTTTCCGAGGTCGCCGACCAAGACGTCCCGCCGACCTCCCACCCGCTGCCGCTGACGAACGTCATGCGCGCGGACGAGGTCCGTCCGTCGCTCACCCCCGAGCAGGCGCTTTCCGGCGCTCCCGCCCAGGAGCAGCAGCGTTTCAAGGTGCCGCAGATCCTGGGGGAGGACTAATCACCATGACCGACATCAACATCATCAAGCTCACGGCAGCCCAGACCGCCGAGAAGATCGCCTCCGGCGAGCTCACGGCCGTCGAGGTCACCGAGGCCCACCTGGCCCGCATCGAGGCGACCGACGAGAAGGTCCACGCCTTCCTGCACGTCGACCGCGAGGGCGCCCTCGCCCAGGCCCGTGCCGTCGACGCCAAGAAGGCGGCCGGCGAGAAGCTCGGCCCGCTCGCCGGCGTCCCGCTCGCGCTCAAGGACATCTTCACCACCGTCGGGATCCCGACGACCGTCGGTTCGAAGATCCTCGAAGGCTGGATCCCGCCCTACGACGCCACCCTGACGCGCAAGCTGAAGGAAGCCGACGTCGTCATCCTCGGCAAGACCAACATGGACGAGTTCGCCATGGGGTCCTCGACCGAGAACAGCGCCTACGGGCCCACCGGCAACCCCTGGGACCTCACCCGGATCCCCGGCGGTTCCGGCGGCGGCTCGGCGGCCGCGCTCGCCGCCTTCCAGGCGCCGCTCGCTATCGGCACGGACACCGGCGGTTCCATCCGCCAGCCCGCCGCCGTCACCGGCACCGTCGGCGTGAAGCCCACGTACGGCGGCGTCTCCCGCTACGGCATGGTCGCCTTCTCCTCCTCCCTCGACCAGGGCGGTCCCTGCGCCCGCACGGTCCTGGACGCGGCCCTGCTGCACGAGGTCATCGCCGGGCACGACCCGCTCGACTCCACCTCCATCGACGCCCCGGTCCCGCCGGTCGTCGAGGCGGCCCGCAACGGCTCCGTCGCCGGCATGCGCGTCGGCGTGGTCAAGCAGTTCGCCGGCGAGGGCTACCAGGCCGGCGTCGTCCAGCGCTTCAACGAGTCCGTCGCCCTCCTCAAGGAGCTCGGCGCCGAGATCGTCGAGCTGGACTGCCCGTCCTTCGACCTCGCGATGGCCGCGTACTACCTGATCGCGCCGTCGGAGTGCTCCTCCAACCTGGCCCGCTTCGACGCCATGCGCTACGGCCTGCGCGTCGGCGACGACGGCACCAAGTCCGCCGAGGACGTCACCGCCCTGACCCGCGAAGCCGGTTTCGGCGACGAGGTCAAGCGCCGCATCATCCTCGGCACGTACGCGCTCAGCTCCGGCTACTACGACGCGTACTACGGCTCCGCCCAGAAGGTCCGCACGCTCATCACCAAGGACTTCGAGAAGTCCTTCGAGCAGGTCGACGTGATCGTCTCCCCGACCACGCCCACCACCGCCTTCCCGATCGGTGAGCGCACCGACGACCCGCTGGCGATGTACCTCGCGGACCTGTGCACCATCCCGACCAACCTGGCCGGCAACTCCGCCATGTCGCTGCCCTGCGGCCTGGCCCCGGAGGACGGTCTCCCGGTCGGACTGCAGATCATCGCCCCGGCGATGAAGGACGACCGGCTCTACAAGGTCGGTGCCGCCGTCGAGGCGGCCTTCATCGAGCGTTGGGGACACCCGCTGCTTGAGGAGGCACCGTCGCTGTGAGCACCAGTGCACTGTCCAAGGCCAAGGGCTTCAAGAAGTCCAAGACCGGTACGTACCTGTCCATCGGCACCACCGCCTTCGGTGTCCTCGGCGTCGTCAAGCAGGCCAGGAAGGCCCGCACCGAACACGACACGCTGAAGCTGATCGACGCCGTCGTGTCCGCCGCCGCCATCGTCACCGGCCTCGCGATCCTGTACCGCGAGCTCAAGCGTCTCGGCGACGACGACGTCCTGCTGGGCTGAGAGGGAATTTCCACTGTGACTGTCATCGAACTGCTGTCGTACGAGGACGCCCTCGCGTCGTACGACCCCGTCATGGGCCTCGAGGTCCATGTCGAGCTCGGCACGAAGACCAAGATGTTCTGCGGCTGCTCGACCGAGCTGGGCGCCGAGCCCAACTCGCAGACCTGCCCGGTCTGCCTCGGTCTGCCCGGCGCGCTGCCGGTCGTCAACGAGATCGGCATCGAGTCCGCCATCAAGATCGGCCTCGCGCTGAACTGCGAGATCGCCGAGTGGTGCCGCTTCGCCCGGAAGAACTACTTCTATCCGGACATGCCGAAGAACTTCCAGACCTCCCAGTACGACGAGCCGATCGCCTTCAACGGCTTCCTCGACGTCCAGCTGGAGGACGGCGAGATCTTCCGCGTGGAGATCGAGCGCGCCCACATGGAGGAGGACACCGGCAAGTCGCTGCACGTCGGCGGCGCCACCGGCCGCATTCACGGCGCGTCGCACTCGCTGCTGGACTACAACCGCGCCGGCATCCCCCTCATCGAGATCGTCACCAAGCCCATCGAGGGCGCGGGCGTACGGGCCCCCGAGGTCGCCAAGGCGTACGTCGCCGAGCTGCGCGAGGTCATCAAGGCGCTCGGCGTCTCCGAGGCCCGCATGGACAAGGGCCAGATGCGCTGCGACGTCAACCTGTCGCTGCGCCCGACCCCCGAGTCCGAGTTCGGCACCCGCAGCGAGACGAAGAACGTCAACTCGCTGCGCTCCGTCGAGCGCGCCGCCCGCTTCGAGATCCAGCGCCACGCGGCGGTGCTCTCCTCCGGCGGCTCGATCGTGCAGGAGACCCGGCACTTCCACGAGGAGGACGGCTCCACCACGGCCGGCCGCATCAAGGACAACGCCGAGGACTACCGGTACTTCCCGGAGCCCGACCTGGTCCCGATCGCCCCGGCCCGCGACTGGGTCGAGGAGCTGCGTTCCGGCCTGCCGGAGATGCCGCGCGTGCGCCGCAACCGCCTCCTGCTGGAGTGGGGCGTCACCGAGCACGACATGCAGTCGATCCTCAACGCGGGCGCGGTGGACTCCATCGTCGCCACCATCGAGGCAGGCGCCGACTCGGCGGCCGCCCGCAAGTGGTGGATGGGCGAGCTGGCGCGCAACGCCAACGAGCAGGGCGTCGTCGTCGACGAGCTGCCCATCACCCCCGTCCAGGTCGCGCGCGTCGCGGCCCTCGTCGCGGGCGGCGAGCTCAACGACAAGCTGGCCCGCCAGGTCCTCGAAGGCGTCCTCGCCGGTGAGGGCACCCCGGACGAGGTCGTCGAGAAGCGCGGCCTGAAGGTCGTCTCGGACGAGGGCGCGCTCGGCGCGGCCGTGGACGAGGCCATCGCGGGCAACGCGGGCATCGCCGACAAGATCCGCGGCGGCAAGATCGCCGCCGTCGGCGCCCTGGTCGGAGCGGTCATGAAGACCACCCGCGGCCAGGCCGACGCCGCGCGCGTCAAGGAGCTCATCCTGGAGCGCCTGGGCGTCAGCGAGTAGTCGACGCAGTCGCTCCCGTCCGTACGCACGAGGGCCCCGCACCGTTTCGCCGGATGCTGTTGGCTTATTCGG
>NZ_JAGGOW010000127.1 GCF_018614135.1 Streptomyces sp. ISL-66
AGCCCGGCCTGCGCGTGCAGGGCCACCAGCAGAACGGCGAGGGGCGCGGCCGCCTGGCGCGGCAGCTCCAGCCCGGGCAGGGCGGCGGCGGTCGCCACGACGGCCAGCGCGTCGGCGGCGAGCAGCGGGAGGACCCCGTCCCGGTGGCGGACGCGCCGCGGGCGGACGGCCGTTCGCGCCTGGTCGGTCTTGGGGCCGCGCGGCGGGTGGATGGCTGTCACCGAACGGCGGACGGCGGTGGGGCCGGCAGCGGTGGCGGTGGTGCCCGCGTTCAGGCCGACCTTGATGCCGGTGCTGATCGTGGTGCTGATGGTGGTGTTGATGCCGGTGCTGCCGGTCGTGGTACTGGTCATGCCGGCGCTGGTGCTGCCTCCGGCGGGCCCCGTGCCGCCCTGCCCGGTGTGCCGGGCGGGTGCGCTGTCCATCGTCATCGGCTGATGCGCTCCTGGTTCAAGGGCCGGGGCCTGCCCAGCAGTTCGTGATACAGACCGGTGACCGCGTCCGTGGTCCGCCGCACGTCGAAGTCCGTCCGCGCGTGCCGCTCGGCCTGCTCCCCGAGTTCGGCGAGCAGCCGCGGCTCGGCGAGCAGCCCTGCCAGGGCCTTGGCCAGCGCCGTCGGGTCCTCCGGCTCCACCAGGCACAGACGTGCCTGGCCGGGCGGCAGGCTCTCCCTGGCACCGCTGACGTCGGAGACCAGGACCGGGCGGCCACAGGCCATGGCTTCGAGCGGCGCGAGGGCCATGCCTTCCCACCGCGACGGCAGTACAACGAGATCGGCGGCCCGAAGCCACGGTCGGATGTCACGGACGGCCCCCGCGAAGTGCACTCCGGGCGGCGCCGTGCGGCGCAGCCGTTCCGTGTCGGGGCCGTCGCCGACGAGCGCGAGACGGGCTCTCGGAACGGCCCCGAGCAGCTCCGGCCAGGCCCGCAGCAGGATGTCCTGCCCCTTCTGCAGGCACACCCGGCCGACACAGACGGCGAGCGGTCCGTCGCCCTGGAGGGCGGCGGGCAACGCCAGTTCGGCGCGCGCCCGAGCTTTGTCCCGTACGGGGTCCGGGTCGCCCGGACGGAAATGGCCGAGGTCGACGCCGTTGCGGATCACCGACCAGCGGGCCGCGATCCCCTCGGACTCGCCCGTGCGGCGTTCGGCCTCGCTGACGCAGAGCACCCGGTCGGCCCAACGGGACCCGAAGCGCTCCCAGCGCAGCGCGAGCGCGGCGGTGGCCCCGCCGACCGCGTCGAAGGACCAGGCGTGCGGCTGGAAGACGGTCGGGACGGCGCCGCGCACGGCGAGCCGCCCGGCGAGCCCCGCCTTGGCGCTGTGGGCGTGCAGGACGTCGGGCCGGACCCGCCCGATCAAGCGGCGGGCGCCGAGCACTTCGGCGGCCAGGCCCGGCCCGAGGGCCCGTCCGGCGCGCCAGGTGAGCACCTCGGCCCCGGCCTCGCGGGCGGCTTCGGTCAGCTGTCCGCCGCGCGGGCAGCCGACCACGGTCCGCAGTCCGGCGGCGGACTGGGCGCGGACGAGGTCGACGACGACCCGGGCGACCCCGCCCTCGACGGGCTGGACGAGGTGCAGGACCGTCGGGGGCCGGGCGGCCGAGGGCGGGGACGGTGTGGACGGGGAGGGAGAGGGGGACGGAGAGGAAGACGGTGGAGAAGGCTGCGTGGGCACGTGGAGTGGTCTCCTGCGTTCAGCGGCGTGCGTCTGTCTGAACGAAGAGCACACCGAGGAATTGGCCCTGGCTTTCACCCGTGAATCCGAAGGTGAGGCTGCGGGCGCCGGCGGACAGGGCGGGACTCAGATCGAACACGTCCGCGTCATATCCGAGATTGTTCATATGTTCGGGCTGTCGCACGAATGAGGGATGCCCGAATTCCGTGATCGTGGAATTCATAACATCATTAAAAGGATTTTCTGCGTCACTCAGGTAGATCCGGCGCCCGCTGTCGGCGGTCACCGTGAGCGAATCCCCGAGCGTCCCGCGGTCCCCGTCGTACGCGACCACCCCGGCCCGCCCCGAAGCGCCGGGCGCCGCGTCCAGGCCGGCGATCTCCACCGTCTCGCCGGCCGCCTCGCCGGCCCCCGCGGCCAGCGGCTCGAAGCCGTCCCGGATCGAGACCCTGCGCACCGGCTCCTGCGGGTGCTCGTAGGCCGTCACCAGCGTCCAGCCGCCCCAGGCACCCATGTCCGAGTGACCCATGGCGATGTTCAACTGGGCCACCGTCCACATCCCGGCGCCGCCCTTGCGGACCAGCGGGGTCACGTCGGCGGAGGCCTGGTAGGCGTCCCCGCGGTCGTCGCTGTGGTGCCCGATCACCGTGTCGGCCAGCACTTCCTTGTACGCGCCGCCCGGTTCGGCGACCAGCACCCGGCCGTTGTCCTCCGGCGGCTTCTGCTCGCCCACCCGTAGGTTCCCGCCCCAGTACAGCCGGGCGTACGAGACCTTCGCGCCCTGGGGGACCTTGAGCTCGGCCCGGGTGGAGTTGTAGGTGTCCGGGTCCTTGTCGACCTCGTCGTAGAACATCTCGAAGTCGCCGTTGGTCCCGGCCGCGCCCTTGTTGATCGCTGCGCATGGCTCGGCCTGCGGGGTCTGCTCCCTGCGGCAGCCGATGGAGGAGTTGGAGGCGCGGACCAGGCCTCCGTGCTGCACGGCCTGGTAGCGCTGGGTGAAGGGAACGCGAGGCGCTTCTTTGACCAGAGGGGGTCGCTTCCCCGGCGGCGCCGCGGCACCGGCCACGGGGACGTTCGCCGAAAGTACGAGGCAGGACAGCAAGCCGAGCGTGCCGAGGATTCTGCGGGAGGAACCCATGACCCCGTCTCCATTTTTCGATCAAGGGGACAAAACAGGAGTGAACCTTGTCAGAACTCCGGCGGGAAATCACGCCGGACTCGCCCATACGGCCTTTTGAGCGATACCACGCACCCTCGGGTCAGGAGGGTCGTTATCGCTTGCAAGATTGTTCGAACGGAAAGGAAAAGCGGCAACACCGTGAACGTGATCGCGCTGCTGAACCCCACGTTCGGCAACACCTGCGTCAACGCCTGACGTCAACCGTGCCGCCCGAAACTTCGGCATCCGGGTGAAGACACGCAACCCAAACACCGGTCGCGCCGTTGATCCGGGTGCTTGAGTACCGGGCAATCCTGCAAAAGAGGGACCATCATGATCAAGAAGCTTGCGGCCGGCGCAGCGGTTGCCGCCTCGTTCGTCGGTCTGGGTGCCGCCATGGCCCCGCAGGCCATGGCCATCGGCAACGACAACGGCATCAACACCGTGAACGGCAACGGGGCCTCGCAGATCTACGGCAACCAGGCCACCTACGGCAACATGAGCCCGCAGATGGCGCTCATCCAGGGCTCCTTCAACAAGCCCTGCATCGCCCTGCCGGCCAAGGCCAACGTCCAGTCCGTCCTGGCCCTGGTCAACGTCGGCGTCCAGGACATCCCCGTCCTGTCCAGCCCGCAGAACCAGCAGTGCACCGAGAACTCCACCCAGGCCAAGGGCGACGAGGCCCTCTCGCACATCCTCAGCAACATCCCGGTCCTGTCCGGCAACGCCTCCGCCGGCAGCTGATAGCACCCAGCGCCCCGCGCCAGCGAGGCCGTCGCACCTTCGGGTCGCGGCGGCCTCGCCGCATGTCGGGGCCGAAATAACGGGCAGAGCTGCCGGATAAATCCGGTCAGAATTCGGGACGCCCGAGCAACTGAGTGAATTGACGGACAGCTCGCAAAAATACCCGGTTTCTTTTCCACCACCCACTCGTTGTTATTTCTGCAGTGGATACGCCTCTGCGGGAAGGAATCGAAAAAAATGACGTACAAGAAGGCAGTGGTGCTGGCCGCCGGCGTTCTGATGGCCACGGGTGCCGCCTCCCCCGCGCTGGCCGACGCCGTGGCCGACGGCAAGGCCGTGGGTTCCCCGGGTGTCCTCTCGGGCAACCTGCTCCAGGTCCCGGTGCACATCCCGGTCAACGTCTGCGGCAACACCGTCAACGTGATCGCGCTGCTGAACCCCGCGTTCGGCAACACCTGCGTCAACGCCTGACGAAGCGCCTGCGCCCGCAAGGGCAGACCTCCTCGGGGTGGCCTCGGAGTGCACGGCGGTGCACTCCGAGGCCACCTTCGATTCAGCACCGGCCGCCGAGCCGGTAGACAGGGAAGGACCCATGCGACAGGTACTGAGCCGACAGGTACTGGGCAAGGGGGTGCTCACCGCGGCCGCGGCGTCGAGCCTGCTGTCGATCGCGACCGGCGCGGCGTACGCGCACCCCGGGGCCATGGCCGAGGCCTCGCATTCACCGGGGGTGCTGGCCGGCAACAGCGTCTCGGTACCGATCACCTTCGCACCGAACGTCTGCGGCAACACCGCGGACGCCGCAGCGGGCCTCAACCCCGCCATGGGCAACCAGTGCGCCACCACGACCGGCTCCGACGCCCCGCACGACCACGCCTACGACCGCTACCTCAGCCCCGAGCAGGCGGAGGCCTTCGCGCAGTACCTCGACGAGCGCGAGGAGCGGCACGACGAGCGGCACGACGAAGGCGGTTACGGGGAGCGGCACGACGAGGTCGGCTCCGAGCAGGCCCCGCAGGGCCCCCATCAGGGCGGCCCCCCGCACCAGGGCGGCTACGGCGACTCCGGCGACTCCGGCGAGGAGGAGTGCGACGACCACCCGGCTCCCGAGAAGCCCGAGCCGAGGCCGCAGCACCCCCCGCAGCCGCAGGCCGAGCACCCCCTTCCGCCGGCCCCGCACCACGCGCCCCCCGCGCCGAAGCCGATGCCGAGGCCCGAGGCGGAGCATCCGGCGCCGGAGCTGCCGCAGCCCGGGCCCGTCCCGGTACAGGAGGCGCCCGCGCCGCTCCCGGCTCCCGTCGAGGAGGCGCCCCAGCCGCTCCCGGCACCCGCACCCCTCCCGGCCCCGTTCCCCCCGCCCGTCCCCGTCGAGGAGGAGGCGCCGCACACGCTCCCCGCCCCGGCGCCCGTCGCGCAGGAGGCCCCGGCGCCGATGCCGCCGCGCGGCAGCCAGTTCACGGAGCACCCGGCGCCTTCGGTACCGC
>NZ_JAGGOW010000128.1 GCF_018614135.1 Streptomyces sp. ISL-66
GCCCCCGGGCCGGCGGGGCCGGCCGGGCGCGGCGGCCCGACGGGCCTCAGCGGCCCCGGAGCCGGCGGACCAGGATGCTGGCGTCGCCGCGGGATTCCAGGTCGGCCAGGACCACGGCGACCGCCTCGCGCACGATGCGGCCGCGGTCGACCGCGAGGCCGTGTTCCCCGCGCAGCACGAGCCGCGCGTGTTCCAGGTCCATGAGCTCCTCGGCGGAGACGTAGACCGTGATCTTCTCGTCGTGCCGTTCGCGCCCGCTGGGCCGCCGGTTCGCACCCCGGCCCTGCCCCTTGCCCCGGCCGGGCGCCGGGGCCGGTACGCCTCCACCGGAACCTTCCTGCGGCCGGCGCTGCGCGCCCACTCCGGGCTCCGTGCCGGCCTCAGCCTCCCGGCTGCGGCCCTCCCCCGCCGTGCCCTCCGCGGCGCTCGCCGCGTGCTCCACGCCCCGCGCCGACGAGACCGAGGACATCGACGACGACGTCAGCGCCATCCCCCCGGTCGTACGGAACAGTTCGTCGGCTCCGGGCAGACTCACTCGGCGGGACACCGGGCGAGCACCTCCCTGGCCAGCTGGCGGTAGGCGGCGGCGCCCACGGAGTTGGACGCGTACGTGGTGATCGGCTCACCGGCGACCGTGGTCTCCGGGAAGCGCACCGTGCGGCCGATGACCGTGTGGTAGACGTGGTCGTCGAAGGCCTCGACGACGCGCGCCAGCACCTCGCGGCTGTGCACCGTACGGGAGTCGTACATCGTGGCGAGGATGCCGTCGAGCTCCAGCTCGGGGTTGAGCCGCTCCTGGACCTTCTCGATGGTCTCGGTCAGCAGCGCCACCCCGCGCAGTGCGAAGAACTCGCACTCCAGCGGCACGATGACCCGGTGAGCCGCCGTCAGGGCGTTCACCGTCAGCAGGCCGAGCGAGGGCTGACAGTCGATCACGATGTAGTCGTAGTCGGCCATCAGGGGCTTCAGGGCCCGCTGCAGCGTCGATTCGCGCGCGACCTCGCTGACCAACTGCACTTCGGCAGCGGACAGGTCGATGTTGCTCGGCAGCAGGTCCATGTTGGGGACCGCCGTCTTGAGCAGCACCTCGTCGGCCGACATGCCCCGCTCCATGAGCAGGTTGTAGACCGTCAGGTCGAGCTCCATCGGGTTCACGCCGAGGCCCACGGACAGTGCGCCCTGCGGGTCGAAGTCGACGAGCAGCACGCGGCGCCCGTACTCGGCGAGAGCGGCACCCAGGTTGATGGTCGACGTGGTCTTGCCCACGCCGCCCTTCTGGTTGCACATCGCGATGATCGTCGCCGGACCGTGGTCGGTCAGCGGACCCGGGATCGGGAAGTACGGCAGCGGCCGTCCGGTCGGACCGATCCGCTCACGGCGCTGGCGGGCAGCGTCGGGGGCGAGAGTGGCCGCGTACTCGGGGTCGGGCTCGTACTCCGCGTCGGGGTCGTAGAAGTGCCCTTCGGGCACCTGGTCGTAGTCGGCGAAACCCACGGGCTTTTCGCCGCTCGGGTCGCCGGCCCTGGAGTTCACGTCTAGGCCGTCCATGCTCTTTTGGGGCGTCGTCATGCGCTGTTGGTTTGCGAAGGTGCGGACTGCGACGGAGCCGACAGCTTCGATTCCGGCAGGGCCTCGACCCCGCGCAGGCGTTCCTGCTCGTCCACCCCCAGGAGCAAATGTCGACTCATTCACAAGTCGTCTTACCTCCTCGGACGCGACCAGGACACTTATCGATAGGTCAGCGTGGCACCATGCCGACGGTTGGCGACTCTATGGCGTGTCACCACTCAGCGGCAACACAATCCGCCGGACCCACCGCGATGTGTCGGCAACCGAACACCACTCTGTCAAGGGCGTACGAGCTGCCGCCGGGAAGTTTCGCGGGTGGGCGAAAGGGTTAAAGGGTTACGTTCGAGGCGAGTTGAGCGGCCCGGCCGCCCGCCCCGCAAACACGTCCGGCCGGACCTTGCGGGCAAGGTCCGGCCGGATACGTGAGATTGACGTCAGTCGTTGACGGAGCGTCGGCGACTCAGCCGAGCAGCGCGCTCAGCTCGAGGGTCTGGAGGCCGTGGGCCTCGGCGACCGGACCGTAAACGACCTGGCCGTCATGGGTATTGAGGCCCAGGGCGAGCGCCGGGTCGCGACGCAGCGCCTCGACCCAGCCGAGGTTCGCGAGCTGCACGATGTAGGGCAGCGTGGCGTTGGTCAGGGCGTACGTGGAGGTGTTCGGCACCGCGCCCGGCATGTTGGCGACGCAGTAGAAGACCGAGTTGTGGACCAGGAAGGTCGGCTCCGCGTGGGTGGTCGGACGGGAGTCCTCGAAGCAGCCGCCCTGGTCGATCGCAATGTCGACAAGGACACTTCCGGGCTTCATCCGCGAGACGAGCTCGTTGGTGACCAGCTTCGGGGCCTTCGCACCCGGGATGAGCACCGCGCCGATGACCAGGTCGGCCGCGAGGACGGCCTTCTCCAGCTCGTAGGCGTTGGAGACGATCGTCTGGATCTTCGTACCGAAGATCTTGTCGGCCTCGCGGAGCTTGTTGATGTCGCGGTCCAGCAGGGTCACGTGGAAGCCCATGCCTATGGCGATCTGCGCGGCGTTCCAGCCGGAGACGCCGCCGCCGATGACCACGGCCTCGCCGGCCGAGGTGCCGGGCACGCCGCCCGGGAGGACGCCGCGGCCGCCGGCCGAGCGCATCAGGTGGTAGGCGCCGACCTGCGGGGCCAGGCGGCCCGCGACCTCGGACATCGGGGCGAGCAGCGGGAGCGCGCGGTTCGCGAGCTCGACCGTCTCGTACGCGATGGCGGTGGTGCCGGACTCCAGCAGGGCGTCCGTGCACTCGCGGGAGGCCGCGAGGTGCAGGTAGGTGAAGAGGGTCTGGTCCTTGCGGAGGCGGTGGTACTCCTCCGCGATGGGCTCCTTGACCTTCAGCAGCAGGTCTGCGGTGGCCCAGACCTCGTCGGCGGTGCCCAGGATCTCGGCGCCGGCGGAGACGTACTCGGCGTCCGTGATCGAGGAACCCACACCGGCGTTCTGCTCGATGAAGACCTGGTGGCCGTTACGGACCAGCTCATGCACGCCGGCGGGCGTGATGGCGACCCGGAACTCGTTGTTCTTGACCTCGCGGGGGATGCCGACCTTCATCGTCACTCACGGTCCTTGGCTCAGGGAATGTTTCGGGGTACTTCCATACAAACCCGTTCACAAGAACGCGCAACGGGATGCCCCAGGGACTGCCCTGGTGAACCCAGTCTAATGAAGGACGAGCCGCTGTCTAGCCTTGCAAACAAACAATCTCAGTCGGAACCACTGCGGATTTCGCAGGCTGCGGGGTCATCTCCCAGCAATCTGTCGGCTGCGGACCTGTGCAGCCTGGCGGCCGCGGGGTCACCGAGCCGGTCGAGGGTGTCCGCGAGGCGCACCTGCAGCGCGGCCTGGAGTCGCAGGTCTCCGGCCCGGCGCGCGAGCTCCACCGCCTCCCGGCAGGTGTGCAGCGATTCCTCCGGCCGCCCCGCGTATTCCTGGATCCGCGCCATCTCGCTCAACGCCTTTGCCTGGCCCGGGACATCGGCCAGTCGGCGGTAGCCGGCGGAAGCCGCCCGCCAGCTCCGCAACGCCTCCCCGTACCGGCCGGCGTAGGTGTGCACGTTCCCGAGCCTCCCGTACAGCCGCACCTCGTCCGCGCGCTCGCCCCGGGCGAGGGCGTGGGACAGGGCCCGGCCGAACCAGTCGGAGGCCCGGTGCCAGTCGTCGAGCTCCTGGTAGGCGCCGCCTACGGATTCCATCGCGCGGCCCACCGCGTAGGGATCGTTCGCCGCCCTTCCGGCGTCCAATGCGGCCCGGTAGCGCTCGAGCGCCTCCTGCGTGCGGCCCGTTTCGGCGTCCAGGTCGGCCAGGTTCAGCAGCGCGGCGGCCCGTTCCCGGTGCAGATCGCGCCGCTCGGCCACGTCCAGGACCAGCCGGTGCAACCCGTAGAGCTCGGGGGCGGCCCCGGCGGTGCCCCGGTGCTCGGACAGGGCCCCCGCGAGTGCCGCGACGAAGCGGCGGGCCAGCGTGTCCAGGTCCCCGTCGGCGACGGCCAGGGAGGCGGCCGCGGTCAGCGCGGGCAGCCGGGTGTCCAGCCAGTTCACGGCGGCCCGCCGGTCGGCGAAGCGCAGGGCGCGCGGCAGCCCGTCCAGCTTCTGCGGTCCGCCGACGGGGCCGATCGCCTCGTCGGGGCTCTCCCCGGCCATGAGCCGGCAGGAGAGCAGCAGCCGTACGGTGCGCTCCAGCATCCTGGCCCGGGCCAGCTGGACCTCGGCGGGGCGCTCCTTGGCCTCGAGCAGGGCCTGGAGCAGGGGCGCGAGGCAGCCGGGCAGCAGGAACAGCCCGTCGTGGGCGCTGCGTACGAGGCCCAGCGCGGCGAAGTCCTCCAGGATCGACTGCGCGGCGGCCACGGAGCAGCCGGCGAGGGCGGAGGCGGTGTGCGAGTCGACGAGCCCGGCCGGGGCAAGCGGAAGCAGCCTCAGGGTCCGCTGCGCGGGCTGCGGCAGGGCCTCGTAGACGAGCCTGAAGGTCCGGGCGAGCGGGCCGCTGGTGCCCGCGGGCATGTCGTGGAGCTGTTTGGCCACGTCGGCCACGGAGGCCTTGGGGTGTGCGGCGAGCCAGCCGCCGACCAGACTCAGCGCCGCGGGCTGCCCGCCGCACTCCTCGGCGAGGGCTTCGGCGGCGCGCGGGTCGTTCGCCACGCGGATGTCACCGATGCGGTGGACGAGCATGCTCACGGCGGAGGGGGTGTCCAGCCCGCCCAGGGTGCAGGGCCGGACATCCGGAATCCCGGTGAGGGGGCCCTCGGCGGTGACGACGACCAGGCAGTCCGGGGTGTCCGGGAGCAGGGCGTCGACCTGGTGCGGGTCGCTGGCGTCGTCGACGAGCAGGACCGCGCGGCGATCGGCGAGGGCCTCGCGCAGGGCGGAGCCGAGCTCGTCCTCGGCGGCGCCGGGCGGGGTGGCCCGACCGAGCCCCTCCAGGAGCGTGCGGATGGCCCGCTCGGTGGGAACGGCCTCTCCGGTGGGGTCGGTGAGCCGGACCTTCAGCACCCCGTCGGGATAGTCGTCGGCGATCTCGCGCACCAGCGCTTCGGCGAGGGCAGTCCGGCCCGATCCCGGCCGCCCGGCGACGAGCAGCACCCGGGCCCGCGGCGCCCTGGCCTTGCGGCCCGAGAGGGTGTCGAGCCCGGTTCGCGCGATGTCCTCGCGCAGCTCCTTGAGCTCACGCCGCCGCCCGACGAAATCCGCCACGGATCCGCTCCTCTCGCTGCCTTCGGATTGCGAGCGTAGTTCACACAGAGCGACGAACCGGGTGGAGCGCGGCGGACAAATCGCCCGATCGGATCAGCCGATGGTGTGCCTTTTGCGACGCATCCCTCGCATGGCTCAGCCCCAAGGGCCCCATCCATCCCATCGGACCCACCAGAACCGGCCGCGGGCGGTCGGCCGTCGGCGGCCCAGGCCACCGCCTCGCAAGGGCCGCCTCGTAGCGGCCGCCCCGTATGGGCAACCTCGTATGAGCCGCCTCGCAGGCCGCCTTGCAAGGCCCGCCCCGTAGGGACCGCTCGCACAGGCCGCCGGGCAAGGGCCCGCCGGCGCGGGAGCCGCGCCCGCGGGCCCGGCCGGGGGCTACGCCTCGTAAGGGCGGGCGGGCCAGGGGGCATCGGCGGGGCGCAGGGATTCGAGGCCGTCCTCGCGGGCCAGGGCCGCCGACAGGGCCAGGACGCCCGTCACCATCCCCGGGTTGCCGATCTCGCCCGCCAGGATCCCGCGGACCAGGTCGGGCAGCGGCACCCACGCCAGCTGCATGTCCGCCTCCTCCGAGCCGGACTCCGCGTACCTCTCCCCGTCCGCCTGCGAGACGCCCCGCGCCAGGAAGATCCGGATCGCCTCGTCCGAGCCGCCGGGAGAGGCGTAGAAGTCGGCCAGCACCCGCCAGTCCTCGGCCTTGACGTGCGCCTCCTCGGCCAGCTCGCGCTGCGCGCCGTGCAGCGGGTTCTCCCCCACCACGTCCAGCAGGCCCGCCGGGAGTTCCCACAGCCGCCGCCGCACGGGGTGGCGGTACTGGCTCAGCACCAGCACGCGACCCGCATCGTCCAGCGCCAGTACGCAAACCGACCCGGGATGCACCTGGTAGTCGCGCCGCGCCACGGACCCGTCCGGCATCCGGACCTCGTCCGAGGCCACCGCCGTCTTCGCGCCCTGGAACGGCCGGCGCGTCGACACCGTCTCCCAGGATTCCGCCGTGTCCTTGATCTCCATGCCCCGAAGCCCTCCACAACGCGCGACAGCCGGGGTACGGATCTCCGTACCCCGGCTGTCTACGTTATGCGGTCGGCCCGCGCGCCCCGCGCCGGCCGACCGCCGGTACTACTTCGCGGCCTGCTGGCGCTCCACCGCGGCCTTGACCAGGCCCGCGAACAGCGGGTGCGGGCGCGTCGGACGCGAGCGCAGCTCCGGGTGGGCCTGGGTGGCCACCAGGTAGGGGTGCACCTCGCGCGGGTACTCGACGTACTCGACCAGCTTGTTGTCCGGGGAGGTGCCTGAGAAGACCAGACCGGCCTTCTTCTCCAGCTCGCCGCGGTAGGCGTTGTTGACCTCGTAGCGGTGGCGGTGGCGCTCGTCCACGTACGCCTGATCGCCGTAGACCTCGCGCACGATGGAACCCTCGGCGAGCTTCGCCGGGTACATGCCCAGACGCATCGTGCCGCCGAGGTCGCCCGCGCCCTCGACGAAGGCCAGCTGCTCCTCCATCGTGGAGATCACCGGATGCGGGGTGGAGGCGTCGAACTCGGTGGAGTTCGCGTCCTCGATGCCCGCGAGGTTGCGCGCGGCCTCGATGACCACGCACTGCAGGCCCAGGCACAGGCCGAGCAGCGGGATCTTGTTCTCGCGGGCGTAGGTGATCGCGCCGACCTTGCCGTTGACACCGCGGTCGCCGAAGCCACCGGGAACGCAGATCGCGTCCACGTCGCCGAGCACCTCCGCGGCGCCGGCCGGGGTCTTGCAGTCGTCGGAGGCGACCCACTTGATCTGGACGCGGGCCTTGTTGGCGAATCCGCCGGCGCGCAGCGCCTCGGTCACCGACAGGTAGGCGTCCGGCAGGTCGATGTACTTGCCGACGAGTGCGACCTTGACCTCGTGGTCGGGGTTGTGGACCCGGTCCAGCAGGTCCTCCCAGACCGTCCAGTCCACGTCGCGGAACGGCAGGTCGAGCTTGCGCACGACGTATGCGTCCAGGCCCTCGGTGTGCAGCACCTTGGGGATGTCGTAGATCGACTTGGCGTCGATCGCCGCGACCACGGCCGCCTCGTCCACGTCGCACATCAGCGAGATCTTGCGCTTGATGGAGGTGGGGACCTCACGGTCGGCGCGCAGCACGATCGCGTCGGGCTGGATGCCGATGTTGCGCAGCGCCGCCACGGAGTGCTGGGTGGGTTTGGTCTTCAGCTCGCCGGAGGGGCCGATGTAGGGCAGCAGCGAGATGTGCACGACGAAGACGTTGTCGCGGCCGACCTCGTGGCGGACCTGGCGGACGGTCTCCAGGAACGGCAGGGACTCGATGTCGCCGACCGTGCCGCCGACCTCGGTGATGACGACGTCGACGTCGTCGGTCGCCATGCGGCGGATGCGGTGCTTGATCTCGTTGGTGATGTGCGGGATGACCTGCACGGTGTCACCGAGGTACTCGCCGCGCCGCTCCTTGGCGATGACCGTGGAGTAGACCTGGCCGGTGGTGACGTTGGCCGAGCCGTCGAGGTCGACGTCGAGGAAGCGCTCGTAGTGGCCGATGTCCAGGTCCGTCTCGGCGCCGTCGTTGGTGACGAACACCTCGCCGTGCTGGAACGGGTTCATCGTGCCCGGGTCGACGTTCAGGTACGGGTCGAGCTTCTGCATCGTGACCCGAAGACCGCGTGCCTTGAGCAGCGCACCCAGGCTCGAGGCCGTCAGGCCCTTGCCGAGGGAGGAAGCGACACCCCCGGTGACGAAGATGTGCTTGGTCGTCATGGCTGTGCTGTTTCGAAAAGCAGCGGGCGGCGTCGCCAAGAGGGGGCTCCCGTGGTCGCGAGGTGAGGGTGCGTCCGGCGCCTGCCACCATCGATCCGGAGGGGGTCTCAGGGGGCGCCGAAGCTGCGGTTTCGGGGCTCCTGATTCGCACAGGCAGACCACCGGTCCACGGGATACCAGCCTATCAGCGCCGGGGCCGGTCCGCTTCCGGCCGCGCGGGACGGACCCCTACAGTGGCCCCTAGCGGCCGCATCGCCCCAGGTCACCCGTTCAGCCGAGCCACATTGTCCCGGCGCTCCGGGGGATCACTAGGGTTCCGTCTTATCCTGCTCGCAGATCGATCACCAGACCATCGAGCACCCCGCGAACGGCGTAACCCGCTCGGTTCCGGAATCATTGGCGGGGCGCGGCCTTCCACACTCATAGGGTAGGGACGGGAGCCCCGCGCGACCCGCAATGCCAGCGCCCTTCGGGGCGGACATGCTGTTCGACTGGAGATGCCACGTGTCCGGGCGCATCGAGGATTACGCACTGATCGGGGACATGCAGACCGCCGCTTTGGTCTGCCGGGACGGGGCAGTGGACTGGTTGTGTCTGCCACGTTTCGACTCCCATGCCGTGTTCGCGAGCATTCTCGGCACCGAGGAACACGGGTTCTGGCGGATCGGCCCGGCGTTCCCGGCCGGCGCCGAGGCCCCGCGCGCCTCGCGCCGCCGCTACCGTGGCGACTCGCTGGTCCTGGAGTCGGAATGGGACACCCCCCGCGGCACCGTCCGCGTGATCGACTTCATGCCGCCCCGCGAGGACCACGCCCCGCAGCTCATCCGCATCGTGGAGGGCATCAGCGGGCGCGTCCCCATGCGCTCCGCGCTGCGCATGCGCTTCAGCTACGGCCGCGTCGTCCCCTGGGTGCACAAGGTCGACAGCCGTACGGTCGCCGTCGCCGGGCCGGACTCGGTCTGGCTGGACACGAAGGCGCAGACGTACGGCAAGGACCTCACCACGTACTCCGACTTCACGGTCGGCCCGGGTGACCGGATGGCCTTCTGCATCAGCTGGCAGCCCTCGCACAAGGAGCCGCCGCAGGCCCCGGAGGCCGAGGAGGCCCTCACGGCCACCACCGACTTCTGGCGGAACTGGGTCGGGCAGTGCACGTACCACGGCCCGTACCGGGAAGCGGTGATCCGGTCCCTGATCACCCTCAAGGCCCTGACGTACGGCCCGACCGGCGGCATCGTCGCCGCGCCGACGACCTCCCTCCCCGAGGAGATCGGCGGCGTCCGGAACTGGGACTACCGCTACACCTGGCTGCGCGACGCCGCCATCACCCTGTCCTCGCTGCTGCGCACCGGCTACCGCGACGAAGCCTCCGCCTGGCGGGACTGGCTGCTGCGCGCGGTGGCCGGCGACCCGGAGAACCTGCAGATCATGTACGGGATCGCGGGCGAGCGGGAGCTCGGCGAGACCGAGCTCGACTGGCTCCCCGGGTACGAGGGCTCGCGCCCGGTCCGGGTCGGCAACGGCGCCGCCGGGCAGCTGCAGCTCGACGTGTACGGCGAGGTCACCGAGGCCCTGCACCTGGGCCACATGACGGGCCTTGCCCGCAACGACTACGCGTCGCTGCTCCAGCTCAAGCTCATCCGCTACCTGGAGACCCACTGGGACCAGCCGGACGAGGGCATCTGGGAGGTGCGCGGCCCGCGCCGGCACTTCGTGCACTCGAAGGTGATGGCGTGGGTGGCCGTGGACCGCACGATCAAGCTGATCGAGAGCGGCGACGCGGACGGCCCGCTGGATCGGTGGCGGGAGCTGCGCGACGAGATCCACCAGGACGTGTGCGAGAAGGGCTACGACAAGGAGCGCAACACGTTCACGCAGTCGTACGGCTCGAAGGAGCTGGACGCCTCCCTCCTGCTGATCCCGCAGATGGGCTTCCTGCCGCCGGACGACAAGCGGGTGATCGGCACGATCGAGGCGATCCAGCGCGAGCTGTCGACCCCGGACGGCTTCATCCTGCGCTACCCGACCGCGGGCGCGGAGGCCGGCGTCGACGGCCTGGAGGGGGACGAGGGGGCCTTCCTCGCGTGCTCGTTCTGGATGGCCGACGACCTGGCGATGATCGGCCGCGTCGACGAGGCCCGGCGCCTCTTCGAGAGGCTCCTGTCGCTGCGCAACGACCTCGGCCTGCTGGCGGAGGAGTGGGATCCGAAGCGCCAGCGCCAGGTCGGCAACTTCCCCCAGGCCTTCAGCCACGTCCCCCTGATCGACACGGCCCTGCGCCTAACGGCAAGCGGCGCCTACGGCGGCTGACGCCCCGGGCGGGGGCGGGGCCGGGGCCGGGAGCCCCCGTCCCGCCCGGCTCCCGCCCGGCCCCCCGCCACCGACCGTCCGTCCCGCCGTGCCCGCATTCGGTACCCCGCCTACGCTGGGAAGGTCCCACGCCTCCCCGAGGAAGGGTCCGCGGTCATGACCTCCACTTCGAAGGCGGGTACGGCCCTGGCCGCGCTCCGCGAGGACCTCGCCGGCGCGGTGTTCGCCCCCGCCGACGCCGGCTACGACGAGGCCCGCACGATCTTCAACGCGATGATCGACCGCCGCCCCGCGGTCATCGCCCGGTGCGAGAACGAAGCGGACGTGGTCACCACCGTCCGCTTCGCCCGGGACCTCGACCTGCCGATCGCCGTGCGCGGCGGCGGCCACAGCGTGGCCGGGATGTCCCTCAACGACGGCGGCGTCGTCATCGACATGCGGCGGATGCACGGGGTCACCGTGGACCCGGCGGCGAAGACCGTACGGATCTCCGGCGGCGCGGTGATGAGCCACCTGGACCGCGCCTGCCAGCCGTACGCGCTCGCCACCACCGGCGGCCGCGTCTCCACCACCGGCGTCGCCGGCTTCGTCCTCGGCGGCGGCTCCGGCTGGCTGGACCGCGACTTCGGGCTGGCCGTGGACAACCTGCTCGGTGTGGACCTGATCACCGCCGACGGGACCAGGCTGACCGCGACGGCGGAGGACTCGCCCGAGCTGTTCTGGGCCCTGCACGGCGGCGGCGGGAACTTCGGCGTGGCGACCTCCCTGACGCTGCGCCTGCACGATCTGCCGGAGTTCGCGATGTGCCTGCTCCTGTACCCGCCGGAGTCCGGACCCGAGGTGCTGCGCGTCTACCGGGACGTCATCGAGTCCGCCGGACCCGAGGCGGGCGGCGGCGTGATCTACCTCACCGGTCCGCCGGAACCCTTCGTACCGGAGCACCTGGTGGGAACCCTGCTCGCCGGCGCGCTGATGACCTACGCGGGCGGCGAGGAGACCCTGCGCAGGCTCGTCGGGCCGCTGCTGGCGCTGCCGCACGTGAGCGAGGTGCTGACCGCCCTGCCCTACCCCGACTTCCAGTGCATGCTGGACGATCCGCCCGGACTGCGGAACTACTGGTCGGCGGAGTACCTGACCGGCCTCCCCGACGAGCTGGTGGACGTGTTCTGCGCCCGCGCCTTCTCGATGCCGGTGCCGACCCCCACCCAGCACGCGATGTTCCCGCTGGGCGGGGCCATCGCGGAAGGGCCCCCGGAGTTCCCGGTGCCGTACCGGGACGCCCAGTGGGCCGTGCACCCCTTCGGCGTCTGGGAGGACCCGGCCGACGACGACCGGTGCCGCCGGTGGGTCAAGGACGTACGCGCCGACGTGCTGCCGTGGAGCACCGGCGCGGTCTACCTCAACTTCACCGGCGACGAGGGCCCGGAGCGGGTCGTCGCGGGACTCGGCGCGGAGAACCTGGCCAGGCTGGGCGCGCTGAAGCGGCGGTACGACCCGGACAACGTCTTCCGCTTCAACCACAACATCAAGCCCACTTGACCACCGGTCAGGTCAGGTCCAGTCCGGTCTGGTCTGGTCCGGTCTGGTCCGGTCTGGTCCGGACCGGTCGGATCAGCTCAGGGCGGTGATCACCTCGCGGGCCGCCCGCTCCCCCTCCGTCGCGCCGCCCTCCATGAACCCCTGGAAGTCGTAGCTGCAGTGCTCTCCGCCGATGTGCACCCGGCCCTGAGCGGTGCCCTCGTACCGTGCGTACTGGTGCAGGTAGCCGACCGGCCAGTAGGAGTACGCCCCGAGCGAGTACGGGTTGCGGTGCCAGGCCGACAGCTGCGCCCGCCCGGTCCAGGCCGCCTTGGTGCCCGGGAAGAAGGCGTCGATGCCGGTGAGCATCCGGCCCGCGAGGGCGCGTACGTAGGGGTCGGAGTCGGTGGAGAAGGGGGTGGCGGGGGTGAGTGACCCGGCCAGGCTGCCGCCGCCGTACTGGAGCAGGATGCCGCCGTTGCCCGGCTGGACCTTGGTGGTGTCCCAGGTCTGCTGGACGTCGGAGTCGGTGAAGCAGTCCCCCGCGGAGACCCCCGGCCAGGGGCCGGTGCCGCGCCACGGGCGGCTGGTGAACTGCATGTTGAGCTTGGTGCAGTAGCCCATCCTGGCGTCGCGCAGCAGGTTCTTCATCCGCGGGTCGAAGCCGGCGCCGGAGAGGTCGATCCGCTGGAGGATCGGCAGCGGCAGGCACAGGATCGTGTGGTCGGCGACGACGGTCCGCGTGGCGCCCGCGTCGTTGAAGGTGAGCGTCTGGGTGCCGTCGGCGGCGACGCGCACGGCGGTCAGCTCGCGGCCCATGACGAGCGAACCGGCGGGCAGGGCGGCCGCGATGGCGTTCGGCAGCCGGTCGTTGCCGCCGGTGATGTGGTAGCGCTCGTTCGACAGGCCCCAGACGTTGAAGTTGCCGGGGTTGGGCTGGTAGCCCATCAGCAGGACCAGGGCGAGCGCGGACTGCTGATCGGTGTCCGCCCCGTACTCGACGTTGTACGCGACGTCGATGAAGCGGCCGAGCTGCGAGCCGTGGCCGCCCGGGATCCGGGTCTCGATCCATTCGTACAGCGTCATGTTGTCGAGGGCGGTGCCCGCGGGGGTCGAGGAGTTCCAGGAGACCTCGCCGGCCTCCTGGAGGTCGCGGTGCAGGGCCTGGTAGACGGGCTTGAAGTCCTCGTCGGCCTGAGCGCGCGAGTAGTAGGTCCCGTTCAGCCAGAGGACCTCCTCGGCGCCGTTGGGCCCGCCGCCAAGGAAGTCCTCGGTGGGCAGGTTGAAGCGGCGGCACAGTTCGAGGATCTTCTTGTGGCTGGTGTCGATCAGCTCCCCGCCGATCTCGGAGGTCTGCCCGTACGCCCACAGGGAGCGCTGGGTCCACATGCGGCCGCCGACGCGGCTCGGGTTGGCCTCGTAGAGCGTGCAGTTCACCCCGGCGTCCTTCAGGGTGAGGGCGGCGGTCAGCCCCGAGATTCCGGCGCCGACGATGGCGACGCGGGCGGGGGCGACGGGCTTCTTGTCCACCTGGGTCTCGGCGGCGTAGGCGTACGCGGAGGCGCCCGCCGACGAGGCGACGGCGGTCCCGAGACCGAGGGCGGCGGCCCGGCCCAGGAGTTGGCGGCGGGTGGACCCGCGGACCTCGGCCACGGGCAGGTTCAGGCGGCGGGCGGCGGCGTGCTCGGCGGCGAGCTGCCGGAGCGCGTGCATCAGCGGCGTACGGGCCATGGCGGTGGCTCCTTCTCAGACGTTCGCGGCGGACGGGGCGGGGGCGTCGGTGCGCTCGGCGGCGTCTTCCAGGACGACGCGGCCGATGATCTCGTAGCGGGCGGGGGCCTTGAACTTCAGCCACAGGCCGAGTCCCAGGCCGCCGAAGAACACCGCCCCGACGATCCAGGGGATGAGCGTGAAGAAGAACGAGTCGGCCGCGAGCCGGCGGCGGTCTTCATGTTGACCAGCAGCAGCACGACCACGGCGGCCATGGCGATCCCGCCGATCAGCGGGGCCGTGAAGGTGCGGAACCAGTGCCGGTCCTCGGGGTGGTTCTTGCGGAAGTAGCCGATCACCGCGAAGGAGCACAGGGTCTGGACGATCAGGATCGCCATCGTGCCGAGGATCGCGAGCAGCGTGTAGAGGTGGATGTACGGGTCCTGTCCCGTCAGCCAGAACAGCACGACCAGCCCCGTGGCGATGCCGGTCTGCACCATCGAGGAGATGTACGGGGATCCGTGCTTGGCGTGCGTACGGCCGAGGCCGGGGTGCAGGAAGCCCTCACGGCCGATGGCGTAGAGGTAGCGGGCGGCGCACTGGTGGAAGGCCATGCCGCAGGCGAAGGAACCGGTGAGCAGCAGCCACTGGAAGGCGTCGACGGCCCAGGCGCCGATGAACGTCTGGGTGGGGGCGAAGAACAGGTCGAGCGGGTTCGCGGAGGCGGAGAGCTCCACGGACTTGGCGAGGCCGTTGCCGGCGATGGTCATCCAGGAGACGTAGATGTAGAAGAGGCCGACACCGACGACGGAGATCAGGGTCGCCCTGGGGATGACCCGCTTCGGGTCGCGGGACTCCTCCCCGTACATGGCGGTCGACTCGAAGCCCACCCAGGACCAGAAGGCGAAGAAGAGGCCGAGTCCGGCGGAGGTGCCGGTGAAGGCGTTCTTCGGGTTGACGGGCTCGACGGGGATGCCGTCGGGGCCGCCGCCCGCGATCAGTACGGCGGTGGCGACGGCGAACAGGACGGCGATCTCGGCGACGAGCATCACGCCCAGGGCCTTGGCGGTGAGGTTGATGTCGAAGTGCGCGAGGGCCGCGGTGATGGCGAGCATGCCGGCCGCGTAGACGATCCAGGGGAGGTCGATGCCGAGCTGGTCGTGCACGGTGGTCTTGGTGAAGTAGGAGAAGACGCCGACGATCGAGGCCTCGAAGACGATGTACGCGAGGACCGCGAGCATCCCGGAGGCCATGCCGGCGATCCGGCCGAGCCCGTGCGAGATGTAGCCGTAGAAGGCGCCGGCGGCGGTGATCCGCTTGGCCATGGCCACGTAGCCGACGGCGAAGACGGTCAGTACGGCGGTCGCGAAGAGGTAGCCGGCGGGGGCGCCTATGCCGTTTCCGAAGCCGACCGCGATGGGGAGGTTGCCCGTCATCGCGGTGATGGGGGCGGCGGTGGCGACGGCCATGAACACGACGCCCACCAGACCGACCGAATTGGCCTTGAGCCGCTGGACGGGGGGTGCTCCCGGCACCCCGGGGCCCCTGCCGGTGGTGTCTGGGCTCGTGTCTGGGCTCATGGTTCCTCGTTCCTGTCGTGAGGGCGCCCACTCTCTCCGTGCGTGACGCACGCCACAATCGGCATGCAGTCCGATAATCTCCGTGCAAGGCAGACGAGTTGTCGGGCCGGACGGGGGCATACCGGACTCCGTAACCCTCCGGTGATGTGCGGGGAACGAGCCTGCCGGTACCGTCCGCGATATGGACGACCAGGGCGGCATCACGGTTCAGCGGGCGCTGGAGCTGCCGGGGCTGCGCAGCGGGCTGCCGGAGGTGTTGGCCTGCGCCGACCGGCTGGGCCGCAATGTCCGCTGGGTGCACGCGGGCGAGGTCCCCAACATCGCCTCCCTGCTCAAGGGCGGCGAACTGCTCCTGACCACGGGGCTCGGCCTCGGCAGCCGGCCCGCCGAGCAGCGCGCCTTCGTACGCCGCCTCGCGGACCGGGGCATCGCCGCCCTCGTCGTAGAACTGGGCCCGCGCTTCACCCGGCTGCCCGCCACCATCGTGGAGACGGCCCGCGCGGCCGGCCTCCCGCTGGTCCAGCTCCACCGGGAGGTCCCCTTCGTCACGGTGACGGAAGAGGTCCACACCGAGATCGTCAACGGCCACTACGCCCTGCTCCAGCGCGCCGAGGAAGTCCACCGGCGCTGCACGCACGCCCTGCTGGGCGGTGGCGGGATCCCGCAGGTCCTGCACATCCTGGCCGACTTCACGGCCAACCCGGTCTTCCTGGAGACCCCCGACGGCCAGCTGCTGTACGCGGCCGGACCCGCCTCCGGCGAGGCCGCGGCGGATCCCCTCCAGGTGTGGGAGGGCCTACGGGGCCAGCGCGCGGCCGAGCCGTCCGGCAACTCCGTGGTGGTCGACGTCCCCGGCGGCGGCCACGGCACCGGATCCGTCCGGGCGCGGCTGGTCCTGCTGGGCGTGTCCTCGCCGCTGCTGCCGGTGCACCGGATGGCGGCGGAGCGGACGGCGGGGGTCCTGGCCGTGGTCCTGATGCAGGCCCGGCAGGAGGACGAGCTGGCGGCGCGCGGCCGCGGCGACTTCCTCACGGATCTGGCGGAGGGCCGGATCTCGGCCGAGGACGCGCCCGCCCAGGCCCGTGTGCTCGGCTTCAAACCCGGAGCCGGCCCCCTCCTCCCGGTCGTCATGCGGCTGTCCTCGGAACTGGTCCCCTCGGGGAACTGGGCGGTCCTGGCGCGCGCCGTCCTGGAAGAACTCGCCTCGGTCGGCGTCCCGGTCCTCCTCGGGGTCCGCCCGGTGGAAGGCCGCGTCCCCCTCCTGGTCTCCCTGCGGTCCGACGCCGAACGCACGACGGTGGCGGACCGGGTCGCGGCGGCGCTTCGGGCCGGCGTCGAGCGGGCGGGCCTGGACCGGGCCGGGGCTCCGCCGGCGGTCGTCGTCGGCGTCTGCGGCAGCTGGGCGGCGGCCTCGGCGGGCCTGCGCCATGCCTCGGAGACCGCCACGGCGGCGCACGGGCTCCCCGACCGCCCCTGGTACGACGCACGGCGCCTCGACATCGACCTGCTGCTGTGGCGGCTGCGCGAACACCCCGACCTGGCGGCGTTCGTGAACCGCGCGATCGGGCCGCTCCGCGGGCACGACACGGTCTCGCGCCCGCCGCTCCTGCCCACCCTGGAGACGTACCTGGCGCACGCCGGCCGCAAGGCGGAGACCGCGCGCGAGCTCCACCTGAACCGCCAGACCCTGTACAACCGGCTGGCCCGCATCTCGGAGCTCCTGGGCGCGGACCTGGACGACCCGGAGACGGTCCTCTCCCTGAGCCTGGCCCTACGCGCCCGCCGCCACGCCACTCCCTCTTGACGCACTCTCCCACCGGGCGGCCGCGGGTGCCGCGGGCCTTCCGGGCCCCGACGGGCGGAGCCCGCCGCACCGGCCCTCCCACCGGGCGGCCCCACCGGGCCTTCCGGCCTTCGCCGCGCCGGGCCGGACTCCGCCCGGTGGGTCCCGGCACGGCAGGAGCTACCTCCGCCGCGCCATCAGCTCGTCGTACACCGAGAGGACCTGCGCCACCGTGTCGTCCTCCGACGGCCACGTCCCCGCCTGCGCCCGCCCCGCCTCCGACAGCTCCGCCCGCCGCGCGGGATCCGCCAGCAGCCCCGTAACCGCCGCGGCCAGCGCATCCGCGTCGCCGTACGGGACGAGCACACCCGCGTCCCCGACCAGCTCCGGCAGGCCCCCGACCGCGGTCGCCACCAACGGCACGCCCACCCGCAGCGCCTCCTGCGCCAGCGGCGACCGCCCTTCCCACCGGCTCGGCAGGATCGCGACGTCCGCCGCCGCCAGCAGCCGGACGGCGTCCCGCCGGCGGCCGAGCAGCCGGACGGGCAGGCCCTCCAGCTGGATGCGCCGGACGAGCTCCTCCCGCATCGGGCCCTCGCCCGCGATCACCAGCAGCGGCAACGGGTCCAGCGTGCGCCAGGCGCGCGCCGCGTCGAGCAGTACGCCATACCCGCGCCTCGCCACGAGGCTCCCGACCGCGATCAGCAGCGGCCGTTCGACGACGCCCAGTTCCGCCCGCACCTTCCCCGGCTCGACGGCGGCCGAAGGCTCTTGCGGCAAAGGCACCGGCGCCGGTACCGCCACCGCCGCGAGCCGCGCGTCCCGCGCACCCAGCCGCCGGGCCAGGTCGACCTGCGCAGAGGAGGCCCCGAGGACGATCGCCGCCGCCCGGGCGACGTGCCGTTCCAGCAGCCGGCTCAGCCGGCCGGCCCCGGGGCCGCCACCGTGCCAACTGACGACCAGGGGGACCCGCCGCCCGCGCAGGGCCAGCGCGGCGCGCATGCCGGCCCGTACGCCGTGCGCGTGCACCACGTCCGCCTCGACGCACGCGGCCCGCAGCGCGCTCACCGCGTCGGGGGTGAACCGCGCACCGGCGCCGGTGAAGTCGTACTCCCCCTCCGCCTCGACGGGCGCGCACACGGTGACCCGTACGCCCCGGGCGGCGAGCCCGGTGGCCAGCGACCGCACGTGCGCGCCACCGCTCGCACCGCCGAGTACCTGGACGGTGCGAAGGACGGGGACCGATACCGGGGAGCTGCTCACGGGCCGAAGCTCCAGGGTGAGGGAGGGCAGAGACGTCGCCCAGAATGCCAGTCCGCACGCGCGTTCCGGGACCATACGGGTGCGGATCCCCTGCGAGATACCGTTCCGCACCCCCGGGCCTCACCCACACGGGCTAGCCGCGGCTACGACGAGGCCTGCGCCGCCGCCAGCAGTTCCTCCGCGTGCGCCCGCGCCGACACCGAGTCCTCGTGGCCGGCCAGCATGCGCGACAGCTCGCGGATCCGGGCCTCGCCCTCCAGGACGGTGACGCCGCTCCTGGTCACGGAGCCGTCGTTGGTCTTCTCCACCAGCAGCTGCCGGTCCGCGAAGGCCGCCACCTGCGGCAGGTGGGTGACCACCACGACCTGCGCCGACTTCGCCAGCTTCGCGAGCCGACGCCCCACCTCGATGGCCGCCTTGCCGCCGACGCCCGCGTCGACCTCGTCGAAGAGGTACGTCGGCACCGGGTCGGAGCCCGCGAACACGACCTCGACGGCCAGCATCACCCGGGACAGCTCACCGCCCGAGGCACCCTTGGCGATCGGCCGCGGCTGGGCGCCGGGGTGCGGGGCCAGCAGCAGCTCGACCTCGTCCGTGCCCGAGGGCCCGTACGCGACGAGGCGGCCGCCGACCTCCACCCCTTCGGGGTCCTCGGTCTGCCGCACGTCGATGGTCACCCGCGCGTGCGGCATCGCGAGCGAGGCCAGCTCCTCGGTGACCGCCGAGGCGAAGCGGGTCGCCGCCTCGCCCCGCGCGTCGGTCAACGCCTGGGCCAGGGCGGAGAGTTCCAGCCGCAGCCCGTCGCGTTCCGCGGTCAGCTCGTCGATCCGCTCGTCGTCGCCGTCCAGTTCCAGCAGCCGTGCGGAGCCCTGCTCGGCCCATTCCAGCACCGACCGCACGGTGTTCCCGGAGTCCCCGTACTTGCGCGTCAGCTGCGTCAGCGCCGCCCGGCGCTCCTCCACGGCCGCCAGCCGCAGCGGGTCGGCGTCCAGGTCGTCGGCGTATCCGGCGAGTTCACCGGCCACGTCCCCGAGCAGGATCCCCAGCTCCCCGATCCGCTCCGCGAGCGCGCCGAGCGCCGGGTCGTGCGCGCGTACGGATTCCAGTGCGCGGTGCGCCCCGGCGACGAGCGCGCCCGCGTCGACGCCTTCCGGGTCCTCGACGTTCCCGGCGAGGGCCGCGTGCGCGGTCTGCGCGGCCGAGGCCAGCGATTCGGCGTGGCCGAGGCGTTCGGCCTCCGCCGCCAGCTCGACGTCCTCGCCGGCGACGGGCTCCACCGCGGCGATCTCGTCGAGCCCGAACCGCAGCAGATCGGCCTCCTGGGCGCGTTCCCGGGCCCGGGTGGTGATCTCTTCGAGTTCCCCGGAGACGGCGCGCAGCCGCCGGTGGGCGGCCGCGTACTTCTCCAGCGGGACGGAGACGGCGTCGCCCGCGTACCGGTCGAGGGCCTGGCGCTGCCGGGCGGGCCGGAGCAGGCCCTGCTGGTCGGTCTGGCCGTGGACGGCGACGAGGTCTTCGGCGAGTTCCGCGAGCAGTCCGACGGGGACGGAGCGGCCGCCGACGTGGGCGCGCGAGCGGCCCTCCGCGGAAACGGTCCGGCTGATCAGCAGCGCGCCGTCGTCGAGCTCGGCGCCCGCTTCCTCCGCCCGCAGCGCGGCCGGGGCGTCCGGGCGCATGACGACGCGCCCTTCGACCACCGCCGCCTTGGCCCCGACCCGCACCAGAGCGGGGTCGGCCCGTCCGCCGAGCAGCAGCCCGAGGCTGGTGACGACCATCGTCTTGCCCGCGCCGGTCTCGCCGGTCACCGCGGTGAAACCGGGCGACAGCTCGACCACCGCGTCGTCGATGACCCCGAGCGACCGTATCCGCATCTCCTCAAGCACGGGACGACGATACCGAGGTTTCACAGGTGCCATGTGACGTCACCCGCCCAGAGTCGATCGAACAGACATGCCATTTACGTACGACTGGCCACAGAACCTAGTGCGGCGCCCCGCGCCACCCCGACACCGGCAGCGCGAACTTCGCGACCAGCCGGTCCGTGAACGACGCGTGGTGCAGCCGGGCGAGCCGCACCGGGACCGTCCCCCGCCGGACCTCCACCCGGGCCCCGGCCGGCAGCTCCACCGTCCGCCGCCCGTCGCACCACAGCACCCCGTGCGGGGTCCCGGTCTGCACCTCCACCGCCAGCACCGAGTTCGGCGAGGTCACCAGCGGCTTGGCGAACAGCGCGTGCGCGCTGATCGGCACCATCAGCAGCGCCTCCACCTCCGGCCAGACCACCGGCCCGCCGGCGGAGAAGGCGTACGCGGTGGAGCCCGTCGGAGTCGCGCAGACGATCCCGTCACAGCCGAAGCCGGACACGGGCCGCCCGTCGATCTCCAGGACCACCTCCAGCATCCGCTCCGGGGACACCTTCTGGACGGCCGCCTCGTTCAGCGCCCAGTCCCGGTGCACCACGTCCCCGTTGGTCCGCACGAGCACGTCGAGGGTCATCCGCTCCTCGACCTCGTACGCCCGCCTCACGACCCGGTCCACGACCTTGTCCAGGTCGTCCCGCTCCGCCTCCGCGAGGAACCCGACCCGGCCCAGGTTGACACCCAGCATCGGCACCCCCGAGCCGCGCGCGAACTCCGCACCGCGCAGCAGGGTCCCGTCGCCGCCCAGCACGATCAGCAGCTCGCAGCCGTCGAACACCTCCGGGGTGCACTCGGCCACGAGCTCCACCTCGGGCGGCAGCGGCAGGTCCACCGCCTCGTGTTCCAGCACCCGTACGCCCAGGCCGTTCTTCAACAGCCCCTGCACCACCAGCTCGGCGCTGCGGATGGCCGCCGGCCGCCCGGTGTGCGCGAGCAGGAAGACGGTCCGCTGCCCTGACTCCCCCGACTGCCCTGGCTCCCCCGGCTCCGCCGGTCGAGCCGAATCCGCCGGGTCCCCCGAAAGCTCTGTCACTGCGGCCCCTCCGCCACTGCACGGTCAACATCCGCCGGGTCGAGTGCCGGTGCTCCCGCCCGAAGCCACAGAAAATACTCGACGTTGCCCGACGGGCCCGGCAACGGGCTCGCCGTCACCCCGACGACACCGAGCCCCAGCTTCCAGGCCTGGGCCGCGACGTCCCGCACGGCCTGCGCCCGCAGCTCCGGGCTGCGCACCACGCCCCCGCTGCCGAGGCGGTCCTTGCCGACCTCGAACTGCGGCTTGACCATCAGCACCAGGTCCGCGTCCGGCGCGCAGCACCGTACGAGCGCCGGGAGCACCAGGCCGATCGAGATGAAGGAGAGGTCGCCGACGACGAGGTCCACGGGGAACCCGTCGAGCTGCTCGACGGTCAGCTCGCGCACGTTCGTCCGGTCCTTGACGGTGACCCGGTCGTCGCTCTGCAGCGACCAGGCGAGCTGCCCGTAACCGACGTCCACGGCCATCACGTGGTCCACGCCCGCGCGCAGCAGCACGTCCGTGAACCCGCCGGTCGAAGCGCCCGCGTCCAGCGCCCGGCGCCCCTCGACGAGCAGCCCCTGCGGCTGGAAGGCCGCGAGGGCCCCCGCCAGCTTGTGACCGCCCCGGGACACGTAGTCGGGGTCGTCGTCGTCCTTGAGGACGACGAGGGCCGCGCTGGTCTCGACCTGGGTGGCCGCCTTCGTCGCGGTACTGCCGCCGACCGTCACCCGGCCGGCGGCGATCAGCTGCGCGGCGTGCTCGCGCGAGCGGGCCATGCTGCGGCGTACCAGTTCGGCGTCCAGGCGGCGGCGTGCCACTCCTGCCACGTTCGGCTCAGCTCCTGTTTTCGTGCGGACGGGGGCCGGTGGGTGCGTCCAGCGCGGTCAGCGCGTCGCGCAGCCCCCTGTGCACATCCTCGTACACCTCGGCGTGTCCGTCCGCCGGGAGGCGGTCCGCGTCCGCCAGCCGCTCCAGGCGCGCGTCCACCTCGGCGTGCCCGGTGGGGGTGCGTACGATCCCCAGCGCGGCCGCCCCGGCGGGCTCCCCACCGGCTCCGGCCGGAGCCCCACCCGCTTCGCCCGGCTTCCCGGACCGGTCATCGGATCGCGCGGCGGACGCCACGGGCGGGTCCTCGGGCACGTCGGACACTTCGTCGGTCATGCCCCGACGCTACTCCCAAGGGCGACGGCGACCGCGCGCGGCTCTGCGGTACGGTCGTGATCACGATGGCTACGATCGAAGAGTGCCGTGAAGCACTCGACCACCTCTCCGGCAATCTGGCGCGGGCCGACGGCGACGTGCGCGGTGCGACCGCGCTCGACCGCTCCCTGACCTGCCACATCACCGACCTGGACCAGACCTTCACGGGCCGCCTCGACGCGGGACGGATCCGGGTGGACGCGGTGGTCCCCGGGCCGCCGCCCGCCAAGGCCGAGATCCGGCTCGCCATGACCGGCGACGACCTGGTCGCGCTGGTCGCGGGCGAGCTGAAGTTCGCCAAGGCCTGGGCCGGCGGCCGGATCCGCCTGGAGGCCGGCTTCCGCGACCTGCTGAGGCTCAAGAGCCTGCTGTAGGTCCAGCCCCGCCGGCGGTCGGGGCGCGGGGGTCCGGAGCGGAGCCCCGGGAACGGCGCCGCACCCGCCACCCGGCGCGAGCCGTCGGCGAACGGCGCCGTACCCGCTACCGCGCGTGAGCCACCGCACGGGCACGAGCATCGCGCGCCGCCGGGATCACCAGCGGGGTCCCCGTCTGCGGGTCGTCGATGATCTGGCAGCGCAGCCCGAACACCCGCTCCACCAGCTCCGCCGTGACCACCTCGGCCGGCGGCCCCTCGGCGACGACCTTCCCGTCCCGCATCGCGATCAGGTGCGTCGCGTAGCGGGCCGCGTGGTTGAGGTCGTGGAGCACGGCGACCAAGGTCCGCCCCCGGTTCTCGTGCAGCTCCGCGCACAGGTCCAGCACGTCGATCTGGTGCTGGATGTCGAGGTACGTCGTCGGCTCGTCCAGCAGCAGCAGCGGTGTCTGCTGCGCCAGCGCCATCGCGATCCACACGCGCTGCCGCTGCCCGCCCGACAGCTCGTCCACGGCCCGGTCCGCGAGCTCGGCGACCCCGGTGGAGGCCATCGACTCCTCGACGATCCGCTCGTCCTCGGCCGACCACTGCCGCAGCAGCCCCTGGTGCGGGTAGCGGCCGCGCGAGACCAGGTCGCCGACCGTGATCCCGTCGGGCGCGATCGAGGACTGCGGCAGCAGCCCCAGCGTCTTGGCGACCTTCTTCGCCGGCATCGACCCGATGGCCTGCCCGTCCAGCAGCACGCGCCCCTGCGAGGGCTTGAGCATCCGCGAGAGGGCGCGCAGCAGGGTGGACTTGCCGCAGGCGTTGGGTCCGACGATCACGGTGAAGGAGTTGTCCGGGATCTCCACCGAAAGGTTCTCGGCGATGACCCGCTGGTCGTAGCCGAGGGTCACGTTCTCCGCGGTCAGCCGCTGCACTTGCCTGCTCCTTCGATTGCTCATGCTCCTTTGGCCGCTCATATGCGTCCCGCCTTGCGCTCGGTGACGAGCAGCCAGAGCAGGTAGACGCCGCCGACCAGGCCCGTCACCACGCCCACCGGCAGCTGGTCGGCGCCGAAGGCCCGCTGGGAGGCCCAGTCGGACACCGTCAGCAGGAGGGCGCCCATCAGTGCGCCGGTCAGCGGGCCCGCCCCGGGCGAGCGGGTCAGCCGGCGCGCCAGCTGCGGCGCGGCCAGCGCCACGAAGCTGATCGGCCCCGCGGCGGCGCTGGCCGCGGTGGTCAGCAGGATCGCCGCCGCCATGAGCAGCAGCCGGGTCCGCTCCACCCGCACGCCGAGGGCGTACGCCGCGTCGTCGCCCATCTCGATCACCCGCAGCGCCCGGCTCCGGCCGAGGATCAGCGGGAACAGCACCGCGCAGGTGGCGAGCAGCGGCCAGACCTGCGCCCAGTCCCGGCCCGCGAGCGAGCCGGTCAGCCAGACCATCGCGCGGGTGGCCTCGGTGAGCTGTGCCTTCGTCAGCAGGTACTGGATGACGGCGATGAGCATCGCGGAGGCGCCGATGCCGACGAGGACCAGCCGGTAGCCGTGGATGCCCTGCTTGTAGGCGAGCAGGTACACGAGGAGCCCGGCCACCAGACCTCCCACCAGCGCGCCCGCGGCCACCTGGCCCGCGCTGCCGTGGAACAGGATGATGACGACCAGCGCCCCGACGGCCGAGCCGTAGCCGAAGCCCAGTACGTCGGGGGAGCCGAGCGGATTGCGCGAGACGGACTGGAAGACCGCGCCGGCCATGCCGAGGGCCGCGCCGACGAGCAGGGCGACCAAGACCCGCGGCAACCGCAGGTCGTTGATGATGAAGTCGTGCGCGGGAGTGCCGTTGCCCAGCAGGGTCCGCACGACGTCCCACGGGCCGATCTGGAAGTCGCCGGTGCCGATGAGGACCACGGCCATGGCCAGCGAGAGCGCCAGGAGCAGCACTCCGACGCCCAGCGCCCGCCGCTCGACGCGCAGCGATATCCCTCCGGGCAGGTGCAGCGGCCGGGGTCCGGGACGGCCACGGTGCCCCTTTCGGGGTGTGTCGGTCACGGTCACAGCTGGGCCGTCCTCTTGCGCCGGACGAGGTGGATGAAGACGGGCCCGCCGACGAGGGCGGTGACGATGCCGACCTGGAGTTCGGCGGGCCGGGTGACGACCCGACCGATGACGTCGGCGCCGAGCAGCAGGACCGGCGAGAGCACCGCCGAGTAGGCGAGCACCCAGCGCATGTCCGGCCCGGTGAACACCCGTACGAGGTGCGGGATCATCAGACCGACGAAGACGATCGGCCCGCACGCGGCGGTGGCCGCCCCGCACAGCAGGGTGATGGCGATCATCGCGCCGATCCGGGTCCGCGTCAGGTTCGCGCCGAGCGCCCGCGCCGTGTCGTCGCCCATGGCCATGGCGTTGAGCGGCCGGCCGAGGGTGAGCGCGAGCACGGCCCCGGTCAGCAGGAAGGGCGCCACCTGCTCGACGGTGTCCATGTTGGCGGCAGCGAGCGAACCCACGGTCCAGAAGCGGAGCTTGTCCAGCGCCTTGCTGTCCATCAGCTGCACGGCGTTGATGTAGCCGACGAGGGCCGCGCTGGCCGCCGTACCGGCGAGCGCGAGGCGCACCGGCGTGGCGCTGCGGCTGCCCCCGAGCAGGTACACGACGACGGAGACGACGGCGGCGCCGAGGAAGGCCCACCACACGAACTCGGAGAGCGAGTCCGCTCCGAGGAAGCTGATGGCCGATACGACGGCGGCCGCGGCCCCGGCGTTGACGCCGAGGATGCCGGGCTCGGCCAGCGGATTGCGGGTCAGGGCCTGCATCACGGCGCCGGACAGGCCGAGGCCGAGGCCGACGAGCACCCCGAGGAGGGTGCGCGGGACCCGCAGGTCGCGCACCACGACGTCGGAGGTCGTCCCGGAGTAGTGGAACAGGCCGTGCCAGACCTCTTCGAGGGGCATCTGCTTGGCGCCGACGGCGATGCTCGCCACCGCGATCAGCGCGAGCACGCCGAAGGCGGCCAGCAGACCGGCGGCTCGCGCGCCGTGGCGCGAGCGGGCGGCGGCGACGGGCGCCGCGCTCTGTTCGGGGGGACTCTCGACCAACACGGAAGTTAGGTTAGCCTACCCTCTGCATTGCTCGGATCCTCCGAACGGCCCCGGCCGGGGAGCACCGCTGCGGGACCCCCGTTCCGGCGGCCCTTCAGTCCCAGCCGTCCGGGCAGCCCCTACAGCCCCAGCCTGGCCAGCGCCTTGCCCGCGTCCAGCCCGCACGAACCGTCCCCGGCATGCGTCCAGGCCGCCGCGCACAGCGCCCGCAGCCCGTCGATGGCGTCCGGCGTCCCGCCGTCCCGTGCACCCCCGGACCGCGGCGCCCCGTCCTGCGTCCCGCCGTCCCGCGCCCCGCCGTCCCGCGCAGCGTCCTCCTCCCCCCCCAGCTCTAGTACGCCGTCCAGCGCGACCGCGGTCCAGCGCCCGCAGCGGAAGCCCGCCGCACCGCCGCCGACACCGTCCGTCCCGCCGCCGACCGCCTCCACCTCCCGCTGCCCGGTCAGCATCCCGCGCAGATCCCGGTCCACGTACGTCGGCCGGTGCTTCGGCTCCGCCCGCAGCAGCTGCGCCGCGTCCGTGACCCCGGTCAGCACCAGCAGCGAGTCCACGCCCCCGTTGAAGGCGCCCTCGATGTCGGTGTCCAGCCGGTCGCCGACCACCAGCGGCCGCTTCGCCCCGGTCCGCAGCACGGTCTCCCGGTGCATCGGGGGCAGCGGCTTTCCGGCCACCTGCGGCTCGGCGCCCGTGGCGATCCGCACGACCTCCACCGCCGCCCCGTTGCCCGGCGCGATCCCCCGCGCCCCCGGAATGGTCAGGTCGGTGTTCGAGGCGTACCACGGCACCCCGCGGTTGATCGCGTACGACGCCTCCGCGAACCGCCCCCACGGCAGGTCCGGCCCGCCGTACCCCTGGACCACCGCCGCGAGCCCCTCCTCCTCCGCGGAGTCCACCGGCACCAGCCCGCGCTCGCGCAGCGCCACCCGCAGCCCCTCCCCGCCGATGACCAGCACCTTCGACCCGGGCTCCACCTGCTCCGCGATGAGGCGCGCCACCGCCTGCGCGGAGGTGATCACCTCGGCCGCCTCCGTCGGGATCCCGAGCTCGCCCAGGTGCTCCGCGACCGCGTCCGGGGTGCGCAGCGCGTTGTTCGTGACGTACGCGAGGTGCATCCCGTCGGCCCGCGCCGCCGCGAGCGACTCCACGGCGTGCGCGATGGCCTCGCCGCCCGCGTACACCACCCCGTCGAGGTCGAGCAGAGCCGTGTCGTACGCCTGGTGCAGACTCCGCTCACTGCCTGCGGGGCTGGTCCTGCTCTGCCGGGTCATGGTGTCCGCTCCTTCTGGGGCCCTCCCAGCGGTAGCTGGGGGAGATCGATCTTGTCCGGTTTCCGTACTCCCCCGATCATCCCGCACGGCAAGACGCGTCTTACGATTCACCAATGACCACATCTGGCACCGCGGACCACGGGCTGCGGCTGATCCCGTTCCATGGCCTGCGCTATGTCCCCGAGCGGGTCGGCAGCCTGGCCGCCGTCACCTCACCGCCGTACGACGTGGTCGTGCGCCCCGACGGACTCAACCACCTTGAGTCCGCCGACCCCCACAACATCGTCCGCCTGATCCTTCCGCAGGCCGACACCCCCGCCGCACGCAACCAGCAGGCGGCGCGCACCCTGCACGACTGGCTCGCCGAGGGCATCCTCAGCGCCGACCCCGAGCCCGCGCTCTACGTCTACGAGCAGCGCAAGGGCGGCCTGTTGCAGCGCGGTCTCATCGGCGCCCTCGCCCTGTCCGCCGCGGAGGCGGGCGTCGTCCTGCCCCACGAGGACGTCATGCCCCACGTGGTCACGGACCGCGCCGGCCTGATGCGGGCCACCTCGGCCAACCTGGAACCGCTCCTGCTCACCTACCTCGGCGACGACCCGTCGGCCGGCGCGGCCGCGGTCGTCGAACGGACCGCGCGGCAGGCCCCGTTGTTCTCCACCACCACCGAGGACGGCTTCCAGCACCGCCTGTGGTCCGTCACCGACCCCGCCGACCTGGCGGCCATCACCTCCGACCTGGGCGACCGCCAGGCCCTCATCGCCGACGGCCACCACCGCTGGGCGACGTACCTGCGCCTCCAGGAGGAGCACGGCTCCCCCACCGCCTGGGACTTCGGCCTGGTCCTCCTAGTGGACACCGCCCGCTATCCGCTCCAGGTACGCGCCATTCACCGGCTGCTCCGCCGCCTCCCGCTCCCCGACGCCGTGGCCGCCCTCGAGGGGCACTTCCGGGTCCGCCCGGTCGAGGGCCCGCTGCCACTGGCCATGGAGGCCCTGGAGGAGGCCGCGGAACGCGGCAACGCCTTCCTCCTCACCGGCGACGGCACCTTCCACCTGGTCACCGACCCGGACCCGGCGCTCATCGCCCGCACCGTCCGCCGCGACCGCCCCGAGGCCTGGCGCCGGCTGGACGCCACCGTGCTCCACGCGACCCTCCTCGACACCCTCTGGGATATCCCGGACACCCCCGACCAGATCGTGTACATCCACGACACGGAGGCCACGGTCGAGATGGCGGAGCGCATCGGCGGCACGGCGGTCCTGATGCATCCCGTACGGGAGGCGATCGTCCGGGACCTAGCCCGCCAGGGCGTGACGATGCCCCGCAAGTCCACGTCCTTCGGCCCGAAACCGGCCACGGGCCTGGTGCTGCGCAGCCTGGACTGAGCGGCCGGGCCGGGATACGCGAAAGGGCGGCACCCCCACCGGGGGTACCGCCCTTCCTCAGCTCACTCAGCCCTTGTCGCGGCTGTCCTCGTCGCGAACGACGGTCTCGTCGGTGAGGTCGTCATCGGCACCGCTGCCGGCGCCGACCTCGCCCTCGTACTCGTCGTCGTCCTCGTCGTAGTACTCGGCCTGGTCGGAGGCGCGCTCGGCGGCCACGACCTCGGGGTCGTCGTCCCCGTCCTGGTCCTCGTCCTCGTCGTCGTACTCGTCCTCGACGTCGCGGTCGAGGTCGGCACCGGCACCCGGGGCCTCGTCGACATCGGCATCGTCATCGGCGTCGGCGGCGTCGACGAACTCGACCCCGTCCAGCTCGGCGAGCCGGTCGGAGGCGTCCGTAGCCCCGTCCTTGTCGGCCTCGAGGGTCTTGGCGAACCACTCGCGCGCCTCGTCCTCACGGCCGGCCGCCAACAGGGCGTCGGCGTAGGCGTACCGCAGACGGGCGGTCCACGGCTGGACGGAGTGGGAAGCCAGCTCGGGGCTCTGCAGGGTCACGATCGCAGCTTCGAGCTGCCCCATGTCCCGCCGGGCACCGGCCGCGACCAGACGCATCTCGACCTGCCCGGCCTTGTCCAGCTTCTGGACCTCGGGCTCGCCGGCCATGGTCAGCGCCCGCTCCGGGCGTCCGAGACCGCGCTCGCAGTCCGCGATGACCGGCCACAGCTCCGGGGAACCGGTCATGCGCTTGGCGGCGCGGAACTCCGCGATCGCCTCGGCGTACTTCTGCGTGGCGTACGCGGCGAAGCCGGCGGCCTCGCGCACGGCGGCCACGCGGGAGGCCAGACGCAGTGCGATGCGCGAGTAGGCGTACGCCTGCTCCGGGTCCTCATCGATCAGCCGGGCCACCATGACCAGGTTCTTGGAGACTTCCTCGGCCAGGCCCTTGGGCAGGCTCAGGAGCTCCTGACGGACATCGGAGTCGATCTCGAAGCCGGTGACGTCGTCGTCGATCGGAAGCCGCTTGACCGGGTCACGGTCCGCGCGGAAGCCACGGTCGTCGCCACGGTCGTCACGACCACGGAAACCACCGCGATCGCCGCCGCCACGGTCGTCACGACGGGGGTACGACGGACGGTCGCCACCACGGTCATCGCGGCCGCCACGGAACCCCCCACGGTCGTCCTCACGACGCGGGTACGAGGGACGCTCGCCACCACGGTCATCGCGGCCACCACGGAATCCACCACGGTCGTCCTCACGACGCGGGAAGGACGGACGGTCCCCACCACGGTCATCACGACGGGGGTACGAGGGACGGTCGCCACCACCAGTGGGACGGCCACCACGGTCATCGTCACGGCGCGGGAAGGACGGACGGTCCCCACCCCGGTCATCACGACGCGGGAACGACGGACGGTCGCCACGGTCGTTGCCGCGGAAGCCACCACCGGTGGGACGGTCACCACGGTCGTTGCCACGGAAACCGCCGCCCGTGGGACGGTCGCCGCCACGGTCATCACGACGGGGGTACGACGGACGGTCGCCACCACGGTCATCACGGCCGCCACGGAACCCGCCACGGTCGTCCTCACGGCGCGGGAAGGACGGACGGTCCCCACCACGGTCGTCACGACGCGGGAACGAGGGACGGTCGCCACGGTCGTTGCCGCGGAAGCCACCACCGGTGGGACGGTCACCGCGGTCGTTGCCACGGAAACCGCCGCCCGTGGGACGGTCGCCGCCACGGTCATCACGACGCGGGTAAGAGGGACGGTCGCCACCACCAGTGGGACGGCCACCACGGTCATCGTCACGGCGCGGGAAGGACGGACGGTCCCCACCCCGGTCATCACGACGCGGGAACGACGGACGGTCACCGCGGTCGTTGCCACGGAAACCGCCGCCCGTGGGACGGTCACCACGGTCGTTGCCACGGAAACCGCCGCCCGTGGGACGGTCGCCGCCACGGTCATCACGACGCGCGTACGAGGGACGGTCGCCACCACCAGTGGGACGGCCACCACGGTCATCGTCACGGCGCGGGAAGGACGGACGGTCCCCACCACGGTCGTCACGACGCGGGAACGAGGGACGGTCGCCACGGTCGTTGCCGCGGAAGCCACCACCGGTGGGACGGTCACCACGGTCGTTGCCACGGAAACCGCCGCCCGTGGGACGGTCGCCGCCACGGTCATCACGACGCGGGTAAGAGGGACGGTCCCCACCACCAGTGGGACGGCCACCACGGTCATCGTCACGGCGCGGGAAGGACGGACGGTCGCCACCACCGGTGGGACGGCCCCCACGGTCGTCATCACGACGCGGGTAAGAGGGACGGTCCCCACCACCAGTGGGACGGCCACCACGGTCGTCACGACGGAAACCGCCGCCGGCACCGCCGGCACCGGCACCTGCGCCGCTACCGGCCGGCCGGCCACCGCGGTCATCGCGACGGAAGGGCGGACGGTCGCCGCCACGGTCGTCACGGCCCCCGCGGTAGCCGCCCCTGTCACCGCCGTCGTTGCGCCGAGGCTCGCGCTCCGGACGATCGTCGGGAGAGTTGGACATGGGTGTGACTCCTGTCTTCGGGGTACCGCTAGTCATTCTCGCGCAACCAACCCATGGCCGCGCTTCGGCGTAAAGCTTTGGAAAACAAAAAAGACCCTTGGTCCAGCGTTGAACGCTGGACCAAGGGTCCTTTGAAAAATTGTTCGGCGGCGTCCTACTCTCCCACAGGGTCCCCCCTGCAGTACCATCGGCGCTGAAAGGCTTAGCTTCCGGGTTCGGAATGTAACCGGGCGTTTCCCTAACGCTATGACCACCGAAACCCTAATCGGTTTCGAGCGAACAAGCACACTTTGTAGTTGTGTTCCAGCTCAAGAAACCAGCAACCGTTCGTTGCTTCAGAACTAACACAGTGGAC
>NZ_JAGGOW010000012.1 GCF_018614135.1 Streptomyces sp. ISL-66
GTGCCGGAACTCCCGCGCGCGTGCGGCGCAGCGCGCGGGTGAGGCGCAGCGCGCGGGTGCGGGCGTACCGGACGGCGGCCCGCCTCACCGGCCGAGCCGCTGGTAGGCGGCCTCCAGGAGGTCCTCGTCCGGGCCGGTGAGCAGGCCGGGCCGGGCCACGGCGTCGAGGACGACCAGGCGCAGCCGGTTGCCCCGGGTCTTCTTGTCGATGCTCATCGCCTCGCGCAGCGGGGCCCAGGCGCCGGTGTGGGCGGTGGGCAGCCCCGCGGCGGCGAGGAGGGTGCGGTGGCGCTCCGCGTCGGCGGCGGACAGCCGGCCGGCGAGGTGGGCGAGTTCGGCGGCGAACACCATGCCGACGGCGACCGCGTGGCCGTGGCGGACCCGGTAGCCGCTGACCCGCTCGATGGCGTGGCCGAGGGTGTGCCCGTAGTTGAGGTGCTCGCGACGGCCGTCTTCGCGGAAGTCCTCGGTGACGACCTCCGCCTTGACGCGGATCGCCCGCTCCACGAGCTCGCGGGTGTGGACGACACCGGCCGGGTCCTCCTCGACCAGGCGCAGGATCTCCGGGTCGGCGATGAAACCGGCCTTGACGACCTCGGCGAGGCCGCTGACGTAGTCGGCGCGCGGCAGGGTGTCCAGCAGGTCCAGGTCGCACAGGACCCCGGCGGGCGGGTGGAAGGCGCCGACGAGGTTCTTGCCCTGGGGCAGGTTGACGGCGGTCTTCCCGCCGATGGCGGCGTCGACCATGCCGAGGAGGGTGGTCGGCACGAGCACCAGCCGTACTCCGCGCAGCCAGCCGGCGGCGGCGAACCCGGCGAGGTCGGTGGTGGCCCCGCCACCGACGGCCACGATGGCGTCGGAGCGGGTGAACCCGGCGTCGGCGAGCGCCCGCCACAGGTTGACCACGACGGTCATGTCCTTGGCGGCTTCGCCCTCGGGCACTTCGAGGGAGACGACGATGCGTCCCTCCTCGGTGAGCTCCCGCGCGATCCGGCGGGCCGTGGGCAGCAGGGTGCGGGAGTGGACGACGGCCACCCGCAGCGGTTCGGCGCCGAGCACGCGGCCGGTCTCGCCGGTCAGCGACCGGCCCACGACGGCCTCGTACGGGCGCTCGCCGCCGACCCGGATCCGGGTGCTGCCCTCCAGGGCCGGGGTCCCCGTCAGGGTCGGGGCGGCCCCCGTCAGGGTCGGGGCACTCACCGGACGGCCAAGTGGTCGAGGTAGCCCCGGTGGTTGCGGGCGGTCTCGGCGACCGAGTCACCGCCGAACTTCTCCAGCGCGGCGTGGGCGAGGACCAGCGCGGTCATGGCCTCCGCGACGACGGCGGCGGCGGGCACCGCGCAGACGTCGGAGCGCTGGTGGTGGGCGACGGCCGGCTCACCGGTCGCGACGTCCACGGTGGCCAGCGCGCGCGGCACGGTGGCGATGGGCTTCATGGCGGCGCGCACCCGCAGCGGCTCGCCGGTGGTCATGCCGCCTTCGACTCCGCCGGAGCGGGCGGTACGGCGGCGGATCCCGTCCGGGCCTTGCTCGATCTCGTCATGGGCGAGCGAGCCGGGGACGCGGGCGAGGCCGAAGCCGTCACCGAACTCCACGCCCTTGATGGCCTGGATGCCCATCAGCGCGGCGGCCAGCCGGGAGTCGATGCGGCGGTCGCCGTGGACGTAGCTGCCCAGGCCGGGCGGCAGTCCGTAGGCGAGGACCTCGACGACCCCGCCGAGGGTGTCACCGTCCCGGTGGGCCCGGTCCACTTCGGCGACCATGGCGGCGGAGGCCCGCGGGTCCAGGCAGCGCACCGGATCGGCGTCCACGCGCTCGGTGTCGTCGGGTTCGGGCACCACGCCCTCGGGCGCGGCGGCCGCCCCCAGGGAGACCACGTGGCTGACGATGGTGACCCCGTACGCCTGCCGCAGGAAGGCGCGGGCGACCTCGCCGAGGGCGACTCGGGCGGCGGTCTCGCGGGCGCTGGCCCGCTCCAGCACCGGCCGGGCGTCGTCGAAGCCGTACTTCTGCATGCCCGCGAGGTCGGCGTGGCCGGGGCGGGGCCGGGAGAGCGGGGCGTTGCGCGCCTGCGCGGCCAGCAGTTCCCCGTCGACGCCGTCGGCGGCCATCACCGTCTGCCACTTGGGCCATTCGGTGTTGCCGACCTGGACCGCGACCGGGCCGCCCTGGGTCAGGCCGTGGCGGACGCCGCCGAGGAAGGTCACCTCGTCCCGCTCGAAGGCCATCCGGGCTCCCCGGCCGTGGCCGAGGCGGCGGCGGGCCAGGGAGTCGGCGACCGCCTTGGTGGAGATCTCCACTCCGGCGGGCAGGCCTTCCAGGACGGCGGTGAGGGCGGGGCCGTGCGATTCGCCCGCGGTGAGCCATCGCAAAGTACTCAAGGGTGATCCTCTGTCGGGCGGTGTGCGCCGCTTGGGTGGGTCGGTCGTCGTACAGGTCGTCGTACGGGTCGTGCATGCTCGGGTCGTACGGGTACTGCGGTGGGGCCGGGTCGTACAGGTACTGCGGTGGGGCCGCGCCCCCGGGACGGGGCCGGCGCCGGCGTCAGACGCCGACCGCGACCGGCGGGGCCTCGATCGGCCCCGTGCGCTGGACCCGCCATCCGGCGGTCAGCAGCCGCTGCGCCATGTTCGCGGCCGTGCCGCGGGCGACCATCAGCTCGACCAGTCCGCTCTCGTCGCCGGGCGAGTGGTCGATGGTCATGTCCTCGATGTTCACGCCGAGTTCGGCGGCGCTCGCGAGGAGCCGGGCGAGTTCGCCGGGCTGGTCCCCGATCAGGACCCGGACCGGCGTGCAGGCGGGCACCGGGTGCCCGTGCTTGCCGGGGATGCGGTCGCGGCCGCTGATGCCGCGGCCCAGCAGGTCGGCCAGGAGCGTGGTGCCCTGGGCGCGTTCGTCCGCGTCGTCGGTGGCCAGGCCCCGCAGGGCGGCCACGGTGACTTGGAGGTCTTCGGCGAGTTCGGTCAGCACGTCGGCGACCGCGGTGGCGTTGGACTCCAGGATGTCGCTCCACAGCCGGGGGTCTCCCCCGGCGATCCGGGTCACGTCGCGCAGCCCCTGGCCGGCGAGGCGGCAGGCGTCCTCCGGGAGGTGCTGGAGGCGGGCGGCCATCAGCGAGGCGACGACGTGCGGGGTGTGCGATACGCGGGCCACGGCCCGGTCGTGCACGTCGCTGTCCATGACCACGGGTACCGCTCCGCACAGGGAGACCATCATCAGCGCCATGTTGAGCGCTTCCCGGCCGGTGTCCGCGGTGGGGGTCAGGACCCAGGAGCGGCCCTCGAAGAGGGTGGCGCAGGCGGCCAGCGGGCCGGAGCGCTCGCGGCCGGCCATGGGGTGGCCGCCGATGAAAGTGACGGGGTCGGCGCCGGCGGCGAGGACCCCGATCTCCGGCTCGGTCTTGACGCTGGCGACGTCGGTGTACGAGCGGGCGAGGCCGCGCTTCTGCTGGGCGGCGAGGACCGTGCCGACCTGGGCCGGCGGGACGGCCAGTACGGCCAGGTCCACGGTGTCCTTCGGGGCGCCGAGGGTGCCGGCGCCCAGGGAGGCCGCGGTGCGGGCGGCCGATTCGTTCTCGTCGATCAGGTGGACCGCCACGCCCCGCCGGGACAGGGCCAGGGCGATCGACGTTCCGATGAGCCCCGTCCCCACCACGGCGGCGGAGCGGATCATCTGGTATCTCCGGCCACGGCGAGGTCTTGGCGCAGCGCCGCCGCGCCGGCCAGGTAGACGTGCTTGATCTCCGGCTTCGTCAGCTCCGTCTCGGCGTACGCGAGGATCCGCACGACGCGGGGCAGGGACCCCGCGATGTCCAGTTCCTGCGCACACATCAACGGCACGTCGGTCATGCCCAGTTCACGGGCGGCGACCGCGGGGAACTCGCTGACCAGGTCCGGAGTCGCCGTGAAGAGGACGCTGACGAGGTCGTCCTGGTCGAGGGCGTTGGCCGTCAGCATCTCCTGGAACAGCTGACGGACCCCCTCCAGCAGGTGGACCCGCTCGTCGACTTCAAGCTGGATGGCACCGCGCAGGGCACGCACGGACATGGTCTTCTCCCTTTGCTGAGAACGGTACGGAGATCAGGTCGCGGAATCGGGCCGCGCGGGCTCAGGCCGCGGCGGCGACGGCTTCGCGACGGGCCGCGGCAGCCGTTCCCGCGCGGTCCCGGTACAGCTCGGCGACCCGGAAGGCCAGGTCGAGCGACTGCTTGCGGTTCAGACGGGGGTCGCAGGCGGACTCGTAGCGCTGCCCGAGGTCGGTGAGCCGGACCTCGGCGCCGCCGCCCACGCACTCGGTGACGTCGTCGCCGGTCAGCTCGATGTGGATGCCGCCCGGGTGGGTGCCGAGCGCGTGGTGGACCTCGAAGAAGCCGGTGACCTCGTCGAGCACGTCGTCGAAGTGGCGGGTCTTGTGGCCGCTGGGAGCCTCGAAGGTGTTGCCGTGCATCGGGTCGCAGATCCACGCGGGGCGGGCGCCCTCGGCGGTGACCTTGGCGACGAGCTCGGGCAGGATCTCGCGGACGTTGCGGGCGCCCATGCGGCTGATGAAGGTGAGGCGGCCGGGCTCGCGGTCGGGGTCGAGCTTGTCGATGAGGGCGAGGGCCTCGTCGGCGGAGGTCGTGGGGCCGAGCTTGACGCCGATGGGGTTGCGTACCTTGGAGGCGAACTCGACGTGGGCGCCGTCCAGTTGGCGGGTGCGCTCGCCGATCCAGATCATGTGTCCGGAGACGTCGTACAGCTCGCCCGTGCGGGCGTCGCGGCGGGTGAGGGCGGACTCGTAGTCCAGCAGCAGTGCCTCGTGGCTCGCGAAGATCTCGGAGGAGTGGACCGCGGCCGGGTCGGCGCCGCAGGCCGCGAGGAAGGTGAGGGCGTCGTCGATGTCGCCGGCGAGGCGCTCGTAGCGCTCTCCGACCGGGGAGGCGGCGACGAAGTCCCGGTTCCACTCGTGGACCTGGCGCAGGTCGGCGTAGCCACCGGTGGTGAAGGCCCGGACGAGGTTCAGGGTGGCGGCGGAGGAGTGGTACATCCGCTTGAGGCGCTCGGGGTCGGGGGTGCGGGACTCGGGGGTGAAGGCGAGACCGTTGACCGAGTCACCGCGGTAGACGGGCAGTTCGACGCCGTCGCGGACCTCGGTGGGCTTGGATCGGGGCTTGGAGTACTGCCCGGCGATCCGGCCGATCTTCACCACGGGCACGGAGCTCGCGTAGGTGAGGACGGCGGCCATCTGGAGCAGGGTGCGGACCTTGTCGCGGACCTGGTCGGAGCTGACCGCGTCGAAGGTCTCGGCGCAGTCGCCGCCCTGGAGGACGAAGGCCTCGCCGCTGGCGACGTCGGCGAGCCGGTCGCGCAGGCGGTCGCACTCGCCGGCGAAGACGAGGGGCGGGTAGGAGGAGAGGTCGTCGATCGCCGAGCGCAGGGCGACGGGGTCGGGGTAGGTCGGCTGCTGGGCGGCGGGCAGCAGCCTCCAGGAGTCGGCGGCGGCCGTGGCGTGAGTGGCGAGGGTCATGGTGGCTGGCCTCGATCGGTTTCGTTCGGAAAGGGAAGAGGTGTGGGCCTGTCGCCGCCCGGATGGCGTCCCGGGGCGCCGGGGGACCGTACGACCGTGCGGCCGTACGGTCCCCCGGCAGGCAATCCGTTGACGGAGCCTGTCCCGGACCGGCTCAGACCGGCTCGGGTACCGCCACGGGCCGGGCCGCGGGGGCCTGGGCCTCGGACTCCGGACCGGCGGCCCGGTGGCCCTTGGTGAGGCTGAAGAAGAGCAGTCCGCCGACGCCGAGGACGGCGATGACGATGCCCATCGGTACGGCGCTGTCCTCGCCGGCGAGGCCGACGAGCGGGACGACGGCCGCGCCGATCAGGTGCTGGGACAGGCCCAGCAGCGCGGCGGCCGACCCGGCCACGTCGCCGTGGTCCTGGAGGGCCAGCGCGAAGGAGTTCGGCAGGACGAGGCCGACGCTGGAGACGACCAGGAAGAGCGCGACGAGCAGCGGGGTCAGACCGGCGTCGGTGAGGACGACGGCGAGCAGCGCGAGGCCGCCGACCGCGGAGACGGTCAGGCCGGTCGCGAGCAGGGCGCGCGGGCCGGTCTTGTGCACGATGCGGCCGCTGACCTGGGCGGCGACGACCAGGCCGAGGGCGTTGACGGCGAAGACGGCGCTGAAGCCCTGCGGGGACATCCCGTGGATGGACTGGAGCACGAAGGTCGAGCCCGAGATGTACGCGAACATCGCGGCGAAGGCGAAGCCGCAGGCCAGGTTGTAGCCGACGAACACCCGGTCGGTGAGCAGCCGGCGGAAGACCGGGCCGGTGGCCTTGAGGCCGCCGCGCACGCGCCGTTCGGCGGGGTGCGTCTCCGGCAGGCCGCCCGCGACGCCCAGGAGCATCGCGGCGCCGATGACGGACAGGGCGACGAAGATGCCCTTCCACGAGGTGAGCAGCATCAGCTGGCCGCCCAGGACGGGGGCCAGGATCGGCGCGATGCCGGTGATCAGCATCAGCATGGCGAAGAACCGGGCCGCGGCGGGTCCGGTGTGCCGGTCGCGGACGATCGCGGAGGCGATGACGATGCCGGTGGCACCGCCGAGGCCCTGCAGGGCGCGCAGGCCGACGAGGGTCCAGATGTCGGGGGCCACGGCGCAGAGCAGCGCGGTGACGGCGAACAGCGCGAGGCCGGCGATGAGCGGACGGCGGCGGCCGAGCGCGTCGCTGACCGGGCCGGCGATGAGCTGGCCGATGCCGAGGCCGAGCAGGCACGCGGTGAGGCTGAGCTGCGCGGCCGAGGCGCTCGTCGAGAGGTCCTCGGCGATCTGCGGGAGGCCCGGCAGGTACGCGTCGTTGGACAGCGGTCCGAGCGCGGTGAGCGCGCCGAGGATGATGGCGAATCGGGCGAGCCCGGCACCCTTGGGTGTCGCGAGTGAGGTCATGGCTGGGATCCCCTCCGGGGGAAAAGCGGATCGGTGGTGGATCAGTAGGCGACGGTGATGCGGGACTGCACGGCGTCGCCGCGCTCGAGCACGTCCGCGAAGGCGACGGCGTAGTCCTCGATGCTGATGCGGCTCTTGCCCTCGGCGTCGACGAGGAGCTGCTCGCCGCCGACCCGGTAGGCGCCGGTGCGCTCGCCGGGCTCGATCTGGGCGGCCGGGGAGATGAACGTCCAGTCCAGGGTGTCGGCCTGGCGGTAGAGGCCGAGGGCCTCGCTCTGGGCGAGCGCGTTCTGCTTCCAGACGGCCGGGAAGTTCGGGTTGTCGATGACCTTGACGCCCGGGGCGACCTCGAGGCTGCCGGCGCCGCCTAGGACGACGACCCGGCGTACGCCGCTGCGGGTCAGACCCTCGATGAGCGCGTTGGCGGTACCCACGATGATCTTGTGGTCGTCGTCCACGCCGAGCTTGGGGCCGACGGCCGAGGCGACCGCGTCGTAGCCCTGCGCGGACAGTTCGGCGACGGTGTCGGCGCTGGTGGCGTCTCCGGCGACCACGGTCAGGCCCTCGTGGCCGTTGACCGCGATGTCGCCGGTGCGGGTCACGCCGGTGACGGAGTGGCCGCGGGAGAGCAGTTCACCGGCGATGGCGCCGCCGATGTGGCCGCTGGCGCCGAACAGCAGGATTTTCATGGTGTGTGTGCCTCTTCTCTTCGGGGGATTCTTCGGGGACGGATTCGGTGTTCGGGGACGACCGCCCGGTCAGCGCGCTCAGTCCTCTTCGAGGAAGTCGGGCTGCTCGCGGACGATCTCGTCCCACAGGAGCTGGAAGCTGAACCAGCCCAGCTGCTCGTTGCCGAAGCCGTCCCCCGCGGCCACGGCCTGCTCGTGGGTGAAGCTCTTGGGCGTGCCGGCCGCCAGGGCGAGCAGTTGCACCTGGGCGCAGCTGTCGTAGGTGAAGAACCAGTGGACGGCTTCGTCCAGCGAGCCGCCGACGGTGATCAGGCCGTGGTGGCGCAGCAGGATCGCCCGGTTGTCGCCGAGCTTCTCCGCGATGTCGCGGCCCAGTTCGGCGGAGACCGAGGGGCCCTCGTACTCCTCGTAGAGGACCTGGCGGTTGTAGAAGGCGGCGGACTCCTGGTCGATGGGTTCGAGCAGGCGGCCCAGCGCGCCCAGCGCGCGGGAGTGCGCGGTGTGGCCGTGGGCGGCGGCCGTGGCGCCGGGCTGCATCTCGTGGATCGCGGAGTGGATGACGAAGGCGCTGGGGTTGACCCGGTGCTTGCCCTCCACGACGTTGCCGCGCGAGTCGACGCAGATCAGGTCGGCGACGCGGACCAGGTTGAAGGAGACTCCGAAGGGGTTCACCCAGAACCGGTCCTCGTGCTCCGGGTCGCGGACCGAGATGTGGCCCGAGATGCCTTCACCGAAGCCGTACTTGCCGAACAGCCGCAGGGCGGCGGCGAGCCGCTGCTTGCGGTGGCGGCGGGTCTCCTCGTGGGTGGCGAAGACCGGCTCGCTGGGGATGGGCAGGCCGGTGTGGGTGTCCGCCAGGTAGGCGGGCCGGTCGGTCTCGGTGACGCTCATGCTCGGGGGTCCTCATCTCCGGATCGTGTTCCGGTTGCGGTACGGGCGGCGGGACGGGTGTCGGGGCGGTACGGGTACGGGCGGACCGGTACGGGCGGACCGGTACGGCGGCTGCGCGTGCTGCCGCTGCGCACCGGTACGCGTACGGGGTCGCGGGCGCACCCGCTCAGACCGTGAGCAGGACCTCCTCGGTCTCCTGGCTCGCGGCGGTGACGGTCTCGGAGTGCTGCAGGATCGCGCCGACGATGTCCTGGCTGCGGTCGACCAGGGAGGGGATGCCGAAGGTGAAGAAGAGCGAACCGGCCGCGATGTTGCCGAGCCCGTACAGGCGCGGGTCCGGCCGGCCGTTGGTGGTCAGCTGGCTGGTCGGACGCGCTATGTGCAGGCCGCCGTGGGGGTGGCGGCTGGCGACGCGGCTGCGCATCAGCGAGGTGACCAGGGGCGCGGCGCTGGTGGGGATGCGTCCCTCGGAGGCGTTGACGGCGCTGATGACGCGGTCGGCGGTGAAGTTGTGGCCTTCGGCGGTGACGACGTCGAAGCCCGCCTCCGGGTTCGCCGTGATGTTCTGCAGACCGGCGACAATCTCCAGCTTCCCCGCTTCGACGAGCTCGAGGAGGACTCCGGCGCTGCCCGGCGGCATGGGGCAGCACAGGCTCATGATCGTGCGGTAGTGGGCGCGCAGCAGCTGGACCTTGTCCTGTTCCCGCAGCATCGGCCAGACGTCGGGGCCGGTCTCCGGGACGGCGCGCTGCAGGATCCGCAGGCCCATGTGGGGGGAGTCGACCTCTTCGATCTGCCGGCGCAGCCGGTCGACCGGGTCTTCCAGGTCGACCCGGATGATCTCCGAGACGACCGCGTCGAGGTCGGCGCCGACATCGCGGAACTCGGCCCGCATGATGGTGGCGATGTCCTCCAGGCTGACCTCGGGACGGTCCGCGGCCAGTGCCTCCATCCGGTGCGGAGTGAAGTGCCGCAGTTCGAAGGGGACCGCCTTCTGCCGTACGCCGGGCAGGACGCCGCGGCGGGACAGGAGGCTGATCTTGCCCTGGTGACCTTGGGCAGCCAGGGACAGGATGATGTCGATGGCGGTCAGACCACTGCCGATGATCGCGACGTGGTCCTGCTCGCCGACGTCCGCCAGCTTGTCGATGATCGGGTACGGGTCCCCGACGAAGCCGGGGGCGTCGCCCAGACCGTAGACGTCCTTGGGGCTGTCCCCGCCGACGCACAGGACGGCGTAGTCGAAGGCACGGGCCCGGCCGTTGCCGGTCCGCAGCAGCACCCGGTTCGCGGCGCGGCTGGCGGAAGCGACTCCTTCGCCGACGAGGTCGACGCGCCAGCCCTGGCGGCGCAGTTCACCGAGCGCGGCGTACGCGGTCTGCTCCAGGTACTCGCCGTAGACGGTGCGGGGAGCGAAGCGGCTCCCGGACCAGCGGTCGACTCCGCTACGGACTCCTATGACCTTGTCCCGCGTCTCCAGCCACTTCTCGAAGTGCTGGAGGTCGCCCGCGCGCACGGACATGTCGTCGGGGGTCGCGTTGACCTTGAGGGTCTCGGTATCGACCTGGTAGGCACGGCCGCGCCACAGGTGCGGTGACGGTTCGAAGACCGTGAGGCTGCCTGGTTCGCTCCGTGTTCGGGACAACGCGTCGATCAAGCAGACAGCAGCCGCGCCTCCTCCGACGATACCGATCGAGAATCCACGGGACATGTGTCAGTCACCTATCAATTCGTGGAAGGCGCGGGGTCGTCGTGCGCCGGCCTTGCTGTCCGCGATCACGGGGCCCTTCCTCGCCTACTCCGGGGATTCAGTGGTGGCCGCCGGCCGCTCCCGGTGCGGCGGGAGCGGGCCGGTCGGCCGGTGGGACGATGTGCCGACTCAGACGGCGGAGTTCTTGAAGTTCCGCATCGAGACGGTGAAGTCACCGCGGTTGGCGCGGTAGTCGATGCAGTACTCCTGCGGGTACCAGCCGCCGAGCTGCCACTGCTGCGGCTGCTTGATGGGCCAGCACCGGCTCGGGTTGACCCCGGCGGCGATGCCGTCGAACCAGGCCTTGGTGATCATCGGCTCGAGGAAGCTGATCTTCGCGTCGTAGGCGCCGTAGATGAAGGTCTGGGTGAAGGCGACGGAGCTCCACTCGGGCGAGTTGAGGTCGATCAGGTGGTTGCCCATCGCGGCCTCGGCGACGCCGTTGTCCTTGTAGTCCTGGGGCATGTACTGCGGGGGGACCGGCTTGGTGGCCGTCGCGTAGTCGTCGCAGTTGATGGCCAGGCCGCAGGGGCCGCTGCGGATCGCGTCGCGCTCCGCCTTCGACTGCGTGTAGAAGTGGAAGTCGAAGTGCGGGGTGTCGTAGATGTGCTCGGGGCCGTGACCCATGGGGTTGAAGTTCACCAGGGCCCACTTGAGCGGCATGCCGGGCAGCGAGGTGAGCTGCGAGGGCAGGTTCAGGGGGCGCTCGTGGCCGCCGACGCACTCGGTGTGCTGGTCGACGGTGCCGTCACCGTTCATGTCGTAGCAGTGGTGGCCGTCGGTCATGGTGGTCGGCAGGCCGGTCAGCATGGACTTGGGGAAGACGATCCCGACGGTCTGCGGCTTGGAGCCGTTGATCTGCGCGTAGGTGCGTACCGTGCCGTTGCCCAGCGCGCTCGGGGTGCCGTACGAAGCGCACGGGCCGGCGTACGAGAGCGTCTGCGAGAGCAGGACCTCAGCGGCCCACTCGGCGACCTGAGCCGTGCGTTCGCGGGTCGGGGCGTCCTCGGTGACCACACAGACGGTGACCGAGCCCGACGTGCGGGCCGCCGCCTCCGGAGTGGTCACCGTGGCCTGGGCCGGGAGGCTGGGCCAGATCAGCAGCGTCAGGGCGGATATCGCCAGGGCCGCTCCGAGGAGCGCCCGCCAGCTCAGCAACTTCTTCGCGCGCACGTCACACCTGTTCCAGTTCGAATCTGTGGAAGCCGCCCTGAAGGAAGATCAGGGGCGACTGGGTCTCGCGGGCGCCCATGGCGACGACTTCGCCGATGACCATCACGTGGTCACCCGCGACGATGTGGTCGCGCAGGCTGCACTCCATCCAGGCCGCCGCGTCGAACAGCAGCGTGCCGGTGGTCTCGCCCGGGACACCGGGCAGCTCGGCCAGCGCCTGATCGCGCTCGGGCCGGCGGCGCGCGAAGGCGCGGGCGGTGGACTCGCCCTCGGCGCCGAGGATCGAGATCCCGACGACACCGGTCCGCAGCAGTTCGGTGAAGAACTCGGAGTCGTGACGGAAGCTCAGGGACACCAGCGGCGGGTCCAGGGAGACGGAGGTGAGCGAGTTGACGGTGATCGCGTTGTGGGTGCGCACGCCGTCCTGGTCGGAGTACGTGCTGACGACGCAGACCCCGGTGGCGAAGGAACGCATCACATCGCGCAGGTCGTGGTTCATGGCCGGGCCTCTCTGCTGGGCGCGGACGGGTCAGTTCTCCTGGGCCCAGCGGCCGCGGGTCCAGCCGTCGAGGTCGTAGTCGTCCATGGCCTTCTGGACCAGGTCGCCGTAGTTGTCGAGGAGACCGGCGCCGCGCGACCAGTTCAGGGTGTCGAGGCGCACCTGGTCGGGACCGCCGGCGTAGTTGAGCTCGTACAGCTCGTGGCGGGCGCCGAACTCGGTGCCGATCGCGTCCCAGGCCAGCTTGAAGAGCTTGGTGCGCTCCTCGGCGGTGGCGCCGGTGCCGCGGTAGTAGCGGTCGAGCAGCGGGCGCAGCTCGGGGTTCTGCAGGTCCTTGCCGCTGGACGGGGTCATCAGCAGCGCGCCCGCGAGGTGCTCCTCGAAGAAGCGGTGCGTGCGCTCCCAGCTGATCGGGGCGAGCGCCCGGTAGCCGGCCGAGTAGTCCATGCGCGGCAGTACGGTGCCGGCCGGGCCGGCCTCCGGGTCCAGCGCCATGGCGCTGGTGACGGCCCAGGTCTGGTGGCGCCAGGCCAGCAGCTCGCCGAGGCCCGCCTGGACGCCGCGGAAGCCGTCCGTGCCGTTGATGCGGGTGCCCCGGTCGAGGACGCCCGCCATGAATTCGAGCTTGACCGACATGCGGATCGCGCCCTGGAAGAAGCCGCGGGAGAGCAGACCGGAGCGCGGGAAGTACTGGTGGATCTTCTCGGTGTCCCGGTAGATCAGGACGTTCTCCCACGGGATGAACGCCTTGTCGAACACGAGCACGGCGTCGTTCTCGTCGAACCGGCTGGAGAGCGGGTTGTCGAACGGGCTGGTGGCCTTGGACTCGTAGGAGGTGCGGCAGACGACCTTCATGCCCGGGGTGTTCAGCGGGGCCATGAACGCGAGCGCCATGTCGTCGGCCTTGCCGGCTTCCAGGTTGGCCAGGTGGATCTGGCCGACGAAGGCGACGTTGGTCAGCGCCGAGGCGGTGGCCATGAGCTTGGCGCCCTCGACGACGATGCCGTCCTCGCGCTCCTCGACGACCTTGAGGTAGACGTCGCGGATCTCGTGCGCCGACTTGTTGCGGTCGACGGGCGGGTTGACGATCGCGTGGCTGATCGAGAGGCCCTGGCGGGCGTACTTCTCGTACCAGGCGCGGGCGTTGTCGCCGAAGGGCTCGTAGAAGTCGTGGGTGACGGCGAGGCCGGCCATGAACGACGCCTTGTAGTCCGGCGTGCGGTTCATGAAGCCGTAGCTCAGGCGGGCCCAGTGCTCGATGGCGTCGCGTGCCTTGAGGAGCTCCTCGGGCGAGTGGGCCGGGGTGAAGAAGCGGTGGACGCGGTAACCCGTGTACCGGTCGACCGTCGTCATCAGGTCCTTGGTGTCCGGGTGGTGAAGCGCGTCGTAGAGGTGCGCCGTCGACCTGGCCGCCATGGCGAAGGCCGGGTGCGTCGTCACGTCCTTGACGAGCTCGCCGTCCACGAAGACCTGACGGCCGTCACGCAGGCTCTCCAGGTAGGAGTCGCCCGTCATGAGCTCGTTCGGAGCCTCGGCGGACTGATCCACTATCGGGACCTGACCCATTTTGTGTTCCTCTCCAGGGGTAATACACGCGACCACTGCGGGGCGCACAGTTCGATTGATCCGAGCGTAGGCTCGAGTTTCGTTCGGCTCTTGCGGGGCCGCGCACGAACAATTGCCCATTCACGCCAACTCTTGGCTTGGTCACGCGGTTGACCTTTTGTCAGCAGGCATGCCGATATCGCCCGCCCCCAGGTGGTGAAGGGTGCGGACCGAAATCAAGCATGCCGGAATGATGAATTCCAAAGGTCCTGAAATGACACCGGCCCGGCCGTGCGTCCGGTAAATGCGGACGCACGGCCGGGCCGTACCAAAAAGAATTCGATAAACCAGTCGACGGCCGGTCAGGCGGCCGGTCGGGCAGCCGGTCGGGTACGGCCCGCGGAGGCCGCGTCGATACACGCCGCTTCGGCGATCAGGATGATCTTCTCGGCGTGCGGCAACAGTCGCGCACCCGCCTCGGTGAGCTCGACCCGGCCGCCCGCGCGGTGGAAGAGCGGTGCCCCGATGAACTCCTCGAGGTTCTTGATGTGCGCGGTGACGCTGGGCTGCGAGTAGTGGAGGTTCCGGGCGGCACGAGTGAAGCTCATCTCGGCGGCCACTTCGCGGAACGAGCGTAGCTGCTGGAACTGCACGGCAGGGGCTCCCTTCTGCGAGGCTTCACGCCTCGGAGATAAGGAACATACCACGCCGCAGGTATAATTGAGTGGCTCAATACGACTGCTCTTCTGTGCGACCTTTTGCGCACATACCTGTGGCCATGCCCCCAAAGGGGGGCATGGCCACGGGTCAGCCGCTGCTTCGTGGTTGACAGCGGGTCTTGCGGAGTGGACTAGTCGGACATCTCCATCGGGGAGAGGAGGTCCCGGGCTATCTGGGGAAGGAGCCGGTCGATCAGCAGGCCGGTGCGCGGGGACCCGTCGGCCGCCCGAGGGATCACGTCCACGGCCACCGCGTGCGAGAGCACCCACGGCAGGCGCCGCTCGCAGGCGGCCAGCGCGGCCTGCCGGCCGCCGGTCTCCTGCTCCTCCTCTGGGAGCGGCACGAAGGCCACCACCAGCGTCTCGCCCACCTCGGGCAGCCGGGTGCGCATCACGGCGACGTCCTGGACGCAGGGCAGGTCCAGGAGTTCGAGTTCGAGCGCGAAGAAGGCCGTCTCGAAGTCCTCCACCAGCACGTCTTCGTAGGGCTGGTCGTCGTAGGAGGGCAGGTTCACGCGGACATCTCCTGTTGCATCGACTGCTCAAGCTGCAGGTTCAAAGTGATGATGGGCAGCACCGCGTCGAGCAGGTCGCCGGTGCGGATGCGGCCCGTCGGGCTGTACGGGATGGTGTCGACCGCGATGACGTGCGCCTGCAGCGAGGGGACCCGGCGGGCGCAGGCCGCGTTGAGCGCCTGGTAGCCGGTGGCCTCGCGGCCGACGGCCACCGCGATGAACGGCACCACGATCGCGTCGCCCAGCACCGCGCTGCTGACCCGCATGACGGCCGTGTCGCGCAGGCAGGGCAGGTTGAGCAGGTCCGACTCCAGCCGGAACAGCTCGGTGTCCACCGCCGAGTCGCGGACCACCACGGGCACTTCGGTGACCCGCCCGGTGACCACCAGGCGGCCGGTCCCGTCCACGTACCCGGCCTCGTCGGTGACCAGGAAGCGCTGCTCGCCGGCGCCGAGGTCCAGGGTGGTCGTGTTCGTCTCGCCGTCCAGGTAGCCGTCCATGACCTGGTGGCCCGCGAAGGCGAGCCGCCCGGTCTCGCCCTGGTCCAGCGGCCGCCCGTCCTCGCCGAGGACGGCGACGGCGGTCCCGAGCGTGGCGTGGCCCGACCGCGGCGGCGACACGAGCAGCTCCTCGGGGCCCATGACGGCGCTCAGCCCGGTCTCCGCGCTGCCGAGCGCGGTGTGCAGCACCGGACCCAGGCGCTCCCAGGCCGTGTTGACGCTCCAGCGGCCCAGGTGGGCACCCGGGGTGAGCAGGAACCGCAGGTGCCGGGTGCGCGGCGAGGGCTCGGCGGTCTCCGGCAGCGCGAGCAGCGCGTGCAGGGTGGAGGGGGTGATGACGCCGGAGGTGACGCGCTCGTCGACCAGCAGGGCGCTCAGGGCCTGGGGGCCGACGCCGTCCGCGAGGACCACGGTGGCGCCGACGCCGAGCATCGTGCGGGTCAGGGCGAGCGCCGTGGACTGGGCCGGCGGGGCGGAGGCCAGGTGGACGTCGTCCCGGTTGAGGCCGAACTCGTCGACCAGATCGACGAGTTGGCGGCCCTCGGTGGGGGTCCGGCGCACCGCGATCCGGGACGGGCCGTCGCTGCGCGAGGCGACCGCGAAGGACTCGTAGGGCCGCGGGGCGGGCAGGGTGCGCAGCGGTTCGGACGAGGCGAGGCGGTCGAAGTTCAGCGGCTGGTGCGCGGTGGGCGCCACCTGCGCGCCGGGCGCCGAGACCCCGTCCAGGAGGACGTGCAGGGCCTGGGGGCCGCTCGGCCAGACGAGCTGGTCGAGGGTGGCGCGGTGGCCCGAGGTCACGAAGACGACGGCCGGCTCCAGCCAGGTGAGCACCTGTCCCAGGTCGTCGGGGCCGCTGTCCGGGTCGAGCCCGGTGCAGGAGACGCCGAGCGTGGCGCAGGCGCTCATCGCGACGGCGAGCTGCCAACTGTTGCCGGCGAGGAAGACCGCGCGGACCGGGCCGTCTCCGGGGGGCAGGTGCCCGGAGAGTCCGGCCGCCGTCCGCTCCACGGTCTCCGCGAACTGGCCCCAGGTCAGCCGCACCTGGCCGTCGACCAACGCATCACGTGTCACGCCGCCCGCCGCGTGCCGACGGATGTCATCGAGCTTGATCATGTGGGTTCTCCGTGGTCGGTCAAGAGCCTCGTCTGTGGCTCGGGGCCGCGCCCATGGAAACAAACCTGCAAGAAGGTAGGCAACCGTCATCGGAAGTTCTGATATCGATGCCTGCCCTCCCATGTCGGGCTCGCGGGGGGCTCGCAGCGGGGTCGTACGGGGTCGTATGGGGTCGTATGGGGGTCGGTCGTAGGGGCTCAGGGCGGCCCGCACAGGGGCCCGCACATGCCTCTGCCGGGCGTCGATGACGCCCGGCAGTCGGGAAATGCCCTCGCCGAGGGCTCGGCGGCCGACGCCGCCCCGGGGACTACGCCGTGGCCCCCACCTGCTCCGGGACCTCGGCCTGCGCGTCGGCCTGCGCCTCGGCCTGCTCGGCGCGGATCCGCTCGAAGTCCGCCCTGACCCGCTCGGCCCGGCCGGGGGCCATGTCCAGCTGGGCCAGGACGCCCGGCAGCGCGATGATCGGGAGGATGTGCTTGAGCAGGACCGAGGTGCGCACTTCCAGGTCGGCCCAGTCGGCGAGCACCTCGGACAGCACCTGGATGCCGGTGAAGGCGCCGACGAAGAGCTCGGCGACCGAGTCCACGTCCACGTGCGCGTGGAGCTCGCCGCAGTCCTTGGCCTGGCTCAACGCGAAGCGGTTGTGCTCGATCCAGTCCCGGTAGGGCCGCAGCCTGTCCTGGTGGTGGGCGCCCCGCTCCAGCGAGAGCCGCAGGCTGCCCTGCACCACCGGATCGCCGTGGATCTGGGCGGCGAAGAGCATGCCCGAGTCGATCATTTCCTGGAGCCGGGTGCTCCGCGGCACGAGCGGGTAGCCGACCTCGTCGATCTGGCTGGCCAGCACGGCCTGGGCGAGTTCTTCCTTGCCCTTGAAGTAGTAGTAGAAAGCGCCCTTGGTCAGGCCGAGCCGCTGGTAGACGTCAGCGATGGTGGCCCCGTTGAAGCCCTTCTCCGCGAACACGGCACCTGCTGCCTCGACGATGAGCCGCCGGGTTCGTCGGGATTGCTCCTTCTGGGTCACGCTCGCTCCCTTCATGGTGTGTGGCGGTCGACGGTCCCACTTGACGAAGGCACCGAGCATGTCACTGAAGACAGCCGTTGCAAATTATACCAGGCAGCACGTATCTTGCGGCGGCCGGGACTTAACCAGCCCGGCTGCGAAAGGTAGTAATTCCCGAGGGGGGAACCATGACAATCAGTACAGACATAGGTGTGACCGCCCATAGACAGCCCGCCCGGACCCGAGAGTCCGGGCCACCGACCGTGCCGAGCTGGCTCGTACACCGTCCGACCACCTCGGACGTGTTGCTGTCAGACTGGGCGAAAACGGGCACGGATCGTTTCGCCGTCACGCTGCGCTGGCCGGAAAAGCATCCGTTCCATACCGCGCTGCACGGTTTACAACCCCCGACCCTGATCGCGGAGGCCGTCCGCCAAGCAGGCATGCTCATCGCCCACGCCGAATTCGGCGTCCCGCTCGGATACCACTTCCTGATGTCCGACCTGAACTACACGATCGAACCCGGGCTCCTGGACGCGGATGACCACTCCCCGGTCCGGATCGACGTCACCTGCTCCGAAGTGCGGCTCCGGGGCACCCGGCTCTCGGGGATGACCTGCCACATGGTCCTCGTCCGGGACGGACGGGTCATCGCGACCGGGGACGGCAGTCTGACCTGCACCTCTCCCGCGGCCTACCGCCGGCTGCGCGGCGCGTACGCGGACGCCGCCCCGGCGCACTCCGTACCCGACCCGGTACGTCCCGCGCTCGTCGGGCGGACCGCACCCGACGACGTGCTGCTGGCCCCCACGAAGGACCCCAGTTGTTGGACCCTGCGGGCGCCGACCACCAACAAGACCCTGTTCGCGCGCCCCAACGACCACGTCCCGGGGATGGTCTTGATGGAGGCCGTCCACCAGGCCGCCTTCGCGCTCATGGGCAGCATCCGGCTGTACCCCACCTCGCTGCGGCTCGGCTTCGAGCGTTATGCGGAGTTCGACGCGCCCTGCCTCATCCAGGCACAGGCCGTCAGCAGGACGCGGAGCGAGGCGCTTTCGCCGAGCGACACGATTTCCCTGCGCGTGACGGGGCACCAGTCGGGCCGACGGGTCTTCCTCGCCGTACTCGACGGGCTTCCGGTTTCCTCCTGATCTCCGCTTCCTTTTCCCATAGAAAAGCGGAATCAATGCTCCCCGATCCATCAGGCGAGACGTCCAGAGAGCGAAGTGGCGGCCGGAGCACCGGCATGCCAGCCTGTGCCATTCGCCCATGCATCCGCACCCACACCGGAGGAGGGATACTCCTGTGACCAGGCAGTGCCCGTTCGTCATCGATCCCCTCGGCCAGGACATCCACGGGGAGATCAAGAAGATCCGGTCCCGGGGCCGCGCGGTGAAAGTCGTGCTCCCCGGTGGTGTGGAGGCCTGGTCGGTCACCGACTACGCACTCGTGAAACGCCTGCTCACGGACCCCCGGGTCTCGAAGGACGCCTACCGGCACTGGCCGGCGTGGATCAAGGGCGAGGTATCCGAGAAGTGGCCGCTCGCCATCTGGGTCTCGGTCCAGAACATGGTCACCGCCTACGGCGAGGAGCACGCCCGCCTGCGCAAGCCCGTGGCCCGCGAGTTCACCACTCGCCGGGTCGCGGCGCTGCGGCCGCGCGTCGAGGAGATCGCCTCCGGTCTGCTGGACCGCCTCGAACTGGCGCCGGCCGGCGAACCGGTGGACCTGCGCGAGGAGTTCGCACACGTCCTGCCCCACCAGGTCGTGTGTGAACTGTTCGGCATACCCGCCGACGCACGGCAGCGCCTGCAGGAGATCATCGCCAACTTCTTCGCCACCTCGGCGACCCCCGAGGACGCGATGGCCAACGGGATCGCCCTGTACGGAACCATGACCGAACTGGTCGCGTACAAGAGGGAGAACCCCTCCGACGACCTGACCTCGGCACTCATCTCCGAGTGCGACTCGGGCTCGTCGCAGATGAGCGAGAAGGAACTCCTCGACAACCTCATCCTCCTGTTCACCGCCGGGTACGAGACGACGGTGAACCTCATCGACAGCGCCGTCGCCCGTTTGCTGTCGCACCCCGACCAGCTCGCGCTCGTACTCTCCGGCGAGGGCTCGTGGCAGGACGCCATCGACGAGACCCTGCGCGTGGACCCGCCCGGCGCGCACAGCATCCTGCGCTACGCCGTCGAGGCCATCGAGATCGACGACGACGTGACGATCCCGCAGGGCGACGCGATCGTCATCTGCTTCGCGGGCGCGGGCCGCGATCCGCTGCACCACGGCGAGGACGCGGACGTCTTCGACCTCACCCGCGCCACCCGGGGCGACCACGTGTCCTTCGGCTACGGGGCGCACTACTGCCTCGGCGTGACGCTGGCCCGCATGGAAGTCGCCGTCGCCCTGTCGTCCCTCTTCGAACGGTTCCCGGAGATCTCCCTGGCCGTGCCCGTCGAAGCCCTGCTGCCGAAGTACTCGTTCGTCTCGAACGGCCACCTCTCGCTGCCCGTCCTGCTGGGCCCTTCCCGGGGGAGCGATTCCGGCCACTGAGGCCGGTCCGGCCCGACCGGGACGCGAAGACTTGCCGTCATGACGAAAGGTTTCGACATGACGGCGAACAGCGGACTCCTGACGGGCAAGCGCGCCCTGATCACCGGCGCGAGCAGCGGCATCGGGGCGGCAGCGGCCCGGCTGTTCTGCGAGAACGGTGCCTCGGTGCTCCTGGTCGCCCGGCGCGAGGGAGAACTCGCGGTCATCACAAAGGAGTTGACGGCCAAGGGCTTCACCGCCGCCTACGCGGTCACGGACGTCTCGCGCACCGAAGAGGTCAAGCGGGCGGTGGACCGGGCGGTGGAGCTCTTCGGCGGTCTGGACATCGCCTTCAACAACGCGGGCGCGGGGGCCGCCCCCGCGCCGCTGCACCTCATGGAGGACGCGGACTTCGAGGCCGTGATGGCCACCAATGTGCTCGGCACCTGGAACTGCATGAAGCACGAGATCGCCGCGATGCTCGCGAACGGCGGTGCGATCGTGAACAACAGCAGCGTCGCCGGACTCGTCAACACCCCGGCGGCCGCCCCGTACATCGCCTCCAAGCACGCGGTCATCGGCCTCACCAAGGCCGCCGTGGAGTACGCCGCCCAGGGCGTCCGCGTCAACGCCATCGCGCCCGGCACCACGCGCAGCGAGATGATGGGCCAGTGGTTCGACCTGAACCCGGGCCTGGAGCAGCAGTTGCACGCGATGGCCCCGCTGCCGCGTACGGCGGACCCGCGCGAGATCGCGTACGCGGCCGCGTGGCTCCTCAGCGACCAGGCGTCCTTCGTGGTCGGCGCGACGGTACCGGTGGACGGCGGCTGGACGGCCCGCTGAACCGACACCGGGGGCGCCGAGGACGGCCGGCACCGTTAACGGCGTTAATGCCCTTGACGCGTTGACGCCGTTAACGCCGTTAACGGTCGGCGTACGGCGCCGATTTCGACGCCCACCCGCCCTGACCTGGCCCGTTCGGGGCCGCGACGTACGAGATCAAGCCAATACCGCAGCCCCCACCTCCCTCCCGACGTGCACGAACACCCGATCACCCCGACCGGCCCTCTGCCGTCGGCCGAAAAGAGCTCAGTAAAGTACGGTGATCGTTTTATTTGTCGCCGAAATCGGGGGAACTCATGACAAATGCCCAGCGTGATCGCGCGGTCCGCAGATCCGGCGTGATCGTCCTGACCGGGGCCACCGGTTTCATCGGCTCCGCCGCCCTCGAGGACCTCGTCCGCCGCCCCGGCGTCCGCGTACGCGCCCTCGCCCGCACCCCCGGCGAAGCGCGCGAAGGCGTGGAGTGGGTGGGGGCGGATCTGGCCGATCCCGCCTCGCTGCGCGGGGTCTGCGAGGACGCGACCGCGCTGGTGCACCTGGCCTCCTACATCGGACCGGACGCGGAGCGCTGCCGCACGGTCAACGTCGAGGGCGGCGCCGCCCTCCTGGACGAGGCCGCGCGGGCGGGGGTCAAGCGCGTGATCCACCTGTCCACCGCCGCGGTCTACGGGAGCCGCCCGCACCGCGGCATCGAGGTGGACGAGGTCCCCACGGATCCGGCGTCCGCCGCGAGCCGCACCCGGCTGGAGTCGGAGGCCCCGGTGCTGGCCTCCGGCGGGGTCGTCCTGCGGCCGGGCCTGGTCCTCGGCGCCGGCGACCGCTGGGTGGTACCGGCGCTGGCCGAGCTCCTGAGCCGGGTCCCCGCCCGCTGGGACGGCGGCCGCGCCCTGCTCTCCGTCGTGGACGTCACCGAGCTGGCCCGGCTGATCGGCGCCCTCGCGTCCGCCGCGGACCCGGTCCCCGGCGGGATCTACCACGCCAGCCACCCCGTCCCCGTGACCACCGGCGCCCTGACCCAGGCGCTGACCGCCCACGGGGTACTGCCGGCGGTGACCCGGGACTGGCCGTGGGAACGCTGCCTGGAGGAACTGCGCGCCCACCCGGGCCGGGTGACCGAGCGCCAGTTCGGCCTGCTGGCCCGCGACTACTGCCAGAGCAGCGAACCCGTCTGGCGCCTCGCAGGCGTCCGCCCCGAGACCGACCCCCTGGCCTTCCTCGCCGCGGCCTCCCCCTGGTACCGCGCCCACCTCGCGGGGGCGTGACCCCGGGAACCGCATCCGCGGGTCCGGCGTCGTCGTAGCATGCGGCACCGCGCGAGGGGGCCGGGAACGGAACGGGGACGACCCCATGGCTCAGGCAGACACAGACACGGGCAGGACCCCCCGGCCGGGACCCGGGCCACGACGCGAACCCGGGTCTGGCCCCGGCCCCGGGCGGCGCCGCCGCCCCCGCCTCCCCGGCCGCCCGGTCCACCGGCTCACCGCCCTCGCCGTGCTCGTCGCCGCCCTGCTCGCCTTCCCCTCCGCCGTGCCCAACACCGCCGGCCACCTCGGCAGTCTGCTGGAGACCTTCCTCCCCTGGCTCGGCCTCGCCGTCCCCCTCCTCCTCGGCCTCGCGCTGCTGCGCCGCTCCGCCGTCGCCGCGCTCGCGCTGCTGCTCCCCGCGGCCGCCTGGCTCGGCCAGGTCGGCGGCCTCCTCGTACCCGCCGGGGCCGACGGCCCCGGCAGCGAAGGCAGCGGCGGCGGCCGGACCGAGATCGTCGCCGTCCAGCACAACGTCGGCGACGACAACCCGGACCCGGCCGGAACCGCCCGCGCCCTCGCCGCCGCCCGCGCCGACCTGATCGCCCTGGAGGAGCTGACCCCCTCCGCCCTGCCGGCCTTCACCGCCGCCCTCGCCACCGACTACCCCCACCACGCCACCCACGGCACGGTCGGCCTCTGGTCGAAGTACCCGCTCACCGACGTACGCCCCGTGGACATCAGACCGGCCGGCCTGGGCCCCGACTGGAACCGGGCCCTGCGCGCGAGCGCCACCACCCCGCGCGGACCCGTCGCCGTGTACGTGGCCCACCTGCCGTCGCTGCGCCTCGGCCCCTCCGGCCTCGGCTCAGGCCGGCGCGACGCGAGCGCCGTGCTGCTCGGCGCCGTACTCGCCGCGGAGCCCGCCGACCGGGTCGTCCTGCTCGGGGACCTCAACAGCACCGTCGACGACCGCGGCCTGGACCCGGTCCGGGCCTCCCGGCTGAACGCACCCGAGTCGGGCTTCGCGTTCAGCTGGCCCGCGTCCTTCCCGCTGGCCCGGATCGACCAGGTCCTGGCCCGCTCGGGCACGGTGACGGCCATCCGCACGCTCCCCGCCACCCGCAGCGACCACCTGCCCGTCCGTGCGGTCATACGCTTCGGTTAGCGTGCGGCCATGACTGAATTCGGACGGGTGGCAGACGCATCGCTGCTCCGCACGGAACGGGTCCGGGGCGACGGGGCCGCGGCTCCGAAACCGCCCTGCGCGACTGGCAGTACGTGCACAACCTGATCATTCCCACGGACGAGCTGCCGCTCGAAGTCGTACGGGAGCGCGCCGGGCGGAACGTCCTGGAGGCGGCCTACCTCGGCGACACCCTCGTCGGATGCATGACGGTCCGCCCGCCGGCCGACGGCAACGCGACCGCCACCGTGATCGCCCGGATCCTGCCCGCGCACCGGGGCCGGGGACTCGGGCGCGCCCTGTACGAACGGGGCCTCGCCCAGGCCCGGCAGCTCGGAGCCGAGGTCATCGAGACCGTCGTCCTCGCCTCCAACCCGGAGGGCCTGACCTTCGCCCGTGCGAACGGCTTCGTCGAGTTCGACCGCTACGTCCTCCCCGGCGACACCATCCCCTTCGTCGACCTCCGCCTCGTCGGCCGGGACGGTTTGCCGGGCATCGCGACCCGGTGAACCTGTCCGGCCTCAGCACTAGACGGCAACCCGCCGCTTCCGGGAGACGGCGACGCCGGCCAGGCAGATCGCGCCGCCCAGCAGGGTCATCCCTGTCGGGATCTCGTCGAGGGCGATCCAGGCGATGAGCACCACGACCGCGGGCACGGCGTACGTCGTCGCGCCCATCTTCCCGGCGGTGGTCCGCGACAGCGCGTACGACCAGGTGGTGAAGGCAAGGGCGGTCGGGAAGAGTCCCAGGTAGACCATGTTGAGGGTGGCGGCGAGCGGCGCCCCCGGAAGCTGGTCGACGAGCTGCCAGGCGAAGGGCAGCGTGACGGCGGTGCCGACGAAGCAGCCGTACGTGGTCACCTGGAGCGGGCTCGCGTACCGCAGGGCCGGTTTCTGCGAGACGACCCCGGCCCCGTAGGTGAGCGCGGCGAGCAGGCAGAGCAGTACGCCGCCCAGCGAGGCGGATCCCCCGCCGGAGGTGGACAGTCCGACCACGACGGCCCCCGCGAAGGAGACGGCCATGCCCGCCAGCAGCATCGGCGGGAACCCCTCCTTCAGCAGCCAGCCGCTGAGCAGGGCGATCAGGATCGGGCCGATGTTCACGATCATGGCCGCGGTGCCGGCGTCCACGAGCTGCTCGCCCCAGTTCAGCGTCACCATGTACAGGCCGAACCACAGCACCCCGGAGGCCAGGATCCCGGGCCACGCCCGCTTCGGCGGCGGCGGTACCCGCTTGACGAGCAGGACCAGCCCGAGCACGAGCGCGGCCGTCAGCAGGCGTCCGAACGCGAGCGCTCCGGGCCCGAAGTGCGCGGCGGCGGACCGGATGGAGACGAAGGCGGAAGCCCACAGCACTACGGTCACCGCGGCGGCTATCAGCGCGCGCCGGTCGGCCCCGGGCCCGTCAGGGGAATTGTCCATGCGTGCAAGTTACCGGCCTTCGGAGCCATGTCCGCCGACTGTCCTACGACAGGTCCTTCGTCTCGCCGGCCGGCGTCAGATCGACGAGCGTGCCCGCGATGCCCTGCCCCTCGAACGCCTTCACGAGGGAGGCGATGTCCTCGGAGTAGATGTTCCAGCTGTCGGTGTGCACCGGGACCACGAGGCGGGCGTCGAGGTCCTTCGCCACCAGCGCCGCGTTCGCTGAGGTGAGGGTGAGCGGGGCGTTGTCCAGGATCGCGGGCGTCCGGGCGGCGCCGGCGAAGAGGACGGCCGTGTCGATGGGGCCGAGCTCCGCCTTGATGCGGTCGCCGACCTGCTTGGCGACCTTCACCGAGGCGTTGTCACCCGAGATGTAGGTGGTGGGCACGCCCTCACCGCTCAGCACGAAACCTGTGACCTCGCCGTCCTCGCCACGGTCCACGCCGTCGGGACCGTGCAGGGCGGGCACCGCGGTGACCTTGACCGTCCCGCCGGCGCCCTTCAGCTCATGGAAGTCCCAGTTCTCCAGGCCCGTGACATGAGTACCCAGACGCCTCCGCGCTCCCGGCGTGGAGAGCACGACGGGCACCTCGTTGAGGAGCTCGCGGCCCTTGTCGTCGAGGTTGTCGTCGTGCTGGTCGTGGGAGAGCAGTACGGCGTCGATCTTGCCGATCCCGTCCGTTCCGAAGGCGGGAGCCTGGATCTTCTCGAGGCCGCTCTCGTACTTCTTGGGCTCGTCGAAGGCCGGGTCCACCAGGATGCGCAGCCCGGCGACCTCGAGGATCACGGTCGGGCCACCCACGTGCGTCACGGTGAACACGTCGGCCGGGGTCGGTGCAGGGCTCATGGGGATACCAGCTCTCTCGCTACGAAACAGTCGGGCACCTTGTAAGCGGGTTGCCCTTTCAGACGTGTCGAACGCTAACACATCTCGTAATCATCGATAACAAACGACCTCATCACTCCCCCCCTCCCCGCACCGATCCCCGCGCAGTCCCATCCGTCACTCCTGTTAGCGTTGCTATCGTTGGAGCCATGTCAGCCATGCCAGCCATGCCAACGGCCCGAGAGCGCATCTTGGAAGCCACCGCGGAACTGCTCGCCACCAAGGACGCCCTGGCGATCTCCACCCGCGCCATCTGCGACCGGGCCAAGGTCGGAATGCCCGAGATCTACCGCCAGTTCGGCGACAAGGAAGGGCTGCTCATCGCGGTCGCCGACATCGGCTTCGAGCGCTTCCTCGCCAACAAGCGGCGCAATCCCCTCACCGACGACCCGGTGGCCGACCTGCGCACGGCGTGGGACAGCCACGTCACCTTCGCCCTGCGCAATCCCCACCTCTACCGGCTGATGTTCACGCCGACGGGAGACGCGAAACCGCAGTCGATCAAGGAAGCACAGGCCCTGCTCCTGTCGGCCGTGGAGCGGTGTCGCGACGCCGGGCGACTGCGCACGACCCCCGAACTGGCCGGCCAGTCGATCCTCTCCGCCAACGTGGGCGTGTGCCTGATGGCCCTGTCCTTCCCCGAGCCGTTCGGGGGCCTCGACATCTCCCAGTCGGTCCGCGACGCCGTGATCGGGAAGGTCACCGGCGACGAGCGGGAAGACACCCGGATCGGCACCGCGACCGTCCTCGCACAGGCCCTGGTCGGCACCCTCACCGGAACGGCCCCCGTGGACGACACCGCCCTCGACCACCTGACCCGCGGCGGGCGGGGAGGTAGTTGGTCAAGTAGGTAGGTGTCCGTGGGGTCAGCCGTCCGCCAGCAACAGCTTCTTCTGCGGCTTGCCCATCGCATTGCGCGGGATCGCCGCCACGAACCGCACCTCGCGCGGCCGCTTGTGCACCGACAGGTGCGCGGCGACGAAGTCGGTGAGTTCCGCCCCCGTCACTCCCTCGGCCACCACGAACGCGACGATCCGCTGCCCCAGATCGGCGTCCGGCAACCCGACCACCGCCGCCTCGCTCACCCCGGGGTGGTCCAGCAGCGCGTTCTCGATCTCGCCCGCGCCGATCCGGTAGCCGCCCGACTTGATCAGGTCGATGGAGGCCCGGCCCACGATCCGGTGGACGCCGTCCGCCTCGTCGACGGCCGCGATGTCCCCCGTACGGAACCACCCGTCCTCCGTGTACGCGGCGGCCGTGGCCTCGGGCCGGCCCAGATAGCCCGCGAACAGCGTGGGCCCCGTGAGCTGGAGCTCGCCGATGTCCGCGCCCGCCTCCGCCACGATGCGCGTACGGATGCCGGGGAGCGGGGTGCCGACCGTACCGGGCCGTACTTCGCCGCCCGCCCGCCCGCTGATCGTGATCAGCGTCTCCGTCATGCCGTAGCGCTCCACGGGACGCAGCCCGGTCAGCCGCTCCAGGTCCCGGAAAACGGGTGCGGGCAGCGCCGCGCTGCCGGAGACGAGCAGCCGGGCCCCGCCCAGCGCGGCCGCGGCCTCCGGAGCCCCGGCGATACGGGACCACACGGTCGGAACCCCGAAGTACAGGCTCCCTCCGGCCGCCGCGTAGGCCCCGGGGGTGGGCCGCCCGGTGTGCACGAGGCGGCTGCCGGTGCGCAGGGCGCCGAGCACTCCGAGGACCAGGCCGTGCACGTGGAACAGCGGCAGTCCGTGCACGAGCGTGTCCTCGGCACTCCACTGCCAGGCCTCGGCGAGCGCGTCGAGGTCGGCGGCGACCGCCTCGGCGGTCAGCACGACGCCCTTGGGCGGCCCGGTGGTTCCCGAGGTGTAGAGGATCAGCGCCGCGGCGGCGGGGTCGGGGGCCGGAACGGAAAGGGAGCGGTCCGAGCGACGCGCGAAGTGCACGTCAACGAGCACGGCCCCGGAATCCCGCAGGATGTGCTCCCGCTCGGCCGGCCCGGCATCGGGCGGCAGCGGTACGAAGGGCACCCCGGCGAGCAGCCCCCCGACGACGGCGGCAACGGTCTCCAGCGAAGCAGTGGCCGTCACCGCAAAGGCAGGCGCCCCCGCGACATCGGCGGCCACCGCACGAGCGGCCCCGAGCAACGCCTCGTAGGAAGCCCCCCGCCCATCCACCCGCAGGGCATCGGCCCGATCCCCATAGACCCCGGTAAGCGCGGTCAGCACTGACTCCCCCTAGGAGCTCCGAAGATGCCGTCAACCGCCCCCCAGGCTACAAACCCACACCCCGAACCGCCCCGAACCCAGCGGCGCGGGCCCAAATCCAGCCCCGCCGGCGTTTGAGGCGCGGGGTCTGGGGCGGAGCCCCAGGAAACCCCGGGCGCAGCCCGGCCCTCCCCGGGTCCGGGCGGAGCCCGGGGAACGGAGGAAGGGCGGGTCGGGGACAAGCCCGCGCAGCGGCACACCACCACGGGACAGCCCGCCCCACACCCGCACCCACCCACCAGCGCGGGATTACCTCAGATCAGCCCCTGCGCCAGCATCGCATCCGCCACCCGCTCAAACCCGGCAATATTCGCCCCGGCCACATAATCCCCGGCGGCCCCATACCGCTGCGCGGTCTCGTACGACACCGCGTGAATGTCCCGCATGATGCCCGCCAGCTCCTCCTCGACCCGCTCCGCACTCCACGCCACCCGCCCGGCGTTCTGCGCCATCTCCAGCGCGCTCACCGCGACCCCGCCCGCGTTCGCCGCCTTGCCGGGCCCGAAGGCAACCCCGGCGGACTGCAACAGACGCACCGCGTCCGGCACCGTCGGCATGTTCGCGCCCTCCGACACCGCCTTGACCCCGTTCGCGATCAGCGTCCGCGCATCGGCCTCGGTCAACTCGTTCTGCGTGGCCGAAGGGAAGGCGACCTCCGCCGCGACGTCCCAGACCCGGCCGCCCGGCACGAACCGCGCCGACGGCCCGCGCCGCTGCGCGTAGTCGCTCACGCGGCCGCGTTCGACCTCCTTGATCTGCTTCAGCAGCGCGAGGTCGATGCCCTTCTCGTCGATGACGTAGCCCTGGGAGTCGGAGGCGGTCAGCGGGTTCGCGCCCAGCTGCTGGAGCTTCTCGATCGTGTAGATGGCGACGTTGCCGGAACCCGACACGATCGCCGTCAGCCCGTCGAGCGACAGCCCCTTGACCGCCAGCATCTCGGCGGCGAAGAGCACGCTGCCGTAGCCGGTGGCCTGCGGGCGGATCAGCGAGCCACCCCAGCCCTGGCCCTTGCCGGTCAGGACGCCGGCCTCCCAGCGGTTGGTGATGCGCCGGTACTGCCCGAAGAGGTAGCCGATCTCGCGGCCGCCGACGCCGATGTCGCCCGCCGGGACGTCGGTGTGCTCCCCGATGTGGCGGTGGAGCTCGGTCATGAACGACTGGCAGAAGCGCATGACCTCGGCGTCGGACTTGCCGCGCGGGTCGAAGTCGCTACCGCCCTTGCCGCCGCCGATGCCGAGCCCCGTCAGCGCGTTCTTGAAGATCTGCTCGAAGCCGAGGAACTTCACCACACCGATGTCCACGGAGGGGTGGAAGCGCAGGCCGCCCTTGTACGGGCCGAGCGCGCTGTTGAATTCGACGCGGTAACCGCGGTTGACGTGGACGTGACCGCGGTCGTCCTGCCACGGAACCCTGAAGATGATCTGCCGCTCCGGCTCGGTGAGCCGCTCCAACAGGGCCACGCCCGGCTCGGCGTACTCGGGGCGCGCCGCGAACACCGGGGCCAGGGTGTCCAGGACCTCGCGCACGGCCTGGTGGAACTCGGGCTGGGCGGGGTTGCGCCGCTCGATGTCACCGCGCAGCGCGTCCAGTCGGCTCTGGGGGTCCTTGGGGTCCGTCACGGTCTGTTCCTCCTGGGTTGCGGTACCGGGACCGGCGCGAGATGCGGCTCGCCGCTCCGGCGCCGTCTTCCGCATGACGGAAACCGGCGGCCGGGACACAGCCCCAGCCGGAGAGTACCGTGCCCGCGAACCGGGACCACGAGCCTTTCCAGCCCCCTCAACGGGAGCCTTCGGCCACCGGATCCGCAATCGTGGCCCAAAGGATTCCCCGCCCACCTGGACCCACCCTGGACCCAGCCTGGACCCGACCTCGCCCCTGACATGGCCCCGCCCTCACCCGTCGGCCCCCACCCCCGGACCGAGGCCGTCGGCGACCCGTGGACATGACCATGAAGATCGGCATAGACAGGGGCATGGACATGGACATGGACACCGCACGGCTCACCGCCCTCGTCTGCGCGACGCTCACCACGGGCCTGATGGCCGGCCTGTTCTTCGCCTTCGACGTCTCGGTGATGCCGGCCCTCAAGCGCTCCGACGACCGGACCCTCATCTCGGTCATGCAGCGCGTCAACACGTCCATCATCAACGGCTGGTTCATGCTCGCCTTCCTCGGCGCGCTCCTCTTCACCACCCTCGCGCTGGCCCTGCACCTGCCCGCCGGCGAGCACGCCGTACTGCCCCCACTGACCGGCGCCTTGGTCGCGTACGTACTGGCCCTCGCGGTGACCGGCCGGGTGAACATCCCGCTCAACAACGCCCTGGAGGCAGCCGGCGACGCCGAGCGGATCGCCGAACCGTCCGCCGTGCGCCAGGCCTTCGAGACGAAGTGGGTGCCCGCCAACCGCTGGCGCACCGCCCTGTGCACGGCCGCCCTCACCTGTCAGGCCTGGGCCCTGCTGGCAGCATCCACGTAGTCCCCCGCAGCAGGTACCCGCACAAGCCCTCAACGCGACCGCGAAGGCGGCGACCAGCGCGGCGAAGTGACCGCGGAAGGCGAGCACCGCCCCCGCCGAGCTGCGTGTAGTGCGCCCGTAGGCTGCGGGGATGACCAACCCCACCCCAACTCCGTCGTCCCTCCGCCTCGAACCGGTCACCACGGAAAACTTCGACGCCGTCTGCGCGGTGTCGGTCCGCTCCGACCAGGCACACCTCGTGGCCCCGGTCGTGAAGTCGCTGGCCGAGGCGTACGTTCACGCAGAGACGGCCTGGCCCCGGGCGATCGTCGACGGCGACGAGGTCGTCGGCTTCGTGATGGCCTTCCTCGACATCGCCTGGAACGCGGCCGCGGACCCCCGCGACATCCGCTCCGGCCTGTGGCGCCTGAACATCTCGGCCGCCCACCAATCCAAGGGCTACGGCCGCTTCGCGGTCGCGGCGGTCACCGCCGAACTCCGCCGCCTCGGCGCCACCCACGCCTACGTCACGTGGGAACCGGGCCCCGGCTCCCCCGAACCCTTCTACCTCGCCCTGGGCTTCCGCCCGACGGGCGAGGAAAGCGCGGGCCAAAAGGTCGCCGTCCTGAAACTCCCGACGGCCTGAGTGCCGGTTGCCGCCTACGCCGCGGGGCCGGACCCCGCCCGGAACTCCCGGGGGCTGACCCCGCGTACCCGCTTGAAGGCCGTGGACAAGGAGAAGGCCGAGCTGTAGCCGACCTGATGGGCCGCCGAGGCGAGCGTCGTGGACGGGTCCCTCAGGAGGTCCGCCGCCAAGGCCAGCCGCCAGCCCGTCAGATAGGACATCGGGGGCTCGCCGACCAGCTCGGTGAAGCGGCGGGCCAGCGCCGCCCGCGAGACGCCGACCTTGCGGGCCAGCGATTCCACCGTCCAGCCGTACGCGGGATTCTCGTGCAGCAGCCGCAGCGCCGGGCCGGTCACCGGGTCGTTCTCGGCGCCGCCGCGCTCCGCGAGCCAGCCCCGCACGACGCCGATCAGCAGCAGGTCCAACAGCCGGTTCAGGACCACGTCCTGGGCCGGCTCCGTGCGGGAGATCTCCCCGCCCAGCAGCGCCACCAGCGCCGGGTCCACCGGCCCGACCAGCACCGGCGGGAGCGCGGTGAGCAGGCGGCTGCCGATCTCGCCGGGGTCCTGGTAGGTGCCGCTCAGCAGCACCACCGAACCGGCCGCCTCGCCCCACGTCCGCGCCCCGAGCGCCATCGAGTCGGACACGTCCTCCCCGCCGTCCACCCTGCTGCACCGCTGGTCCGATCCCACCCGGATCCGCACCGGCGTGTCCCGGGCGTCGGAGAGGGTGTACGGATCCGGTCCCCGCACCAGCGCCACCTCGCCCGGTGCGACGAGCACCGGTTCGCCCCCGTCCGGGAGCAACCACGCCGAGCCGTTCACCATCGTCATCACCGACAGCGGCGCCCGGTCCTCGATCCGGACCGACCAGGGCGGGTTGAAGACGGACTTGATGAGGAAGGCCGACCTGGCCTTGGGGCCTTCGAGCAGAGCCGTCAGCGTGTCCATCCACCCATTGTCCCCAGCCGACCCCCACCCGACCTGCACCCGATCCCGCCCGCAATCCCGCACCCGATCCCGATCCCGCACCCGCACCCGCGTCCTACGCGTCCCAGACACCGCGGGCCGCCGCCTCCCGGGCGAAGTCCGCGAAGTCCCTGGGCTTTCGGCCCAGCACCTCCTCCACCCCGTCCACCAGGTGCGCGTTGCGCCCGTCCAGGAGCAGCGTGAACAGGTCCGTGAACTCCTCCGGCAGCCCGTTCTCGCGCAGCACCGCCCGGTAGGCCTCGTTCGAAACCGGAACGTACGAGATCTCGCGCCCCGTCGCCTTCGACAGCTCGGCGGCGACGTCGGTGAAGCTCAGCAGCCGCGGACCGGAGAGCTCGTACGTGCGGCCGATGTGCCGGTCGTCGCTCAGCGCGGCCACCACCACGTCGGCGATGTCGTCGGCGTCCACGAACGGCTCGACGGCGTCGGCCGTCGGCAGGGCGATCTCCCCCGCCAGCACGGGCTCCAGGAAGAAGCTCTCGTCGAAGTTCTGGTTGAACCAGGCCGAGCGCACGATCGTCCAGTCCGCCCCCGACGCCTTCAGCGCGTCCTCGCTCCGCTCGGCCGCCTCCTCGCCGCGACCCGAGAGCAGCACCAGCCGGCGCGCGCCCGCGGCCACCGCGGCCGTGGCGAAGGCGCCGATCTGCTCGACGGCGCCCGGGAAGGAGAGGTCGGGGTAGTACGTGACGTACACCCGGTCCACGCCCTCGAGCGCCGGGCCCCAACTCGCGGGCTCGTTCCAGTCGAAGGCCGGCTCGGCGGACCGCGACCCGATCCGGACCGCCCGGCCCAGGGCGGTGAGCTTGTCGGCCACGCGCCGGCCCGTCTTCCCCGTCCCACCGATGACCAGCGTGCGGGAAGCGGCGAACGCATCCTGTGCGTCCTGAGTGCTCTGCGTGCTCTGCGTGCTCTGCGTCTTCGTCATGAGAACAGTCAACGCGCCACGCCTGAGACGCGACATGGCCGAGAAGCTCAATCACATACGCCTACGTCCAAGGCAACGCCCACGACGACCACCGCAACCACGACCCCACCCCGGCTTACCGCTTGGCGAGCGTGTGCACAAGAACGCAACTCCCCCGGGACCACCCCCCGTCCACACGAGCCGACCCCTCTCCCGAACCACCGTGTGCACCCAAGGCCGAGCAATATGATCACATTGCGGTATGACCACGACGAAGACCCTCTATCTGCTCTGCTCCGCCGCCCCGCCCGTCTTCGACGTGGCCCATGTCATCGAGGACGCCCAGTCCCGGGGCTGGGACGTCTGTCTCGGCCTCACCCCCACCGCCGCGCACTGGCTCTCCGGCAACCTCGACGGCCTCGCCGCACTCACCGGCCACCCCGTCCGCTGGCAGTACAAGCTGCCCGGAGAGCCCGACGTATGGCCGGCGGCCGACGCCCTGCTCGTCGCGCCCGCCACCTTCAACACCGTCAACGCCTGGGCGCTGGGCCTCACCGACCGGTTCGCCGTCGGCGTCGCCGCCGAAGCCATCGGCAAGGGCACCCCCGTCGTCACCATGCCCTGTGCCAACGCCGCCCTCGCCGCCCACCCGCAGTTCGACCAGTCCCTCGCCGTCCTGCGCGGCGCCGGCGTCTCCGTCCTCCTCGGCGAGGACGGGTTCACCCCGGGCCCCGCCGGCCCGGACTCCCCCGCGCACTTCCCGTGGCCGGTGGCCCTGGACGCCGTGGACCGCGTCACGTCCTCCGCCGCATAGTCCGACCCCCGAGAGCCGCCCGCTCCCTACTCCCCTACTTCGTCACTCCCCCGTCGTCCCGTCGATCGCCTCGCGCAACAGGTCCGCATGCCCGTTGTGCCGGGCGTACTCCTCGATCATGTGGGTCAGCACGTAGTGCAGGGAGTAGGTCTGACCGTCGTAGGACCCGGTCACGTCCAGCGATCCGGCCGCGTCCACGACCGCCCGCGAGCGCACGCAGGTGTCCTCCCAGATCTTGAACGACCCGGCCACGTCCACATCGTCGACGTGGAACTCGGTCATCATCAGGGTGTCCCGCTGCCACTGGAGGACGCTGGTCAAAGTGGCTCGCTCGTCGCCCACCAGTACCCGCCGGGTCCGCTGTCCGTCGAACATCGGATGATCATCACCGCACACCTCACACGGACCGGAAGAACGCCCGCACGTCCCCCACCAACAGGTCCGGCACCTCCATCGCGGGAAAGTGCCCGCCCTTCTCGTACGAAGTCCAGCGCACGATGCGCTCCGTCCGCGCGGCGACGTGCCGCAGCGGTACGAAGTTGTCCCGCGGGAAGTCGGCGAGCGCGGTCGGGGTGCTCGACACCTCGGGCGGCAGCCCCTGGTAGTCGGCGTGCGCGCGCTCGTAGTAGATACGGGCAGCGGAACCGGCCGTCCCCGTCAGCCAGTACAACATCACGTTGGTCAGCATCTGATCTCGGTCCACTGGGCTACGGGGGTCCGCCCACTCCGCGAACTTCTCGCCGATCCACGCGAGCAGACCGACCGGCGAATCGTTCAGCCCGTACGCGAGCGTCTGCGGCCGGGTCGCCTGGATGTCGGCGTAGCCCTGCCGCTCGCGCGCCCAGACCCGGTACCGCGCCCAGGAGGCGAGCGTGCGCTCCTGCTCGGCCGGGCTCAGCGCGGCCAGTTCCTCGGTGCTCGGCTCCGCGGTGGCCCCACCGCCCGGGAGCAGGTTCAAGTGGACCCCGACCACGTTCCCGGGCCGGATCCGGCCCAGCTCCCGCGAGACGGCCGCGCCCCAGTCACCGCCCTGGACCCCGTACGCCTCGTACCCGAGCCGCTCCATCAGGACCCCGAAAGCCCGCGCGACCCGCTTGAACTCCCACCCACGCTCGGTGGTCGGCCCGGACAGCGCGAAGCCCGGGATGTGGGGCAGCACCAGGTGGAAGGCATCGGCCGGATCCCCGCCGTGGGCCCGCGGATCGGTCAGCGGTCCGGCGACCTTCTGGAACTCCACGAACGACCCGGGCCAGCCGTGGGTCATGAGCAGCGGGGTCGCGTCCGGCTCGGGCGACCGCAGGTGCGCGAAGTGCACCCGCGCCCCGTCGATGACGGCGGTGTACTGCGGCCACTCGTTCAACCGCGCCTCGGCGGCCCGCCAGTCGTACCCCTCACGCCAGTACTCCGCCAGCTCGCGCAGCTCCGCGAGCGGCATCCCGTAGGCCCGCCCCGCCCCGGGCAACTCGTCGGGCCACCGCGCCCGTTCCAGCCGCCAGGCCAGATCGTCCAGCTCCCGCTGCGCCACGTCGAGCCGGAACGGCCGCGCCCACTCCCCGGATTCGCCCGTGCTCCCCATGCCTTGCCCTGCCGCGCCGCTCACGCCCGACCCTCTACTCCGCTCACACCCGACCTCTGTTCCACCGGCGCCCTGTCCCTCTGCTCCACCGGCGCCCTGTCCCTCTGCTCCGGTCTCGCCCTGGGCCCCGGCACCAGCCCGGCCGCCGCCGCGCGACCCGCGGCCACCTCGGCCATCACCCGCCGCCCGCGGTCCTCGGCCATGTCGAGCCTGCTGAGCATCGCCGGGGTCGCGATCCCCGGCAGGGCGTGCTGGTACAGCGTGGCCATCCGGTCCTCGATGTCGCCCCGGTCGCTGAGGGTCTGTGAGTAGAGTTGCACGCCCGACCAGCAGGCGGACAGGATCCAGGCCGTCTCGGCGGGATCCACGTGCGGCAGCAGCTCGCCCTGGTCCTTCGCCGCGCTCAGCAGTCTTCGCATGAGCTCGATCCAGCCGGGCACCGCTCCACCGCGGTTCTCCAACGGCTCCGGTCCCAGCGAGAGCCGGGCGCCGGCGCTGAGCATCGGCTCGTGCTTCATCCGGTACGCCGACACCATCGCGACGTCCACGAGTTCCTGCAGCTTGCTCTCTCGGGGCGGCACCAGGCACTTGCCGAACTGCGCGTCGAGCACCCCCTGGGCCAGCTCCTGCTTCGAGGAGAAGTGGAAGTAGAGAGCCCCCTTGGTCACGCCGGCGTGGGCGAGTATCTCCGCGATGGTCGCGGCTTCGTAGCCGCGTCCGTCGAAGACCATCGCCGCGGCTTCCAAGATTGCCCGACGCGTGCGGACCGCACGCTCTTGCCGCACCACGAGCGTCTCCATCTCCCAGGGGCCTGCCGGTGGATCATGCGTACGCGTGATCCACCGGCCCAGGCAAACCAAACCTGAAGGTCCGTAAGCTATCAACAGGGTTCGAGTGGTTGTCGACCGAGTCCACCAGCCGAAATCACGACTCCGAAGCTGCCTCGCCCCCGTTTCCGCTCGGATCCCCGCATCTCACACCGGCATGACCCACCGCCGCCAGAACCGGACAATCCCCCGCCCAAAACCGAACGGCCCGTCTGGTTCCATTGCGCCCCGCCCGCCCGTCGAGGAGCAGCGCAGCACCACCGAGTCGACCGCCCCGGACCCCGGCCAGCCCCCGCCAGCCCCCGCCCGCGGGCCCTCGCCCCACCCTCAGGCGTTAACGGCGTTAATGCCCCCGCACCTCCTCTCCCCACTCAGGGACACAGGTGGCCCCACGGACGCGCCCCCTCCCCCCGACCGTTAACGCCGTTAACGCCGTTAACGCTCCGGCCACGAAAAGTACTGGTCGACTGGTTTGAGATGCGCCCGTCGGCACACTTCTCGCCACCTCCGACTCCCCCCAGCCCACACTCGACTGACGGCGCGTCCAGCCGGGAGCCCCACATCGGGTCAAACAGCCCCAGATCGAGCACACATCCGGAACCCGTCCGCACCACTTCGTTAGCAAAACTCAAGCGTGGCGCCCACACGCACCCCCGAACGTTAGTAAAGTCCCCCTCATGACTTCACCCTCGTCACAGAGCGACCGAGAGAAGGTCGTCTCCAAACTCCCTCCGTGGCTGCGCCAGGAACTGAAGATCCGGACCGCCCAGTTGCGGGTGGACATCCAGGACGCCGTCCACCAGGGCATCGCCCACTGGAGCGCGCTCGCGTCCTCCCCCTCCCCCGTCGACACTTCCGGCGCCGAGTCCTTCTCCACCTGGCTGCCCGCCGGCCAGTGGGAGCTCTTCCGCACCGGCTCCAAGGACCGTGGCGTCTCCCTCATCCAGGGACTGGCCCAAGCCGTCCGCCTCTGGCTGGAGATGAACCCGGCCCCCACCGTCAAGCGGCCCTCCGTCGTCCGCCGGATCGTGGTGTGCAACCAGAAGGGCGGCGTCGGCAAGACAGCCATCACCGCCGGCACCGCGGAAGCCCTCGCCGAGGACCCCGACAGCCTCCACCCGGTCCGCGTGGCCCGCCAACTGGCCCGGCTCTCGGCCTCCGAGGAGGGCTTCGAGCCCGGCTCCGAGTCCACCGCACCCGTCGACCTGGAGGACCTGCCCGGCCTCGGCATGCGCGTCCTGCTCATCGACTTCGATCCCCAGGGCCACCTGACCAAGCAGCTCGGCCGGCAGCCGCTGCCCATCGGCGGCGACAGCCTCACCTGCCACATGGCCGGCGAGGCCAAGGGTCCCCTCTCGGACCTGATCGTCCCCATCCCGGACGAGCGCTTCGGCGACCGGCTGCACATCCTCCCCGCGTGCACCGACGCCTTCCTGCTCGACGTCCGCCTCTCCACGGTCCGCGCCCGCGAGGCCGCCCTCGAGCGCGCGCTGGCTCCCGTCGAGGCGGACTACGACGTCATCCTCATCGACTGCCCGCCGAGCCTCGGCCTGAGCATGGACGCGGCCATCTACTACGGGCGCCGCCGCGACACCGAACAGCCGGGCGCCTCGGGCGCGCTGATCGTCGTACAGGCCGAGGACTCCTCCGCGGACGCCTACGACCTGCTCACCTCGCAGATCAACGATCTGCGCGACGATCTCAGCCTCGACATCGACTACCTCGGGCTGGTCGTCAACCTCTACGACGGCCGGCGCGGCTACATCGCCACCTCCTCCCTCCAGGCCTGGATGGACATAAAGGATCCACGGGTGGTGGCCATCGTCCCGGACCTCAAGGAACAGCGCGAAGCCGTCCGCGTGAAGCAGCCGTTGTTCGTCTACTCACCCAAGGGCGACCAGGCAGTCGCACTGCGCGCCCTCGCCAGGGAGATCTCATGAGCAAGGCCGACAAACTCGGAGTGTCGACGTCCTTCGCCCGAGCCCAGCCGGTCGGCGTCAGCTCCCGCCGCGCGGCCATCGCGGAGGCCACCGGCGCCCCCACCTCCGGGGTGGTCCCGCCGTCCGAGGTCCCCATCGAAGCCCTCGCGCACAACCCGTTCAACCTCCGCGAGGACCTCACCGAGATCCACGAACTGGCCCACTCCCTGAGCGTCCGGGGGCAGCTCCAGCCCCTCGCGGTCGCCACCCGCATGGCGTTCATGGAAGCCCACCCCGGCCACACCGACGGCCTGGGCCGCGCCCCGTACGTGGTCATCGACGGCAACCGCCGCCTCGCGGCGGCCCAGCGAGCCGGCCTGCGGACCATGCACATCCACGTCAACGACTCCCTCGCCACCTCGGCGGCGGACATCCTGGAGTCGGCGCTGATCGCCAACGTCCACCGCGTCGACGTGGCCCCCATGGACCAGGCCCGCGCCCTCGAGCAGCTCGTCGAGGTCCACGGCTCCCAGGCCCAGGTCGCCAAGCGCCTCGCCAAGACGCCGGCCTGGGTCTCCCAGCGGCTGACCCTCCTCAACCTCACCCCCGAGCTCCAGGACAAGGTGGAGACCGGCGAGCTGAAGGTGGAACCGGCCCGCCGCATCGGCCGCCTCCCCCAGGAGGAACAAGCGGCAGCGGCGGCGGAGACCGTTAACGCCGTTAATCCCCCGCGCCAGCGCACCCGCCCGGCCACGGAATCCGCCCGCCCCGCCGCACCGGCCACCCCCACGTCCACGACCCCGGCCCCCCGCCGGATCACGATCGTGGCGGAGTCTCCCGAAACCGTCGCGGACGCCCTCACGGCACACCTCACCCCGGACGAACTGAAGGCGGTCACGGAGCTCCTGCTGACCCGTATCTGACACGACGGGGGCGCTGACGGGACCGAGCACCATTAACGCCGTTAACGCCCCCACGTGCCCTACGTGTGTTTCACGTGCGTTCCATGGTGCGGTTCACATAAGCTGCGGCTGGAGGTTCCCCATGCTCAATGCGCACGACAACGAACAGACCACGCTCTTCGCCGCCGTGGACGCCCTACTCGAAGAGGCCGCGGCACAGGACGCCCTCCCGCACCCGGACGAGCGCAAGCGCCTGCGCGAAGCGGCCGGCCTGAGCCAGGACCAGATCGCCCAGGCCCTCTCCGTCCGCCGCGAAACGGTCACCTCCTGGGAAACGGGCCGCACGGCCCCCCGCCCCCCCAAACGCGCCGCCTACGCCCGCCTCCTCAACGGCCTGGCGGACCTCCACCCCATTAACGCCGTTAACGCCACGCCCCTCACCGACCCCACAAGGTCGGAGACCCCGACCCCCATTAACGGCGTTAACGCCACCCCCCAGACCCCGGCCCCCATTAACGCCGTTAACGCCACCCCCGAGACCCCGGCCCCCATTAACGCCGTTAACGCCGCCGCCCCCTCCACCGACCCCACGAAGGCCGGGGCCACACCCCCCGAACCGGGATCCGCCACGGAGCCCCAGCCCCCGGCCCCGGCCCCGGCCCCCGTTAACGCCGTTAACGCCGTTAACGCCACCCCCCAGGCCCAAGCCGCCGCCCCGCCCCCGCCCCCCGCGCCCACCCCCACCCCCACCCCGGTCCGAACCCGCCCGGTCACCCCCGCCAAGGCCCAGCCCCCCCACCCCACCCCCACCCCCCTGGAAGGCAACGGCCCCCTCGCCGTCCTGGACGGCACCGGCAAGGCCCACGCCGCCGGCGGCGTCATCCTCACGCCCCCCACCACCCTCCCCGCCCTCATCTCCTGGGCCCTCGGCCCCGACGCCGACCTCCGCTCCCCCCGCCTCCACCGCAACGGCAAGGACGGCGACCCCCTCCTCGTCCTGACCCCCGCCGCCACGGAATCCCTCGGCCTCCCCCTCGTCCTCGAAGACCGCCGCGGCCTGCGCCTCCCCGACGGCCACCCCGTCATCAAGCAGCTCACCAAGGCCAAGTGGCAGCTGACCCGCCGCGGCTTCGGCCCCTGGGCCCGCGTCTACCGACCCGCCACCCCCACCACCGGCCGCCAGTGCGTCCAGCTCGCGATCCTCCCGTGGGGCGCCCTCGACCCCCGCGCCTGGGGCGAGCACACCGCCGAGCTCCCGGCCCCCGAACTAGCCGAGCTGCTCACCTCCTACGCCGCGCGCGTGCTCACCCCCCGCGGCTCCACGGCGGTCTCCGGCCTGGAACTGATGACGGCGCTGCGCCCGCCCACCCGCGCCGCACGCGACGAAGCCACCAACACGTGGGTCTCCGCCCCCGTCGCCGGCTCCCTCACCCGCCCCGTCGACCCCGCTCCCCCGGAGGCCCCCGACGAGCACCCGGTCGTCGCGGCCCTCTACCCGCGCTCCCACCAGCGCACCCCGGACCAGGTCCTCGACGAAGAGGCGTACGACTGGATCCGAGACCCCCAGCTCCTCACCGACGCCGAGTGCACCCGCACCCACGCCGTCGGCATCGACGTGAACATGGCCTTCGCCGCCGCCGCCAACCGCCTCCTCGTCGGCACCGGCCCCGCCGTCCACACCCCCCGCCCCCGCTTCGACCCGAAGCTCCCCGGCTGCTGGCTCGTGGACCTCTCCTCCGCGGAGACCGACCCCCGCCTCCCCAGCCCCTTCACCCCGCACGGCCGCCCCCCGACCGGACCCGCCTGGTACGCCACTCCGACCCTCGCCTACGCCCAGGAGCTCGGAATCACCGTCCAGCCCACCGAGGCCTGGCTCCGCCCGGAGCACGGCCCGTACCTCGACGCCTGGTACACCCGCCTGCGCGACGCCTACATGGCGACGATGGCGGAACTGGGCGTCCACTCGGCCCTCACCGACGCCGAGTTCCTCACCGCCATGACCGATTACAAGAGCCGGGACCCCCACCAGGCCGCGGTCCTCTCCGCGATCAAATCCACCGTCAAGGGCGGCATCGGCAAGCTCCGCGAACGCCCGCAGGGCGCCGGCTACCGCCCCGGCGAGGGCTGGCCCGCCCTGGAGCGTCCCACCTGGCGCCCCGACATCCGCGCCGCCGTCATCTCGACGGCCCGCGTCAACATGCACCGCAAGATGCGCAAGCTCGCGACGGCCGCCGGCGAATACCCCATCGCCGTCCTCTCCGACTGCGCCGTCTACCTCTCCGACGGCCCCAGCCCCCTCGACTTCCTCCCCCGCACCCCCGAGGGCAAGCCGCTGCCCGGCGGCTTCCGCCTCGGCGTCAGCCCCGGCATGGTCAAGCACGAGGGCACCCAGCCCCTGCTCTGGGCCGTCCGGATGCTCGACGAACGCCACAACCCCGCCCGCCACATCAAGGGCCACGACGCCGCGGCCGACGGAGAGTAAGAGCCACCCATGCCCGAGATCAGCGACAGCCTCGACCGCGCCGACGAACAGAACTTCACCCGCCCCATCCCCAAGTCGGCGGGCGCCCAAATCCGGTACCTGGTGAAGCAGCTCAAGTCCACCAAGGCCGTGGCCGGCCTGCTCGGCATCTCCCGGCGCACCGTCGAGCGGTACGTGAGGGACCAGATCAAGCAGCCCAAGCCGGCGCTCTCCACCCGCCTGGAACGCGAGGTACGCCGCCGCTGGCAGCCCCTGGTCCGCAAGCGGGCCCGCGCCAAGGCCGCCAAGCAGACCGGCCTGGTCATCGAGACCCGTGCCCGCTTCGGCTTCAGCGCCGCCCCCGGCACCACCGACGACGGCCGGATGCGCCGCATCACCCAGCACCTCCCTCCCGAGTACGCCTCCCGCCTCTTCAGCGCCCAGGAAGCCGGCGCGAACGAGGCCCAGCTCCGCAACATCGCCGCCGAAGGACTCCAGGAGATCTACTTCAAGGACCACGGCGCCCGCGCCCAGGGCCTCCTGGTCGAGTTCACCGACATCGACTACGTCGAGCTCAACTTCTGACACGGCGGTTGTGCTTAGCCCGCGCATAGGATCGCCGGCATGGCACTGCGACCTGTTCAGGTGAACATAAAGGCGCTCGATCACGCGGCGGTCGCCCGGTTCTGGGCGGAGGCGCTCGACTGGAGCATTGTCAACGGGGCCTCCGGCGTGACCACCTACATCGCACCCGTCGGCGACTTCGTCTGGCCGGACCCGGCCGCCGTCTGCATCGACGTCGTAGCCGTCCAGGAACCCAAGACAACAACAAAGAACCGTGTGCACCTCGACCTCGCCACCACCTCCGCGGCCCACCGGACGGAGCTGGTCGCACGCCTCCGGGCCCTCGGCGCGACCCCCGCCGACGTCGGCCAAGGCGCCGTCCCCTGGACGGTCCTGGCCGACCCTGAAGGCAACGAGTTCTGCGTGCTGGAGCCCCGGGAGATCTATCGGGACACCGGCCCGATCGCCGCGGTGGTGGTCGACTGCACGGACCCGCGGGCCATGGCCCGGTTCTGGGGCGGGGCGATCGACTGGACCCTCCACGAGGTGACCGACGATCATGCGGCGCTGCGCTCCGCCAAGGGTGTCGGCCCGTACCTCGAGTTCCTCCGCACCCCCGACGCGAAGACCGCGCCGGACCGCCTCCATCTTGACCTCCTGCCGTACCCCGGTGACGACGAAGCAGCGGAGGTGACCCGGCTGCGGACCCTCGGCGCCACCGACCTCGACCTCGGCCAAGGCGCCGTCCCCTGGACGGTCCTCGCCGACCCTGAAGGCCACGAGTTCTGCGTCCTCGCCCTGTCCTGACGCGGAGCCACGACGACACCCTGGAAGGCAGGACGAGTACGTGCACGACGAGCTGGCGAAACGTTTCGAAGAAGAACGCGGCCACCTACGAGCCGTGGCCTACCGGATGCTCGGCTCGCTCGGCGAAGCCGAGGACGCCGTCCAGGAGGCCTGGCTCCGCCTCGTCCGCTCCGACTCCGCCGAGATCGGCAACCTCGCCGGCTGGCTGACCACCGTGGTCGGCCGGATCTGCCTGGACATGCTCCGCTCCCGGACCTCCCGCCGGGAAGACCCCCTGGACGTCGGGCCGGTGGAACCGGTCACCGGCGTCACCGTCGGCGACGCCCGGCCCGCCGACCCCGAGGACGAAGCCCTCCTCGCCGACTCCGTGGGCGCCGCCATGCTCGTGGTCCTGGACCGACTGGCCCCCGCCGAACGGCTCGCGTTCGTCCTGCACGACCTGTTCGCCGTTCCCTTCGAAGAGATCGCCCTCATCACCGACCGCACCCCCGCCTCGGCCCGCCAGCTCGCCAGCCGCGCCCGCCGCCGGGTCCGGGGAGCCGAGTCCGCGCCCCAGCCCGACCTCGGCCGTCAGCGCCTCATCGTCAGCGCCTTCCTGCGAGCCGCCCGCGGAGGGGACTTCGAAGCCCTGCTCGAAGTCCTCGACCCCGATGTGGTGGCCCGCGCCGACACCGGCGTGTCCGGCGCCCTCTCGGCGGTCCGCGGAGCCCCCCTGGTGGCCCGTCAGGCCGCCACGTTCGCACAGTTCGCGCAGAGCCCGCAGATCGCGTTCGTGAATGGCAACCTGGGCGTGGTCTCCCTCTTCGACGGCGCCTTCCGCGTCATGACGTTCACCATCGCGGACACCCGCATCACCGAGGTCACGGTCTTCACGACCCCGTCGTCCGTCTCCGGCCTCGACATCCTCGTCCCCCCGGAACCCACCCCCTGAAAACCGGCTCCGAGGGGGCCTCGCCGGGCAGACAGACCGCCCACGGCGCCCCCTCGGACAGCACAACCCCTCCACGCCCCTCTGAGCCCCCGAAAACCACAAAGGGCCCCGGAATACACCCGAGGCCCTCACCAGCCCCTGAGCACCCCTCAGAAGCCCTTCAACGGCACGCGATCAACCCACCGCGTGCAACGCCCTACGCCGCTTCGACTCCGCCGCCTTCTTCGCGACGGCCTGAGCGGCCCTCTTCTTCCGCTGCTCGGCCAGCTGGTCCTGATACGCCGCCACCGCCCGGTGGTAGCTGGCCACATAGCCCCGCGCGTCGAGCCGCTCGTCCGAGTCCATCTCGTTCACGGCCGCCACCGCGTCCTCGAAGGAGTTGTACCCGGCCAGCATCGGGTTGATCTGGTAGACGCCGTTACGGATCTTCCTGACCAGCTTGGCCAGCTCCAGGCTCCGCAGCGCCGCGTTCACGCTCGGCCGGCTCAGGTCCAGCATCCCCCCGACCGTCGCCTGGTCGATGAGGATCCGCCCGCCCGGCTCACTGAGCGAACGCAGCTTCAGCAGCACCCGGTAGGCCGCCGGCGGCAGGTCGAGGTCAGAGAGGAGCCCGTCGGCGTTGACCGCAGCGAATCGCAAGGTGCTCACTGAGCCGTCCCTTCTCCCGTGCGCTTCGTCCGGCTCACCCGACGCGCAGCGCGCTCTCTTGCCCGTTCGGCCCGCAGTTCCGCGATGGCCTGCCTCATGTGGTCCAACGACGGGAAGCGCACCAGGTCCGGCAGACTCGTATCGCTACGAATCTGCGAAATCGTGCCGTGCTGCTCCACCTTCACGAACTCACCCGTCATCTCAGTACCCGGGATGAACTCCGCCACCCGATAACTGTAGGGCGGGTTGAACTGATACAGACCCCGCCGCACCTTGAAGACGATCCCATGAGACATCACCGTGTGCAGCGCTTCCGAGGTCTTCGTCCGGCTGACATCCAGGATGGTAGCCATCTCCTCCTGGGTAAGTGGAATCCGCCCCCCCGCCCGCTGACACGCGATGAGCAGCAGGATCAGTCGCAGAGGCAGCGCTTCCCGGAAGTACTGGGCGATCACGAGGAAGAACTCGAGGCTGTCCATCGAGAACGCATTCGGCTGATTCTCGGTCCCGTAGAACTCCAGCGGCTTGCGCTCGCCGTCCAGCGTCAGCTTCCGCGTGGGGTACCGCTTGGCCAGACTGTCCAGATCCTTGACCGGAGCCAGCGGCTGACTCCACGCGGAGATCGCGTCATCCACCGGCAGATCAGGACGCGGGGTCCCAGCCGGATTGCCCCGGCGGCGCTGTGGCTCTGATGACACGAGGCTGCTCTCCACTCCGTTGATCTGCGGAGATCAGTATGTCAACAAGGGTGACACAAGTGTCACGCTCGTTGACGTTCGGCGTGTCTTGTGTCCCCTCACAGGTGACATATCTCAGCCATACCTTTCGGACGCCCCCCTCCCGACTCCCCCCGACCAACCCCACCCACCCCACCGCCAGTTCGCCAACATATCTCCCCTGAAACGTCAGCCCCACCGACTTTTTAGGCCATTTTCCGTCAGTGTCACTGACGTTTCGCAGCCGTTGTGTCCCCCTAGCAGCGACACAACACCCGAGATATGTCCCTCCTGAGGGGACATATCTTTTCTTGCGCACCCCCTCTGACCTGCGGCAACGCATCTCCGTACCTTCTATAGGCCGGTGGTCGCTTCCCTCAAGGCACTGAACGCCGTCTTCAAGGCCCCGCTCGACCTCTTCCCCAACCCCCTACCAAGCCCTCCCAAGCCCCACTCACCCCCTTCCCGACCCCGCACTCCCCAGCCACAACCCCGCAGAATCTGACTGATTCCCATCTCTATCCACATCTCATTTTGAATCAACCAGCCATCCATGCCCTTAACGCCGTTAACACCCCACCGGACCAAGGCACTTAACGCCGTTAATGCTTCCTGCAAAACCCCAGGTCACAGCGCTACACCACGAAAACCCGCCTCTGATCAAACCCACCACCACCCAAGCAAAGGTCCAACCCTCAACGACTTGCTTAAACCTCACCCCACACCTAACTGGCTGGTTCAGACCCAATCCCAGGACCCCTTCTCCACAACCCCAGACTGTTCCCCGTCCCTTCCCACCAACCATCGCGGCCAGGGGTCAGACCCTGCGCTCAAAGTCAGTACTGGCCTCAGCAGTCCGGGGTAAAGCGCTTCCGAGAAACATGAAGGAGCACAGCCCCATCCCTAGCTCCGGCCCACGGAGCAACCAAAGGGGAGGAACCTTTCCACTGAAAGCTGGACCTCGACTTGAGGAGCCGGCTTCCGCCGAGCACAGCGAGGTCAATCTTCGGTTTCGGAGCGAAGCGGAGGAACACCTACCCAAGAAGGGACCTCGGCAGGCAAAGCCGGCCTTCCCCCAAGTCCAGCGAAGCGGCCCCTTCAGTTCTGGAGCGAAGCACAAGAACTCCTCGCCAGGGCGAGGCCTTGGCCCGCGAAGCGGGCGCCTTGAGCACAGCGAGAGGCATCTTCACTTCCGCAGCGAAGCGGAGGAAGCTCTCGCCGAAGGCGAGACCTTGGTCGGCGAAGCCGACCTCCGCCGAGCGCAGCGAGGCGGGTCTTTCAGTTCCGGAGCGAAGCGGAGGAATCCCCCGCCGAAGGCGGGGCCTTGGCCCGCGAAGCGGGCCTCCGCCGAGCGCAGCGAGGCGGATCCTCAGTTCCGGAGCGAAGCGGAGGAACCCCCAGCCGAAGGGGGGCCTTGGCCCGCGAAGCGGGCCTCCGCCGAGCGCAGCGAGGCGGATCCTCAGTTCCGGAGCGAAGCGGAGGAACCCCCCGCCGAAGGCGAGGTCTTGGCCCGCGAAGCGGGCCTCCGCCGAGCGCAGCGAGGCGG
>NZ_JAGGOW010000129.1 GCF_018614135.1 Streptomyces sp. ISL-66
CCAGTTCCACCAGTTCCACCAGTTCCACCAGTCCCACCAGTTCCCGTGAAGCAGGAAGAAGGCCGAAGAAGGTCATGGACATCCACGAGATCGCGACCGGACCGCTGCCGCGGCAGGTCGCCGACCGCTACCTCGACGCCCTCATCGGGCTGGACCCGCTCACGGGCAGCTACCTCGGCGTGCGCGAGAGCGACAGCCTGCTCCCCGATCTGTCGCCCGCCGGACAGGACGCCGTCACCGCACTGATCTCGCACACGCTGGAGGAGCTCTCCGCGGCCGAGAAGCAGCCGGGCGCGGACACCACCGCGGAGCGGCGCTGCGCCCGGCTGCTCCGGGAGCGGCTGACCGTGGACCTGGAGGTCCGGGAAGCCGGCGAAGGGCTGCGCGCGGTCAGCAACATCCACTCGCCGGCGCACCGGATCCGCAAGGCGTTCTCCGCGATGGCGATGAGCAGCGAGGAGGACTGGACGGTGGTCGCCCGGCGACTGCGGGCCGTCCCGGCCGCCCTGGAGGGCTACCGCGCCTCGCTCGCCCTGGGCCTGGAGCGCGGCCTGCTCGGCGCCCCCCGCCCGACGGCCACCTTCGTCCGCCAGCTCACCGAGTGGGTGGGCACGGACCGCGGCTGGTTCGACGAGCTGGTGACGGCGGCGCCGGCGCCGCTGCGCGCGGAGCTCGACCCGGCGGCGGCTTCGGCGACCGGGGCCGTCCGCGCGCTGCGGGACTGGATGCGCGATGTGTACGCGCCCGCCGTCCAGGGGGCCCCGGAGACGGCGGGCCGCGAGCGCTACGCCCGCTGGTCGCGCTACTTCAACGGCGCCGACCTCGATCTCGACGAGGCGTACGCGTACGGCTGGTCCGAGTACTACCGGCTGCTCGACGAGATGAAGGCCGAGGGCGCCAAGGTGCTGCCCGATGCCGACCCCTGGGAGGTGCTCGCCCACTTGGAGGAGCACGGCACGCGCATCGAGGGCGTCGAGGAGGTCCGGGTCTGGCTGCAGAACCTGATGGACGAGACGATCGAGGCGCTGGACGGCACCCACTTCGAGCTGGCCGAGCCCCTGCGCACCGTGGAGTCCCGGATCGCCCCGGCGGGCGGCTCGGCGGCCCCGTACTACTCGGCGCCCTCCGAGGACTTCTCCCGTCCGGGCCGCACCTGGCTGCCCACCCTGGGCGAGACGAGCTTCCCGATCCACAGCCTGGTGTCCACCTGGTACCACGAGGGCGTGCCGGGTCACCACCTGCAACTGGGCCAGTGGGCGTACGTCGCCGACCAGCTCTCCCGCTTCCAGGCGACGGTCGGCCAGGTCGAGGCGAACTCCGAGGGCTGGGCGCTCTACGCGGAGCGGCTCATGGACGAACTGGGCTTCCTCGACACCGCGGAGAAGCGGCTCGGCTACCTGGACGCGCAGATGATGCGGGCCGTCCGGGTGATCGTGGACATCGGCGTGCACCTGGAGCTGGAGATCCCGCGGGACGCGCGGTTCCACCCGGGCGAACGCTGGACGCCGGACCTGGCCCAGGAGTTCTTCGCGAACCACAGCGGGCGCCCCGCCGAGTTCGTGGAGAGCGAGCTGACGCGCTACCTCTCGATGCCGGGGCAGGCGATCGGCTACAAGCTGGGCGAGCGGGCCTGGCTGCTGGGCCGCGAGAACGCCCGGAAGGCGCACGGCGACGCTTTCGACGCGAAGGCCTGGCACATGGCGGCCCTGTCCCTGGGCTCGCTGGGCCTCGACGATCTGGTGGAGGAACTCTCGGCACTCTGAATTACTCGCGCGAATGCGGAGGGCGTGAATTCGGAAATGATAGTGGGCTGAACGTCAATGCGGGTCCGCCGGTATTTCCGGCGGACCCGCACCGGGTCACCGTGCGACCGACCCTTCCTGCAGGCGCTCGATCATTCGGTAAGTGGTTTCGAGCGGCGTTTCCCCGATCGCGGAGGCGTCCGCCGCGCCGTCGTATCCGAGCGCCTTGATCTTGTCGTTCCATTCCTCGTGACCGGCGAACGGAATGGTCTCGCCGTCCGTGTAGCGGGGCAGCGGCCGGTAATTGTTCACGTTCTCGACGGGCTCGCCGCGGACGAGGATCGGGTCGAGGTAGAGGCCGTCGCTGCTGATGCGCGTCGACGTCGAGATATACCCGATGTCGAGCCCGGCGCGGCGCATCGGGGACGTGTTCGCCTCGGAGCAGTGCAGCAGATGGGGGTGGTGGATCGAGACGTCGCCGGGGTTCAGCTCGATATCGACGATGCCGGCCTTCTGCACCCATTCGTTCACGATGTCCTCGTCCGAGACGGAGGACAGCATGTTCGGGGTGTCGGTGCGCAGCTTGGGCGTGTGCAGCGGCAGCCGGTGGCTGCCGGGGACCATCCGCAGGCAGCCGTTCTCGGTCGAACTGCGGTCCACCGCGAGCCAGACGGTGAGGGCCTGCATCGGTTCGAGCTTCCAGTACGCGCCGTCCTGGTGCCACAGCACGGGCTGGCCGTCGAAGGCCGGCTTGCAGATGTAGTGGGCCGTGAAGCAGGCGACGTCGGGACCGAGGAAGAACTCGGCTATGTCGGTGAGGCGCGGGTCGGATATCAGCCGGACCCAGAACGCGTCGTTGCGGATCAGGGGGTGGTGCAGGTGTTCGGGCCGTACGTCCGGGTACTTCTCCATGAGCCACTCGATGTGCGAGCGGGCTTCGTCGATGAGGTCCACCGGGATGACGTCCCTGATAATGGCGAAACCGTTCTCGGAGTACTCTTCCGCCACTTTGCTGAAGTCGCGCACGAGATGTAATCCTTCCGCGTTTGTTGTCGCGTGTGAACTGCACTGGTCCGATTGGATCAGGTTGCCGGTCCGGGGATTGGCCTGTCAACCCCCGTTGATCATGCGTCAGTAATTGAGAGGGTATGGGGCACATCGATAGTCGATCCGCATCGATGGCCCGATTGGCCAAAACTTTATTTCCGAAAACCGACGTTGGTTGACAGGTTCCAGAGCGCCGCACTAGGTTCGGCCGGAGTCGTGCGGGTAATTCCTTTGGCGGCATTGAAGGATGACGTCGATATTCATTTGACAGCGTTTTGTAAATCAGGGGCGGTGCCCGTACGCCCGCCGGCCGGCCGCGGACGGGTCCCGCCTCCCGAAGCCGAAGGAGCCTTGCCATGGAGGAGCGCCACCACTGGTACGCCGTCCGCAACGCGGAGGGCCAGTACTCGGTCTGGCGGAACCACCTGCCGGTCCCCGAGGGCTGGGAGCCCGTGCACCGGGCCGCCACCAAAGAGGACTGCCTGGACTACATCGACCGGACCTGGACCGACATCCGACCCGCCAGCTCCCGCTGACCGTCCTCAGCGGTGTTGACCCTGGCTTCAGGCGAGAGACGAGCATGAACACAGAGATCCGGACCCTTCCCGCTTCCAGTGGCCAAGAGCGGCTCTGGCTGATCGCCGAATCCGACGGGACCACCACCCCCTACGCGGCCCCGTTCGGCTACCACCTCGCCTCGCGGCTGTCCGCCGCCCGGCTCGAGGAGGCCATGGAGCGGCTGATCACCCGTCACGACGCCCTGCGAACCGGCCTGCGCTGGACGGGTGACGGGCTCTCGCAGGAGGTGCACGCGGTCGTGGCACCCGATGTGCGCAAGCTCTCCTGCGGCGACACGCGGGAGTTCACCGAGGCGCTGCGCGCGGTGGCGGCCGAGCCGTTCGACCTGACCCGGCCGCCCCTGGTCCGTACGGTGCACGCGGAGATCGGGCCGGACGAGACCGCGCTCGGGTTCGTCTTCCACCACTCCATATGCGACTCCTGGTCCCTGGAGATCTTCCTGCGGGACCTCACGGTGCTGCTCGACGGCGGCGCCCCGGACACCGATCCCGGCGAGCACGCCGCGTGGTCGCTCGCCGAGCGGGACTGGCTGGAGAGCGCCGGGGCCGAGCTGGACCGCGGCTACTGGCGCGAGCGGCTCCGGGGAGGCGCGGCCCCCCTGCGGCTCGGCCGCTACGACCGCAAGCCCTCGTTGACCGGTGACGTGCACCGCTTCACCGTGCCGGTCCCGTTGGTGGCCCGGCTGGTGAAGCAGACGGCCGCGTCCCCGTTCTCGATCACCCTGGCCGCGTTCGGGGCGCTCCTACACCGCTACTCGCTCAACGAGCGGATCAGCATCGGCCTCCCGGTCGCCGGGCGCGCCACCGAGGAGGCCGAACGCACCTTCGGCTACCTGAGCAACACCGTCGTGGCCCTGGAGGAGTACACGCAGGACACCACCTTCCGCCAGGCGGTGGCCTCGGCCTTCCGGCACGTGGCGGAAGGCCTCCAGCACGGCGCGCTGCCGTTCCAGGAGCTGGTGCGCCTCTCCGGCGTGCGCCAGGAGGGTGACGTCCCGCTGTACCAGGCGATGTTCGGACCGCAGAACACGCCGGTGGAGAGCGAGCCCGAGATCGGCGGGCACCGCCTGACCCGGCTGCCGGTGCACAACGGCACGGCGAAGCACGAACTGACCCTGCTGGTCGAGCAGGTGGGCGGCGACTTCGAGTTCGAGCTGGAGTACGACACCGCCCTCTTCGACCGCGCCTGGGCGGAGCGGCTGGCCACGGCTTACCTGCGGCTGCTGGAGTCGGCCGCGCAGGACCCGGACACCCCGGTGGACGAGCTGGCGCTGTGCACCGCCGAGGAGATGGCGGAGTCCTTCGCCGAGCGGGCCGACGCCGACAGCTTCCTGAACGAGGACCCGACGCACGTGGCCATCGAGGCCCAGGTGCGCCGCACGCCCGACGCCGTCGCCGTCCGCTGGGACGGTGGTCAGCTGACGTACCGCCAGCTCGACCGGAGGGCCAACGCGTTCGCGGCGCGGATCGTCGAGGCCGGCATCGCGCCGGGCAGCCGCATCGGCATACGCCTGGACCGCGGACCGGACCTGATCTGCGCGGCGATCGGAATCCTCAAGGCCGGTACGGCCTTCGTCCCCCTCGACCCGAAGTTCCCGGCCGCCCGCATCGAGACCATCTGCGCGGACGTCGCCGTCTCCGCCATCGTGGCCGATCGGTCCGCGGTGGCGGAACTGTCCGGCATCGCCCCGGTCCTGGTGCCGGACGAGGCCGAGGCGGAGAGCTCCCCCGGCGTGCGGGTGCGCCCGGAGGACCTGGCGTACATCTACTACACCTCCGGATCCACCGGAACGCCCAAGGGCATCGTCATCTCCCACCGCGGGGTGGGCGCGCGACTGGCCTGGTTCAAGGAGGCCTACCCGCTGGCGCCCGGCGACGCGGTGCTGTTCAAGACCCCGCTGCTCTTCGACATATCCATCTGGGAGATCTTCCTGCCGCTGTTCTTCGGCGCGCAGGTGCTGGTCGCCGAGCAGGGCCGGGAGAGCGACCCCGACTACCTGAGCTCCGTCCTGCGCAGCGAGCCCGTCGCGCTCGTCCACTTCGTGCCCGTCGCGCTGGAGACGTACCTCGGCGCCGTCGAACCCGGCGCCTACCCCGACCTGCGCTGGGTGATCGCGAGCGGCGAGGGGGTGCCGACGAGCCTGCACCGGCGGGCCCGCGAACACTTCGGGACCGCCGTGCACATCCAGTACGGGCAGACCGAGACGGCCGAGGTCACCGTCTGGGACGGCACCGAGGACGAGGACGGCCCGGCGGCGGCCACCCTGCTGGGACGGGAGGTCGGCGTCTACTCGATGCGCGTCGTCGACCGCGCGCTCCAGCCGGTGCCCGACGACGTGCCCGGCGAGCTCTGCGTCAGCGGTCCCGGCGGTGTCTCCTGGGGCTACCAGAACCGGCCGGCCACGACGGCCGAGCGGTTCGTGGCCCATCCGGGGGACCCGGGCGCGCGCCTCTACCGTTCCGGGGACGTCGTCCGCCGGCTCGACTCCGGAGTCTTCGAGTTCCTGGGCCGCGCCGACCAGCAGATCAAGATCCAGGGCTGCCGCGTCGAACCGGGCGAGGTCGAGAACGTGCTCGCCCTGCACCCGGCCGTCGCCGGCTGCGTGGTCCTGGCCCGCAAGGCCGCGGACGGCGGCATCCAGCTGGCCGCCTACGTGGTCGCCGCCGATGCCGGCGCCGCCCCCTCCCCGGGCGACCTGGCCGACTTCGCCAAGGAGCGCCTGCCCTGGTACATGGTCCCGGGCGCCTTCGTCCTGCTGCCCGAGTTCCCGCGCACCCTGGGCGGGAAGATCGCGCGGGACCTCCTGCCCGAACCGGACCGCCAGGCCTTCCCGCTGGAAGCCGGCGCCGAGGGCCCGGACGGGCCGGTGGAAACGGAGATCGCGGCCGAGTGGACCCGCGTGCTCGGCATCCACGACATCGGCCGCCACGACGACTTCTTCACGGTCGGCGGCACCTCGCTCAGCCTGGTGCGGGTGCTGGGGGCCGTCGGCAAGCGCTTCGGGATCGCCCTGCGCGCGGGCCAGTTCACCCACCGCCCCACCATCGCGGCGCTCGCGGAAGCCGTCCAGGACGGCATCGAGGAACTGGTGAGCAGCCTCTCCGAAGAGGAAGCGCTCGACATGCTGGAGGCGTTGCGCGCCCATGAGTGAGATGCCAGCCGGACGCAAGGAGCTCATGGAGCTCCTGTTGCGCGGCCGCGCCGCGCGGCCGCGGACCGCGAGGAAGGCCGTGACGTCGGCCCCGCTCAGCCGCACCCAGCAGCGGTTGTGGTTCCTCGAACAGCGCTACCCCGGTACCGCGCAGAACAACATCGCCGTCGGACTCGACCTGGAGGACGCACCGGACCGGGCGGAGCTCGACCGGGTGCTCACCCGGCTGCAGGAGATCCACCCGGCCCTGCGGCTGCGGGTGGCCGGTTCACCGGACGCCCCCGTACAGGAGGTGACCGATTCCGGAGCGGTGCCCCTGGACTGGCACGACCTGACCGACCGGGCGCCCGAGCGGGCCGCCGAGCGCGCCGAAGAGCTCACGGCCGCCGCCGCCCGCCGGCCCCTGGACCTGGGCCGTCCGCCGCTGTACCGGGCGACCGCGGTCCTCCTGCCCGACGGGAGCTGGCGCCTGGTCCTGGTCTTCCACCACCTCGTCGTCGACGGCTGGTCGGTCGGCGTGCTCTGCGAGGACCTGGCCCTGCTGCTCGCCGGCAAGGAGGCCGAGGCCCCGGCGGCGGACTTCGTCGACTGGGTGTCCCGCAACGACGACGGGGCCGCCACGGACCGGGTGCGCGAGTACTGGGCGGCCCGGTTCGCGGACGCTCCCGCCGCCAGTACCCTCGCCCTGCGCGAGGGGACCGTCGACGACCCCGGCCTGCGGGGCGGGACGATCCCCGTCGACATCGACGCCGAGCTGACCGAAGCCGTGCGCGCGCTCGCCCTGCGGCTGCGCGTCACCCCGTACGCCGTGTGCCTGGCCGCCTTCAAGGTGGTCCTGCGCAGGTTCTCCGACGCACCGGCCGTGGTGGTCGGCTCCCCGAGCGCGGGCCGCGAGGATCCCGCGCTCGACCGGGTCGTGGGCTTCTTCGTACGGACCCTCGCGCTGCGCACCGACATCGCGCTGGACGACGGCTTCGCGGACGTCGCGCGCCGCGTGCACCAGGTGGTCATCGACGCCCTGGACCACCAGCCGATGCCCTTCGACGAACTGGTGGCGCTGACGGGGGCGAGCGGCTCCGAATCCGCCAATCCGCTGTTCCGCACGATGCTGGCCTACCAGGGCGCCACCGGCGAGGAGCCCGAGTGGAACGGCCGGCTGCGCGGCATGCGCGACCTCGACAGCGGGACCGCCAAGTTCGACCTGACGCTCGCCCTCAACGAGGACGCGCGGGTCATCACCGGTGCCATGGAGTGGGCGGAGCGCGGGACGGACGAGATCGCGGCCGCGGGCGCGGTGGAAGCGTTCCTCGCCGTCCTGCGGGAGGTCGTCGTCCGGCCGCAGACCCGGATCGAGGAGATCCCGCTGACGCGGGCCCCGGCGCGGGCCGAGCCGGTACGGGAAGAGCCGGCCCGGGCCGAAGCGGTACGGGCCGTACCGGCCCGGGCCGAACCGGTACCGCAAGAGCCGCCATCGGCGGTGACCACGGGGCAGGACCCGGCGCGCGCCGCCGGGCCCCGCCACCTCAGCCTGGCGGACGGCCTGTTCCACCAGGCCGCACTGACCCCGCACGCCGTGGCGCTGGTCGACGGCCGCGAGGGGAACCTGGACTACGCCGAGCTCGCCGACCGGGTGGCCCGCACCGCCGTCCAGCTGCGCCGGCGCGGACTGCGCCCCGGCGAGCGGGTGGCCCTCCTCGTGGAGCGGTCGGCCGATCTCGTCGTCGCCGTGCACGCCGTCACGGCGGCGGGCTGCGGCTACGTCCCGATCGACACGACGGCCCCGCCGGCCCGGATCGCCGAACTGCTCGGGGCGGCCGATGTCGCCCTGGTGCTGTTCCACGAGCCGACCCGCGCCCTGCTGCCGGACGGGCCCTGGCAGACGATGGACGCGGCCGTCAGCCGGATCGCCTCGATCCCGGCGCCCCGGCGGACCACGCCCGCCGGCGCCGGCGACTGCGCCTACCTGCTGTTCACCTCCGGCTCCACGGGCGCGCCGAAGCTCGTCGCCTTCCCGACCGACGCCTCGCAGGCGTTCCTCGACTGGATGCAGAGCCGGATGCCCCTGGGCGCCGACGACCGGGTGCTGCTGAAGACCCCGTACGGCTTCGACGTCTCGGTGTGGGAGCTGTTCTGGCCGCTGCGGCACGGGGCGGCGCTCGTCGTCGCGGAGCCCACCGGGCACTCGGACCCGGCCTACCTCGCCGACCTGATCCAGCGCGAGCGGGTCACCGTGGCCAACTTCGTGCCCTCCGTCCTGGAGTACTTCCTGGACCTGCCGCAGGCGGGCCGGTGCACCACGCTCCGCTACCTCCTCTCGGCGGGAGAGGCCCTCACCCCCGCCCTGCGGGACCGGGTACAGGAGCGGCTCCCCGCCACCCTGGTCAACCTGTACGGCCCGACCGAGACGAACGCGGTGACCGCGCACACCTGTCCGCGCGGCCAGGGTCCCGGCCCCGTCCCCATCGGCGCGGCCCTGCCCCACACCAGGCTGTACGTCCTCGACGAGCACCTGCGTCCGGTCCCGGCCGGCCTGCGGGGCGAGCTCTACATCGGCGGTGAGCTGGGCACCGCGATCGGCTACTGGGGACAGCCCGCCCTGACGGCCGAGCGCTTCGTACCGGATCCCTTCGCCGCCGAGCCGGGCCGGCGCCTGTACCGGACCGGGGACGCGGCACGCCTGCTGCCCGACGGGCAGTACGAGTACCTGGGCCGGCTGGACCGCCAGGTGAAGCTGCACGGCGTGCGCATCGAGCCGGCCGAGATCGAGGCGGCGCTCGTCCTGCACCCCTCGGTGACCTCGGCGCGGGTGCTCGTGCTCGGCAAGGACAAGGCGGCGGAACTGGTCGCCTTCTACACACCGGAGCCGGGCGCCGACCCCGAGACCGGCGCCATCCCCGAGACCGGCGCCATCCCCGAGACCGGCCCCGGCCCCGAGACCGCTCCCGGCCCCGACGCGCTCCGCGCCTGGGCCGCGACCAGGCTCCCCCGCCAGCTGGTCCCGCGCACGCTGCTCCCGCTGCCCCGGCTGCCGCTGAACACCAACGGCAAGACCGACGCGCACGCACTGACGGCGCTCTGGCGCGAGCACCGGGCCGAGCACCGGGCCGAGAGCCGGGCCGAGCACCGGACCGCCGCGCCCGCCCTCGGCGGCGACCCGGCCGAGCGGGAGGTCCACGCGGCCTTCGAAGAGGTGCTGGGACACACGGTCCGCGACCGGGAGTCCACCTTCTTCGAGCTGGGCGGCAACTCGCTGCTGCTGCTCCGGCTGGCCGTGGTGGTGGAACGGCGCACCGGCTTCCGGCCGGTCATCGCCGATCTGGCCCGCCGCCCCACCGTCGCCCAGCTGGCCGCACTGGTGCGCTCCCGCGCGGCCTCGGACGACCTGCTCGTCCCGCTGGCGGGGGTCCCCGGCGCCCCGACGGTGCTCCTGATGCCGCCCGCGTCCGGATCCGCCCTGGCCTACGTACCGCTGGCGCGGGAGCTCGCACCCGACTTCCGCGTCCTGGGCTTCAATGCACCGGGCCTCGACGCGACGCCGCCCCGCACGGTGGCGGAGTTCGTCGCGGGGCTGCTGCCCTCGGTGGAGCGCAGCGCCGGGCAGGGCCCGGTGGTCCTCGCCGGCTGGTCCTTCGGCGGCGTCCTCGCCTACGAGCTGGGCGTGGCCCTGGCCCGGCGCGGTCTGCGGCCGGCGGCCGTGGCCATGTTCGACAGCTGGGTGCCGGCGCCGGGCGGCGAACCGTCACCGGCCGACGAGGACGGCATCGAGGTCCTGCGCGGCCACGGCCTCATCCCGGCCGGGCTCCCCGAGGCGGACCTGCGGGCACTGACGGCCATGGTCGCCGCGACGACGGAGGCGTTCAGGGCCTTCGCGCCCACCGCGGGGGCGGACTTCCCGGTCCACCTGATCCGGGCGGGCCGCGGCTATCCCGGAATCGAAGACGCCGGATACGACGACAGCCGTGGCTGGGCCGACGTCGTTCCGCTGCTGCGGGTCGGCGAGGTGGCGGCCGACCACTTCGAGCTGCTGGGCCCGCCCGCGATCCACGAACTTGCCCAGCAGCTGCGCGCGCTCTCCGCGCTCGCGCTGCCCGGTGTCCACCCGAACACAGAAGGAGGCTCACGATGAGTGCGGCAAAGGAAACGCTCCACAACGACGGTGTCGTACTGCTCAAAGTGGGCGAGTACCCCTACACGGCGGAGCAGATCGACGAGCTGATCGAGCTCTGCAAGAAGCTCCCCCACCCGGACGGCATCGGGGTGGAGAACCGGCTCGGCGTCGGACGGATCCTCGTCGACCCCGTGGACATCGGCCGCGGCGAGCGGGGCTACGAGCCCGCGAAGGTCGAGGCGCCCGAGATCGCGCAGGCGATCCTGGACATCGCCGCCTCGGACGCGGCGCTGGCGTTCTGGGCCGACTGCTTCGGCCTGGAGAAGGTCACGATGCGCCGGGCGCAGACCAACTTCCTCTACGAGGGAGACTCGGTCGGCTCCCACAACGACCACGAGGCCAACCCGGAGTACCGGATCAGCATCGTGATCGGCCTGACCGAGGACTACACCGGCGGCGAGTTCGTCGCCGAGATCTCCCCGCAGGACCACCGCCGCTTCCGCGTGAACCGCGGGGACATCCTGGTGGCCAAGCCCGAACTCCAGCACGCCGTGAGCGTCGTGGAGTCCGGCGAGCGCATGTCGCTGGTCCTGTTCATGTCCTGAGCCCGGGTGTCGGCCGGGGCCGCGACCGGCGGTCCCCCGTCACGGTCCGGCCGCCGGCCTGCGGCCGCTCGCATCCGTCCCGGCGCAGCAGCGCCGGCCGACCGGCCCCGATCCCCGGGAGTCATAGCCATGCGCACCTATCGCGAAATCCTCCGGACGCCGGAGTACACACCGCTCTTCCTGACGACCTCCGGACAGGTGGCCGCCCAGACGGTGAGCGGGCTGGCCCTGAGCACGCTGGTCTTCACGGCGACGGGTTCCCCCCTGCTCTCCGCTCTCGCCATGTTCGGCCCCTCCCTCGCCCAGGTGATCGGGGCGACGTTCCTGCTGTCGGGCGCCGACCGGCTGCCGCCGCGCGCCACGCTGACCGGGATCGCCCTGATCTTCGCCGTCACGACGGCCGCCCAGGCCGTCCCGGGCCTGTCCGTGTGGGCCGTCTTCGCCATCCTGCTGGGCCAGGGCATGATCGGTTCGCTGGGCGGGGGCGTGGGCTTCGGGCTGCTCAACGAGATCCTCCCGAGCGACGGGTACGTGCTGGGCCGCTCCATGTTCAGCATGTCCGCCGGTTTCATGCAGATCGGCGGTTTCGCGGTCGGCGGCGTCATCATGGCCGCCCTGTCACCGAGCCGCGCGCTGCTCATCGGCGCCGCCCTCTACCTCCTCTCCGGGCTCATCGCCCGGTTCGGCCTCAGCGCCCGGCCGGCGCGCGCCTCCGGCCGGCCCTCCGCCTCCGAGACCTGGCGCGACAACGCGCGCCTGTGGTCCTCCAAGCCGCGCCGCTACGTCTACCTCGCGTTCTGGGTTCCGAGCGGGCTGGTCGTCGGCTGCGAGTCGCTCTACGTCGCCTACTCGCCGAAGGACGCGGGGCTCATCTTCGCCTCCGGCGCACTCGGCATGCTGGCAGGCGACGTGCTGACGGGCCGTCTCCTGCCGCAGCGGTGGCGCGCGCGCCTCGGCGTGCCGCTGCTGCTGCTCCTCGCCGCTCCGCACCTGGTCTTCGCCCTGCGCCCGGGGCTGCCCGTCGTGATGGTGGCCGTCCTGGTCGCCACGGTCGGGTACTCGGCCAACTGGGTCTTCCAGGAGCGGCTGCTGGCCCTGACCCCCGAGGACATGAGCGGGCACGCGCTGGGACTGCACTTCTCCGGCATGCGCACGATGCAGGGCGTCGGCGCCGCCCTCGCGGGCGCCGTGGCCCAGTACACCTCGGCTTCGACGGGCATCGCCGTGGTCGCGGCCGCCTCCATCGCGGTCACCCTGGCCCTGATGCCGGGGCTGCGCGCCGACGGCGACGCGCCCCCGCGGGCGGACCGGGCGAAGGACGGGCCGGACGTCGCCGAAGGCCCCGACGGCCCCGACGGCCCGGCCGGGCCCGGCCACCGGGTGGGAGAGCTGCGGGGACGCGAAGGCGAGCCGGCCGGCCAGTAGCACCCGCCCGTCCGGGGCCGCCGCGACCGGTCGCCCGACCTCCATCGAAAGCCAGTTCCACGATCCGGGCCCACCACACGCCAGGGGGAGAAACGACATGTCCGAAGCACCACAGAAGACGTCCGCCTTGTACGGCATCAGGACACCCGCGGGCCCGCGCGGCGCACAGCAGCCGTGGTGGAACCCCCAGGCCGGTTCGGCCATGCCCTTCCAGCGCTACGAGCGGTCCGGGCCCCGGCTCCCCTATGCGCTGACCGACCGCAGCTGGCCAACGAAGTCCCTGGTCAAAGCGCCGCTGTGGGCCTCGGTCGACCTCCGGGACGGGAACCAGGCGCTGAGCCGCCCGATGGACATCGAGCGCAAGAGCCGGATGTTCGAACTGCTCGTGCGCATGGGCTTCAAGGACATCGAGGTCGGCTACCCCTCGGCGAGCGACGCGGACTTCTCGTTCGTCCGCACCCTGATCGAGCACGACCGGATCCCCGACGACGTGACCATCTCCGTCTTCACCCCGGCCCGTACGGAGCTGATCGACCGGACCTTCGAGGCCATCGCGGGCGCCGACCGGGCGATGGTGCACCTGTGCAACGCGACCGCCTGCCTGTGGCGCGACGTGGTGTTCGGCATGAGCGCCGAGGAGGTGCGGGCGATGGCCGTGCGGTCCGCCGGGCACGTCGCCCGCAGGGCGGACTCGGTCAAGGGCGCGGACCTGCGGTTCGAGTACTCGCCGGAGACCTTCAACGTCACCGAGCCCGATTTCGTGCTGGAGGTGTCGAACACCGTGACGGCGCTGTGGGACGCGGCCCCGGACCGGCCGGTCACGCTGAACCTGCCGAGCACGGTGGAGACCGACTCCCCCAACGTCTTCGCGGACCAGATCGAGTGGATGCACAAGAACCTCGACAACCGGGGCGGCATCATCCTCTCCGTCCACCCGCACAACGACCGCGGTACGGCCGTGGCCTCCGCCGAGCAGGCCGTGATGGCCGGGGCGGACCGGATCGAGGGCACCCTCTTCGGCAACGGCGAGCGCACCGGGAACGTGTGCCTGGCGACCCTCGCGCTGAACCTCTTCAGCCAGGGCATCGACCCCCAGCTGGACTTCTCCGACATCGACGCGATCCGCCGCACCGTCGAGTACGCCAACCAGCTTCCGATCCCGCCCCGCCACCCGTACGGCGGCGACCTCGTCTACACCGCGTTCTCGGGCACCCACCAGGACGCCATCGCGAAGGGCCTGGCCGAGATCGAACGCCGGGCCGCCGCGGCCGGCGTCCCCGGCGGTGCGATCCCGTGGGACGTGCCCTACCTGCCCATCGACCCCAAGGACGTGGGCCGCAGTTACGAGTCGGTCGTCCGGGTCAACAGCCAGTCCGGCAAGGGCGGTGTCGCGCACGTCCTCAAGAGCGCCTACGGTCTCGACCTGCCGCGCGGACTGCGCGTGGAGTTCGCCAAGCGCGTCCAGCGCGTGGCCGACGGCGACGGTACCGAGCTGACGTCCCGGGACCTGCGCGCCGTCTTCACCGAGGAGTACCTCGACTTCGCGCGCCCGGCCCTGCTGCTCAAGGACTTCCGGGTGGCCGTCGAGGGGTCCCGCACGCGCGTCGAGGCCCTCGTCGCGCTGGGCGACGGCGCCGAGATCGGCATCGACGGGACCGGATCCGACGCCGTCGACGCCTTCGTGCGGGCCCTCCCGCACGCCGGTTTCGCGGTGGAACTCACCGAGCTGACCGAACACGCCGTCGGCGAGGCCCTCGGGAACGGGTTCGCCGCCTACGCGCTGATCACCGCCGGCGGCCGGTCCTGGTACGGCGTCGCCCTGGCCGCGGACCAGGACGCCGCCCGGCTGTCCGCCGTGACCTCCGCCGTCTGCCGGTCGCAGGCGTCCTGACCCGCGCCCAGGCGCCCAACCCAGGAGAGGAAGCACCTCCAGATGGCTCTCACAGGCCGCCGCGTCCCCCTTCCCGACAACCTGCTCGTCCACGGGGTGTTCGAGTCCCACGCCCGGCTGACCCCCGACCGGACCGCCCTGACCTGCGGTGCCACCGAGCTCACGTACGCGGAGGTCAACGAGCGCAGCAACCGCCTGGCCCACCACCTGATCTCGCTCGGCGTGGGCCGCGGCTCGGTCGTCGGGGTGTGCCTGGACCGGACGCCGGAGCTCGTCATCAGCATCCTCGGGATCATGAAGGCGGGCGCGGCCTACGTGCCGCTGGACCCCACCTACCCCGCCGAGCGGCTGCACCTGATGGTGTCCCAGCTCGACCGGATCAAGCTGAACATCGTCTCCGCCGGCACCCGCGCGCTGCTGAGCACGGCGCCCGGCGAACTCCTCCTCGTCGACGAGCTCGGCGCCGATCTCCGGGCGCGGCCCGCGTCGAACCCGGACGTCGCCCTCGGCAACGACGACCTCTGCTACGTGGTGTTCACCTCGGGCTCGACCGGGATACCCAAGGCGACGGCCATCCGCCACGCGGGCTGGTACAACCTCCTGGAGTGGCTCCGCCTGGAGTACCGGCTGGACAGCGGTTCGAGCGGGCTGACCGTCAGCTCGTTCGGCTTCGACATCAGCCAGCGCGGGCTGATGGCCCCGCTGTTCTGCGGAGCCGCGATCCACCTGCTGCCCAGCCGGATGTTCGACCCGGGCATGGCCTACGGGATCATCGAGCAGAGGCAGGTCAAGCAGCTCCACTGCGCGCCGAGCACCCTCTACGTGCTGATCGACCACGAGGTCGCCGTCGGCGGCGACGCCCTGACCCGCATGGGCCACGTGTTCATCGGCGGCGAGCCGCTGACCGTCTCCCGCGTCGAGGAGTGGGCCGTCCGGGAGGGCAACTCCTGCGTGCTGCTCCACCAGTACGGGGTGGCCGAGTGCACCGACGTGGCCAGTTCCCACCTGCTGGCCGACTACCCCCGCTACCGCGGGGCCGCGACCCCGGCGGGCCCTGCGGTGTACAACACCGAGATCAGCATCCTCGACGAGGACCTGACGGAGGTCCCGGACGGCACGACCGGGGAGATCTGCATCTCCGGCATGAGCGTCAGCGCGGGCTACCTCAACGCGTCGCCCGCCGACGCCCGGCGCTTCACCGAGCTGCCCACCGCGGACGGGCCCGTCCCGCTCTACCTGACCGGCGACCGCGGCTACCTCGCCGCCGGCGAACTGGTGGTGGTCGGCCGGGTCGACGCCCAGGTCAAGATCCGCGGCATGCGGATGGACCTCGGGGACGTGGAGCACGGCGTGCGCGGACACGCGCTCGTCGAGGACGTCGTCGTACTGGCCCTGCCCGACGGGGACGGCGAGCCGCGTCTGGTGGCGTACGTGCTCCCGGTGGCGGACGGGCTCAACACCCGCCGCTTGTACCGGGATCTGATGGACGTGCTGCCCCGCAACATGATCCCGCAGGAGTTCATCGTCCTGGACGCCTTCCCGCTCAACCCGAACGGGAAGACCGACCGCCGGGCCCTGGCGGCCATGACCGCCCCGGCGGCCCGAGCACCCGAAAGGAACGACCAGTGATCGCATCCAAGGTCCACGAGATCTGGAGCCGCGCGCTCAAGACCGACGAGTTCGCCGACGACGACGAGTTCTTCGTCCTCGGGGGGAACTCCCTGGCCATGACCAGGATCCAGCGGGAGATCCAGGCCGAGCTCGGCGTGGCCGTCCCGATGGACGAGCTCTTCCGCAGGACCACCGTCGTGGAGGTCACCGAGTACATAGAAGCGGTCCTGGCCGCCGCCTGAGGACACAGCAAAACCGCCCCTGACCCGTCGAAACGGGTCAGGGGCGGTTCGAAGCGGTAGCGGTGGGATTTGAACCCACGGATAGCTTGCACCATCACACGCTTTCGAGGCGTGCTCCTTCGGCCGCTCGGACACGCTACCGAGAGAGAGCTTAGCCCAAGGAGTGCCGTGCTCTGAAATCGATTGCCCCCGGCCCGGTCAGAGATCGCGGAAGAAGTCCGTCAGCTGCCGCGCGCACTCCCCCGCGAGCACGCCCCCGACCACCTCGGGCCGGTGGTTGAGTCGGCGGTCCCGTAGGAGGTCCCACAGGGACCCGGCCGCGCCCGCCTTCTCGTCGGACGCCCCGTAGACGACCCGGGCCACCCGCGACTGCACGAGCGCGCCCGCGCACATCACGCACGGCTCCAGGGTCACCACGAGGGTGCACCCCGGGAGCCGCCATTCCCCGAGTGCGGCCGCCGCCCGGCGCAGCGCCAGTACCTCGGCGTGCGCCGTCGGGTCGCCGGTCGCCTCGCGCTCGTTGTACCCGGTGGCGAGGATCTCGCCGTCCGGGCCGAGCACGACGGCGCCGACCGGCACGTCGCCGGCCGGCACCGCCCGGGCGGCCTCCTGGAGCGCCAGGCGCATGGAGTCCCGCCACGGGTCCCGTACGGGATCGGGTGCGTGCGCGGTGATCACTAGCGGACGGCCTCCAGCACTTCGGTGGCGCCGAGCGACTCGGCGATCTCCGAGAGGGCTTCCCCGTCCAGGGTCATCAGTTGTTTGTGGCTCACCCCGAGGTCGTCGAGCAGCCGGGGGTCGCCGAGCGGGCCGGAAGGCGCCGGTTCGGCGCCGGCGCGGGGCTCGCCGGCCGCGTCTTCGTCATCTTCCTCCTCGGTGTCGTCGTCCGCGTACGAGGCGGTGACTTCGTCCTCGCCGTCCTCGGTGCCGTCGAGGTCCAGTTCGTCGAGTTCGTCGTCCTCCTCGTCCTTGCCGAGCAGCTCGTCCGTCAGCATCGAGCCGTACGAGCTGCGGGATGCGGCGGAGGCGTTGGACACGTAGTAGCGCGGGTCTTCCTCGCCGTCCACGCGGACGACCCCGAACCAGGCGTCCTCCTGTTCGATGAGGGCAACCACCGTGTCGTCGTCGACAGCGGCGGAACGGGCGAGATCGATCAGATCACTCAGGGACTCGACGTTGTCGAGTTCCATGTCGCTCGCTTCCCACCCGTCTTCGGTGCGCGCGAGCAGTGCGGCGAAATACACCGTGACTCTCCCACTGGTCATAGGCGTGCCGGTTGGAGGTCCCCCCGGCCGGAGGTGGGTGGGGAGTGGAACGGCCGCCGTGCTCGCCGTTTCGTACCCCGCCCAATCGGCATCGTGGCAGAAACGGAGGCTTTGCGAGAGGTCTTCGGCGCCGTGGCGCTGGCCGCGCGTGTTGTACGGGGGCCCCGCGGGCCCGGCCCGGAGGCGCGCGGCGGGGCGCACCCGGCCCTGCGGGGGGACCCGTCCGGACCGCTCCGGGGCCGTCACCAGCGGAAGGTGCGCATGCGCATCTGCTGGCGCATGCGGGCCGCGCGGGCCCGCCTGGGCTGCACGCGATCGCGCAGTTCCCGGGCCTCGTGCAGGTCGCGGAGGAACTGCGCGCGTCTGGCTCTGCGCTGCGCCGTGCTTTCCGGTGTCTCGTCGTCGTCTTCGGGCATGGGTCACCGCCCCTGGATGGTCCGGTCCGGTCCGCCCCCGCCCACCACTTTCCCCGGACCAGCCGTTTGATGCCACCTTCCGTCGTGTATCAGTCGGATTGCGACAAGGTCGGAATCACCGCCACGGGCCCGTGGGCGTGCTGGAGCACCGCGTTCGCCACCGAGCCGATCATCAGGGAACCGATGTGCCGCCGCGGGTGGTGGCGGCCCACGACGACCAGCGCCGCCGACTTCGAGGCGTCCACCAGCCGTCCCGCCGCGTCCCCGGGCACCGCCGCCTGCTCGACGGGCACGCCGGGGTACCTGGCGCGGAAGGGCGCCAGCCGCTCCGCCTGGGAGCGCAGCATCTCCCGCTCCGCCGGCACCGCGTTCTCGTCCTCCCCCACCAGCGCCTCCGGCGGGACCACCGCGAAGGGGCTGTCGATCACCGTCGCCGGCGACGGCGGGATGCTGTACGCCGAGACCACCTGGACGGCCGTCCCCCGCGCGGCGGCCTCGGTGAACGCGAAGTCCAGTACGTCGTCGGGCGTCTCCGCGGCGTGCAGTCCGAGCACGACCCGGCCGGCCGAGGGCTGTGCGGCGGCCGCGGCGGCGCGCGCCTCGTGCGGGACGACGACCACCGGGCACGCCGCGCTGGTGGCCACGGCGCGGCTGTTCGAGCCGAGCAGCAGGGAGGCGAAGCCGCCGCGGCCGCGCGAGCCCATCACCAGCATCCGGGCGCCCTCCCCGACGGCCCGCAGGGCCTCGGGCACCGAGCCCTCCAGCGACTCGTAGGCGACCTCCGAGGGCATCGAGGGCCCCGCGGCCAGGAGCTGGCGGATCCGGTCGCTGACGGGGTCGGCGAACTCCTCGGGCTCGGAGGCGTCCCGCAGGGACGAACGGCGTGCCGCGTACAACTGGGCGCTGTCGGGCAGCACGTGGGCGACGAGCAGCCCGGATCGGTGGCGTACGGCCGCGCTCCTCGCCCACTCCAGGGCCTTGAGGCTGTCCTCGGATCCGTCGACGGCTGCGATCACCAGGTGGTCGGTCATCAACCCAGACTGCTGGGGGTCCGGGCGCGGCGCATCCGCGGGCCGTCGGCGGCGCCGCCGCCGCTCCGGGCACGAAGGGGTGGGCACAGCGCGTAGCCTTTTGGGTGTCGGTCGCGTCTTTGCGACCCTTTTCGCAGGTAGCGGTCGCAGGTCGCAGGCGGAAACCCGTCGGCAGCCGAGTCTTGGAGGATGTTGTGCGTTTGCAGGTCGTGGATCACCCGTTGGTGGCGCACAAACTCACCACCCTGCGCGACAAGCGCACCGACTCCCCCACCTTCCGGCGCCTCGCCGACGAGCTGGTCACCCTGCTCGCGTACGAGGCCACCCGGGACGTGCGCACCGAGCAGGCCGACATCCTCACCCCCGTCGGCCCGACCACCGGTGTGAAGCTCTCCCACCCGCGGCCGCTGGTCGTCCCGATCCTGCGCGCCGGCCTCGGCATGCTCGACGGCATGGTGCGGCTGCTGCCGACCGCCGAGGTGGGCTTCCTGGGCATGGTCCGCAACGAGGAGACCCTGGAGGCCTCCACGTACGCGACGCGCATGCCGGAGGACCTCTCGGGCCGCCAGGTCTACGTGGTGGACCCGATGCTCGCCACCGGCGGCACGCTCGTCGCGGCGATCAAGGAGCTCATCAAGCGCGGCGCGGACGACGTGACCGCGGTGGTGCTGCTGGCCGCGCCCGAGGGCGTCGAGGTCATGGAGCGCGAGCTGGCGGGCACGCCGGTGACGGTGGTGACGGCCGCGGTGGACGAGCGGCTCAACGAGCACGGCTACATCGTGCCGGGCCTGGGCGACGCGGGCGACCGCATGTACGGCTCCGCCGAGTAACCGCACGGGTCCTACGGACCGGGCTTCAGCACTTCTTGGGAGGCGCGGGCTGGGGGTTGGCCAGGGCGGCCAGCGCCTTGTCCGCGTCTTCCTTCGTCGTGAGCTCCTTGAAGGCGTCGCCGAGGATCAGGTCGATGTCCGCGGTCTCGCGGGCGTCGGTCTGGTGGGTGGCACCGGCCAGGTTGGTGCCCAGTACGGAGAAGGCAGCCTTGTCGGTCTGCGGAGAGCCGACCAGTATCCCGACGTCCGGGACCTTCTTGTCGAAGTCGGCGGGGGCGTTGCCGACCTTGCCGAGGGCGAAGCCGCGCTTCTTCAGCTCGTCGCCGACCGCCTTGGCGAGGCCCGCGCGCGGGGTCGCGTTGTAGACGTTGACCGTGATCTGGCCCGGCTGGGGGAGCGTGAGCGGCGGTGCGGCGGAGGCCGCCGCGGCGCCGGCCTTGGGGGCGGGGGTCGCGCAGTCCTTGGCGGCCGCGGCGGCGTTGCGTTTGCCCGTGTCGCCGCGGAACACGTCGATGAGCTGCATCGCCCCGTAACCGATCAGGGCGAGGCCGATGACCGATCCGAGCACGAGGAGGACGAGCCGGCGGCGGCGATGCGGACGGGACATGCGGGGGTAAGCCGCTCCCGTCACTCGGTACTTTCCGCCCATGCCGGGGGGAGTGAGCATGCTCATGTGCGCAGCGTAATGCCGACCGCTGCCGTTGCCCACTGAATCATCTGTTGATAGGGCAAGGCAGACCCGAAAGGCGCAACCAGGACGCATCCGGCACCCGGTCGGCGCGCGTGGGCCCGACTCGTGGTGCCGATCGTGACGCCGGCTCGTGGGCGCCCGCTCGTGGCGGCGTCGCTCAGCCCAGTTCGAGGACGCGGGCGTGCAGGACCTGACGCTGCTGGAGCGCGGCGCGGACGGCGCGGTGCAGTCCGTCCTCCAGGTAGAGGTCGCCCTGCCACTTCACGACGTGGGCGAAGAGGTCTCCGTAGAAGGTCGAGTCCTCGGCGAGCAGCGTCTCGAGGTCGAGCTGACCCTTGGTCGTCACCAACTGGTCGAGCCGGACCGGGCGCGGGGCGACATCCGCCCACTGCCGGGTGGTTTCCCTGCCGTGGTCGGGGTACGGCCGCCTGTTTCCGATGCGCTTGAAGATCACACGGAAAGCCTACCGGGCCGGTGCCTGCGGGCGCAGCCTCGCGATGACGGTGCAAAGGTGGCAGACAGCACTAATTCGGGAGTGATGCATGAGCGAGAGCACCGACCCGGCGTCCCCGGCCGGCCAGATCGCCGCCGGGTACGCCTTCACCGGACCCGCGCTCGACCTGGGGGCCCTGCTCTGGGACGGAAACTGCCTGCCGGAGCTGCAGATCCGCATCCCGCTGTCGATGCTCAACCGCCACGGACTGGTCGCCGGAGCCACCGGTACGGGCAAGACCAAGACGCTCCAGCTCATCGCCGAACAGCTCTCGGCGAACGGCGTCCCGGTCTTCCTCGCGGACATCAAGGGCGACGTCTCGGGCATCTCCGTACCCGGCGCGAGCAACGACAGGATCGAGGAACGGGCCAAGGACGTGGCCCAGGAATGGCGGGCCACCGGACACCCCAGCGAGTTCTATTCGCTGGGCGGCATCGGACCGGGGATCCCGCTCCGGGCCACCGTGACGAGTTTCGGCCCCGTCCTCATGTCCAAGGTGCTCCAGCTCAACCAGACGCAGGAACAGTCGCTCGGGCTCATCTTCCATTACGCCGACACCAAGGGCCTGGAGCTCATCGACCTCAAGGACCTGCGGGCCGTCGTCGCGTTCCTCGTCTCCGACCAGGGGAAACCGGAGCTCAAGGGCATCGGCGGACTGTCCACGGTGACCGCCGGGGTGATCCTGCGGGCCCTGACCGCCTTCGAGCAGCAGGGCGCCGCCGAATTCTTCGGCGAGCCCGAGTTCGACACCGGCGAATTCCTCCGCACGGCGGCCGACGGGCGCGGACTGGTCTCCGTACTGGAGCTCCCGGCGGTCCAGGACAAACCACAGCTCTTCTCCACCTTCCTGATGTGGCTGCTGGCCGACCTCTACGGCGATCTGCCGGAGGTCGGCGACCTGGAGAAGCCCAAGCTCGTCTTCTTCTTCGACGAGGCCCACCTGCTCTTCAACGGCGCCTCGAAGGCCTTCCTGGACTCCATCACCCAGACGGTGCGGCTCATCCGCTCCAAGGGCATCGGCGTCTTCTTCGTGACGCAGACCCCCAAGGACGTGCCGGCGGACGTCCTGGCCCAGCTCGGCAACCGGGTCCAGCACGCGCTGCGCGCCTTCACCCCGGACGACGCGAAAGCGCTGAAGGCGACGGTGAAGACCTTCCCCAACTCCGCGTACGACCTGGAGGAGCTGCTCACCCAGCTGGGCACCGGCGAGGCCGTGATCACCGTCCTGAGCGAAACGGGCGCGCCGACCCCGGTGGCGGCGACCCGGCTGAGGGCCCCGCAGTCCCTGATGGGCCCGATCGACGCGGCGGCGCTCGACCAGGCGGTCAAGTCGTCCCTGCTCCACTCCCGGTACGCGGAGCCGATCGACCGGGAATCGGCGTACGAGAAGATCAGCGCGGAGCAGGCGGCGGCGGAGGCGCAAGCGGAGGCGGCGGCCGCGGCGGCCGAGGAGGCGAAGGCGGCGAAGACCGCGGCGGCCGCCGCCCGCAGCGCCCCGAAGCCGGACCCCTCGCTCGCGGAACAGGTCGTCGGCAGCGGCCTCTTCCGCTCCCTGGCCCGCTCCATCGGCACCCAACTGGGCCGCGAGATCTCCCGCTCCCTCTTCGGCACAGCCCGCCGCCGCCGCTGAACTCCAGCCCCAACCCAGCCCTGCGGGCACAGTCCAGCCCGCCGGTAAAATCCAGCCCCGCCGGCGTTTGAGGCGCGGGGTCTGGGGCGGAGCCCCAGGGGTCCGGGCGCAGCCCGAGCCTTGCGGGTCAGGGCCGAGCCCGGGGAACGGCGCGACCACCGGGTACGGTACCGGCGGAGCCGACCGGCTGCGAGACTCGACGCATGCGGACCGAACTCACCGACACCACCTCCAGCAAGGTCAACAAGGCCCTGCTCGACGCCCGAAGGGCCGTGGGCAGCCCCACGATGGGTCTCGTGCTCAACCTCCTCGTCGCCACCGACGAGGAGAACGCCTACGACGCCGTCCGCGCCGCCTCCGAGGCCTCGCGCGAACACCCCTGCCGCATCATCGCGGTGATCAAGCGCACCGCGCGCGGCCCGCAGCGCCTGCGCCAGAACCGCCTCGACGCCGAGCTCCGTGTCGGCTCCGACGCCGGTTCCGGGGAGATCGTGCTGCTCCGCCTGCACGGGACGCTGGGCGAGCACGCCGGCTCCGTCGTGCTCCCGCTCCTGGTGCCCGACGCCCCCGTCGTCGCCTGGTGGCCGGCCGACGCCCCGGACGCACCCGCCCGGGACCCCCTGGGCGCCCTCGCGCAGCGCCGGATCACCGACGCCGAGGCCGCCCCCGACCCCGTCGCGGTCCTCGACGCCCGCGCCGCGACCTACGCCCCCGGGGACACCGATCTCGCCTGGACCCGCCTCACCCCCTGGCGCTCGCTCCTGGCCGCCGCCCTGGACCAGAAGCCGCTCCCGGTGACCGGCGCGGCCGTCGAGAGCGAGCCGGGCAACGCCAGCTCCGAGCTGCTGGCCCGCTGGCTGGAGGACCGGCTCGGCGTGCCGGTGGCCCGCGTGGCCACCGAGGGCCCGGTCATCACCCGGGTCCGGCTGACGACCACGGCGGGGGAGATCCGTATCGACCGCCCGGACGGGATCCTGGCCACCCTGCTCCTGCCGGGCAGCCCGGACCGCAAGGTGGCCTTGAAGATCCGCAGCAGCGCCGAGCTGATCGCGGAGGAACTGCGCAGGCTCGACGCGGACGAGGTCTACGCTTCGGCGCTGCGCTTCAGGCACCCGGCCCAGGCACCGCTCCGCGCGTAGCGATCGCCCTGCCCGGGCCCCGCTCCGAAGGCGGCAACTCCGTCCCTAGGCCCCGCCGTCGGGTCCCCGGGCGGCCCCCTTGGCCGCCTTCGCCGCCGCCTTCGCCTCCTGCTTGTGCGCCCGCACCTTGGCCAGCGACTGCGGCCCGGTGATGTCGGCCGCCGACCGGTAGACGTTCGCCGGGCCGTACCCCCCGGCCGCCTCCCGCCAGCCCTCCGGCCGGACCCCGAACCGCTTGCCCAGCAGCGCCAGGAAGATCTGCGCCTTCTGCTCCCCGAAGCCCGGCAGCGCCTTCAGCCGCCCGAGCAGCTCGGCGCCCGTGGCCGCGTCGGCCCACACCAGGGCCGCGTCCCCTCCGTAGTGCTCCACCAGGTACGCGCACAGCTGTTGCACCCGCTTCGCCATCGACCCGGGGTAGCGGTGCACGGCCGGCTTCTCGGAGAGCAGCGCGGCGAAGGCCTCCGGGTCGTAGGCGGCGATCGCGTGCGCGTCGAGGTCGTCGGAGCCGAGCCGCCGCGCGATCGTGTACGGGCCCGAGAACGCCCACTCCATAGGTACCTGCTGGTCCAGCAGCATCCCGACGAGCGCGGCGAGCGGGCTGCGGCCGAGCAGCGCGTCGGCCTCGGGCTGCTGGGCCAGCCGGATCGTGACGCCTGTGTCCTTGTCCATGGCTCCAGGGTCCCGCGCGGCGGCGCTCCCCGCGCGATTGTCAGTGCCCGCCCCTAGCGTGAGGAGCGAGACGGGTCACGTCGTACACGACACAGGAGTCGATCGATCATGGCTGAGTTCCCCGAAGGCGCCCCCTGCTGGGTGGACGCGATGTTCACCGATGTGGAGGCCGCCAAGACCTTCTACGCCGACGTACTGGGCTGGACGTTCGGCGAGTCGAGCAGCGAGTACGGCAACTACACGCAGGCCTATTCCGACGGCAAGGCCGTCGCGGCCGTGGTCCCGCCGATGCCGGGCGGGGACGCGACCTCGCAGTGGTGTCTCTACTTCGCCTCGCCCGACGCGGCGGCCACCGCCGAGAAGATCAAGTCGGCCGGCGGCGAGCTGCTGATGGATCCGATGCAGGTCGGCGCCTTCGGCACGATGGCGATCGCGAAGGAGCCGAGCGGCGCGGTCTTCGGCGTTTGGGAGCCCGGCGACCACAAGGGCTTCGAGAAGCTCGGCGAGACCGGTTCGTACGCCTGGGCCGAGGTGTTCTCGCGCGACGTGGACAAGGTGGACGGGTTCCTGCCGAAGGTCTTCCCGTACGAGAGCCGGCAGATGGACATGGGCGACTCCCCGGAGGCGGCCGGGATGGACTTCAAGGTCTTCAGCGTGGGCGGCCCGGACAATCCGGTGCTGGGCCGGATGAACATGGGCACCGACTTCCCGGCGGAGATCCCCTCGTACGTCCAGGTCTACTTCGCCGTCCCGGACTGCGACGAAGCGGTGGCCAAGACGACCAAGCACGGCGGCAAACTGCACTTCGGCCCGATGGACAGCCCCTTCGGCCGCTTCGCGGCGGTCACCGACCCCCAGGGCGCGGCCTTCGCGGTGATCGACCTGTCGAAGACGGTCGGCGAGATGCCGAAGTTCGAGTGACGGCGGCCTGACGGACCGGCGGGCGGGCGGAGTACCGGGCGGGGCCGGCCGGCCGGTGGGGGCGGCGCGGGCCACGGCCGGGGACGGGCCGTTGTGGGAGACGGCGGCAAGCCCCTGAAGGCGCTGGCCCCCTCATGCCACGGCTTCCCCGTCGCAGCCACGGCACTTGCCGCCCCGGAGATCCGGGCATCCCGGACATCCCGGCCGTCAGCGGTCGGCTCCGGCCGCGGGGACTTCCTCGCCGCGCGGGACATCGTCGTACCGCGGCACCGGTAGCGGCCAAGCCGCCGTCGCGACCTACCGCCCCCGTCGGCCGGCGGCGATCGGGAGGCGGGGGGCGGGGCTCACGCGCACCACGTCGTACCGGCCCGGGTCCCGGCGTTGCCACCGCTTCGGGACGTGCGGAAGGGGGGCCCGGGCGAAGGCCGCGAGGCGGGCTGCCGGGAGGCGGGCGTAGCGTCGTAGGAGCGATCAGGAAACGGCCGCGGCACGGGAGAGCAGGACAGGACCGCGGCACGGGAAGAAAGGTGCCGTCGATGTCTCCGCAGCCTCCGCAGCCCCCCGAGCCCGCCTCGCACCTTCCTTTCCTCGTCGGCTTCGACGGGTCCGCCCGCAGCCTCGCCGCCGCCCGCTGGGCCGCCCGCGAGGCGCGGTCGGCGGGCGCGCCCCTGCGACTCCTCCACGTCGGCCAGGCCTGGCCGACGATCCTGCCGATCTCCCCCGAGTTCGTGCCCGTACTCGGCGAGAGCGTGCTGACCTCGACGGCGCTGCTCGAGTCCGTCGCCGCCGAACTCCGTGCCGCCCACCCGGGGTTGATCGTCGAAACGGCCACCGCCGAGGGCGGGCCCGGCAGCGAGCTCCCGCGCGCCGCGGCCGGCGCCCGGCTGCTCGCCGTCGGAGCGAGCGGGCACGACCACCGCCACGTCCCGGGGCTCGGCTCCACGGCACTGACCGTCGCCGGGCGCACCGGCGTCCCCGTCGTCCTGGTCCGCGAGGCCCCCGCGCGCGCGGACGGCGCGAAGCGCGCCGACGGGGTGGTCGTGGGTGTGGACCCGGCCGGCGACTACGGCCCCGTCGTCGACTTCGCCTACGCCTGGGCCGCCGTGCACGGCCTGCCGCTGCGCGCGGTCCACGCGGGCCCGCAGGGGCAGGCCTCCCTGGAAGCCGCGGTGGCCGAGGCCTCCGCCCGCCACCCCGAGGTGCCGACCACGTGCGCGAGCCGCCCCGGCGAAGCCGCGACCGTCCTCCTCGAGGAGTCCGCGACCGCCGACCTCCTGGTCATTGGCCGCCGCCATCACCGCCCCCTGCACGGCCTGGGCCCCACGGACCACGCGGTAGCCCACCACGCCCATGTCCCGGTGGCCCTGATCCCCCACACCTGACGCCGCGACCAAGAGTCCGGGTCGGGGGCGGTCGCAGGTGGGGTCAGGGCCGGGACGCGAGGCGGCGGACCAGGGCGGCCACCGCCTCCCGCTGGGCCTCGGGCTCGGCGGCGGCCGTGGCGGGGGCCACCATCTGGACGAGCTGGGGGAGGTTGAACCAGCCGGCGGTCAGCGCGATCACCGCGTACATGAGGTGGTCGGCCGGCACCTCGCCGGTCACGTTCCCGGCGTCCTGCGCGGCGCCGATGGCGGCGACCTTCCGCGCGTAGTGCTCGGTCCGCTCGCCTTCGGAGACCACCTCGGAGGCCACCTTGGGCATCCCCTCGGGCGCGCCCTCGGCCGCCACCGCGCCCGGGGCCGCACCCGGTAGCGACTCCGGCGGCGTCCCAGCTGGCGCCGTCCCGGCGGCTGCCGTCGGCGCCGGGCCGCGGTGCAGTCCCTCCCAGGCCAGCAGGCGCAGGAAGTGCGGGTTCTGCCGGTGGTAGTCGAAGACCCGCGCCGTGTAGTCGCCCAGGTCGGCCGCCGCCTCCCCGGCGAGCGGCACCGCTTCGGCGAGCTTGCTCAGCTCCGAGGCGAGGACGGCGCGGAACAAGCCGTCCTTGTTGCCGAAGTACTGGTAGATCCGCTCCTTGTTGACGCCCGCGCGGGTGGCGATCTGCGCGACCCGCGCCGCTTCGGGGCCCTTGGCCGCGAACTCCTCGATGGCGGCGTCGAGCAGGAGCTTCTTGGTGCGCTGCGTGTCCCAGGCCATGGCGGGACCCTACCCCACTCCCAACCGTACGGTTGGAATTGCCCACCGCATGCGCTAAATTCCATATCCAACCGTCTGGTTGGAGAATCCGGGGGAGAAAACCGTGCCGCTCGAAACCGCCACTTCGTCCGCCGCCACAGCCCGAGCGATGCCCGCGGCCGCGACCGCGACCGCACCCGCGGTGCCCACCGTGCCCGCCACACCCCCTCCCTCCGTCCACCGCAGGGCGCTGATCACCTGGCTGGCCATCTACCCGACGGTCACCGCGGTGGTGGCCCTGATCGGCGGTGCGACGGCCGGCCTGCCGCTGCCGGTCCAGACGATGATCCTCACGGCGGTCGTGGTCCCCGTAGCCGTCTACGTCCTGGTCCCGGCCCTGATGAAGGCCAACACCTCCCTGACCCGCCGCACCACCCGCGCCCCCCGCTGAGCGGGAGCCACCCCGCCACGGGTCCGGCCCGGCCCACCACGTTCGTCGCCCTACGCGGCGCTTGAGAAGGCCGGCAGCCTGAACGCCCGCGGACAGTGCCGGTCCCGGTACGGCAGCAGGGCCCGGACCGCGCGTCGCGGTCCGGGCCCTGCCCCGTGCGGTGCCGCCCTGCGGCGGCGGTGCGTCAGCTCTGCGCGGTGTCGTCGCCCGCCTGCTCGGAGCCTTCGGCTGCGCCTGCCTTCTCACGCATCTTGCGCAGCAGCTCCGCCTTCTGGTCGGCCGCACCCTGGCGGTCGAGGTTGCGGTGCGGACCGTTGTTCTGCCGTTCGGCGCGGGACAGCTTCTTGCGCTGGCCGCCGCCCATGCCCACGGGGTTGTTGATGTTCTTGCTCACGGTCACGGGTTCTCCCGGTAATGATGTGAAGTGGTCTACGGATTGATCGGCGGAGGGCTGCGGGGCCGCGCAGGAGGCTCGCGACCCCGACTGAGACGGCAACGCAAAGAGCCCCACCGCAAGCGGTGGGGCCCTTCAACGTATTGCCCGGTGAGAGCAATGGCGGAGGATACGAGATTCGAACTCGTGAGGGGTTGCCCCCAACACGCTTTCCAAGCGTGCGCCCTAGGCCACTAGGCGAATCCTCCGCCGCAAACAATACAAGACGTTGAGGGGTGCTCGCGAACGTGATCGTCGGGCGGACGTCCGTGGGGGGTTCGAGCGGGCTCCGAGGGGGGTCCGGCTCGATTCCGGGGCCCTCCATCCGCTAGGGTGGGGCCAGCCCCTCACGTGGCGCTATCTCACCCAACTCCCCCAGGGCCGGAAGGCAGCAAGGGTAAGTGGGCTCTGGTGGGTGCGTGGGGGGCGCTTTGCGTTCCGGGACGGCCGCCGTTGTCGGTGCGCCCGGATAACCTCGTAGATGTGTCGTCCCTTGCGCTGTACCGCCGCTATCGCCCCGAGTCGTTCGCCGAGGTCATCGGGCAGGAGCATGTCACTGCCCCGCTGATGCAGGCCCTGCGGAACAACCGGGTCAATCACGCGTACCTGTTCAGTGGTCCGCGAGGCTGTGGCAAGACCACCAGCGCGCGGATCCTGGCGCGGTGCCTGAACTGTGAGCAGGGCCCCACGCCCACCCCCTGCGGGGAGTGCCAGTCCTGCCGCGACCTCGCGCGCAACGGCCCGGGCTCCATCGACGTCATCGAGATCGACGCGGCCTCGCACGGTGGCGTGGACGACGCCCGTGACCTGCGCGAGAAGGCCTTCTTCGGGCCCGCCTCCAGCCGGTACAAGATCTACATCATCGACGAGGCGCACATGGTCACCTCGGCGGGCTTCAACGCCCTGCTGAAGGTGGTCGAGGAGCCGCCGGAGCACCTCAAGTTCATCTTCGCCACCACCGAGCCGGAGAAGGTCATCGGGACGATCCGGTCCCGGACGCACCACTATCCGTTCCGGCTCGTGCCCCCCGGCACCCTGCGCGACTACCTCGGTGAGGTCTGCGGCCGCGAGGGCGCCCACATCGAGGACGGCGTGCTGCCGCTCGTCGTGCGCGCGGGCGCCGGGTCCGTCCGCGACTCCATGTCCGTCATGGACCAGCTGCTGGCCGCCGCCGCCGATCAGGGCGTGACGTACGCCATGGCCACCTCGCTGCTCGGCTACACGGACCTGTCCCTGCTGGACTCCGTCGTGGACGCCTTCGCCGCCGGGGACGGGGCCGCCGCGTTCGAGGTCGTCGACCGGGTGGTGGAGGGCGGGAACGACCCGCGCCGCTTCGTCGCCGACCTCCTGGAGCGGCTGCGCGACCTGGTGATCCTGGCCGCCGTGCCCGACGCCGGCGAGAAGGGGCTCATCGACGCCCCGGCCGATGTCGTCGAGCGCATGCAGGCCCAGGCCTCCGTCTTCGGGGCCGCCGAGCTGTCCCGGGCCGCCGACCTGGTCAACACGGGGCTCACCGAGATGCGCGGCGCCACCTCGCCCCGGCTGCAGCTGGAGCTGATCTGCGCCCGCGTGCTGCTGCCGGCCGCCTTCGACGACGAGCGCTCCTTCCAGGCCCGCCTCGACCGGCTGGAGCGCAGCGGCGCGGCCGCCGCCGCCTCCTTCGCCCAGGCCCCCGCCCCTGCCATGGGCTACGTACCGGGCCCGGAGGCGCACGCCATGGCCCCCGCGGTCGTACGGGCCCCCGCGCCGGCCCCGGCGCCCCACCAGCAGCCCGCCCCGGCCCCCCTGGCCGCGCCCGACCCGCGCGGCCCCCCGAAC
>NZ_JAGGOW010000130.1:0-27027 GCF_018614135.1 Streptomyces sp. ISL-66
CCGGCCTGCATCTGTGTGGTGCGATGCTCTGGCTCCGCAGCATCGCACCACACCCATGATCTGAACTCCAAACAGGACCTAGTGCCGCGTCAGGTCCTCTTGGAGGTTGCGCGGAGGCGGTTGAACTCGGCCACGTGGCGTTTGTGTTCCTCGTAGGTCGCCGAGAAGCGGGTGTCGCCCTGCGTCACGGTGACGAAGAACAGCCAGTCGCCGGGGGTCGGGGCGACGGCGGCCGCCATGGCTTCCAGGCCGGGGTTGTCGATCGGCGTGGGCGGCAGGCCTTGGCGCTCGTACGTGTTGAAGGGGCTGTCGATCTTGGTCTCGCTCAGCTTGGTGTCCACCGTGGAGCGGTTCAACGCGTAGTTGATGGTGGAGTCCATCTGGAGCGGCATCGACTTCGCCAGCCGGTTGTGCACCACGCGGGCCACTTTGCCCATGTCCGCCCGGGTGTGGGCCTCCGCCTCGATGATGCTGGCGAGGGTGGCCGTCTGGTACGGGGTCATCCCGTGGACCTTGCCGCCGTCCGAGACGGCTTTGGTCGCGAGCTTCTTGTTGGCCGTCTCGACCATGTACGTGAGCAGCGTGGCCGGAGTGGACTCGGATGTCACCGGATACGTGGCCGGGAAGAGGTATCCCTCCGGATTGCCCTTGGCCTCCGCGGGCAGGGGCAGTGCGGCCGTCGCGGCGGCCGCCTTGGTGGAGCCGGCGGGGACGTTGAGCTCGCGATCGATGGCGGCGTAGACCTGCGGGGCCCGCCAGCCCTCGGGGATCAGCAACTGGCGCGGCTTCTCGGGCGCCGCTTCCTTACCGGGCAGCAGCGGGATCAGGACGGCTGCCCCGAGCCCGAGGAACGTGCCGAGGAAGAGCGCCAGCCGACCCCGGCGGGTGAGCCGGGAACGGCGCGGTGACGGCGGCCGGTTCTCTTGGGGCATGCGGGAACGCTAACCCGTGAACCATCCGATTTCCGACATCCGACCCGCGTGCCGGTCATACGATCACACATTCACCGGGGTCGGCTCGGCCCCGCACAGCTTCTCCGGCTTGAAGGTCCCCACCTTGAGGTTCCCCGCCGCGATGCGCTCCGACTCCGGCGCGCCCTCCGCCGTGAGTGCGCCCTGCGGCTTGAGTGCCGTCTCGCGGTCGCGCCGGACGAGAGCGGCGTACCGGCCGTCGGCCGCCAGCAGTTCCTCGTGGGTCCCCCGCTCGGCGATCCGGCCGGCGTCGAGCACCACGATCTGGTCGGCGTCGCGGACGGTGGAGAGCCGGTGGGCGATGGTGATGGTGGTGCGGCCCTGCGAAAGGTTGTCGATGGCACGCTGCACGGCGTGCTCGGTGCGGGTGTCCAGGGCGCTGGTCGCCTCGTCGAGGATCAGCACCGGAGGGTCGCGCAGGATGGTGCGGGCGATGGCCAGGCGCTGCTTCTCACCGCCGGAGAAGCGGTAGCCACGCTCGCCCACCAGGGTGTCGTACCCGTCGGGCAGGGACGCGATGTGCTCGTGGATCTGGGCCGCGCGGGCCGCCTCCACTATCTCCTCGTCGGTGGCGTCCGGCTTGGCGAAGCGCAGGTTGTCGGCGACGGAGGCGTGGAAGAGGTAGGTCTCCTGGGAGACGACGCCTATGGAGCGGGCCAGCGAGTCGAAGTCGAGGTCGCGCACATCGACCCCGTCGAGGGCGACGCGGCCGCCGGTGACGTCGTAGAGCCGGGGGACGAGGTAGCTCAGGGTGCTCTTGCCGGATCCGGTCGGGCCGACCACGGCGAGGGACCCCCCGGCGGGGACGGTGATGTCGATGCCGGTCAGCGTCGGGCCGCTCTTGGTGTCGTACGCGAAGTGGACGTCCTCCAGCCGGACCTCGCCCCGGGCGCGGTCGAGGCGGACGGCGTCCTCGCGCTCGGTGATGTCCACCGGCAGGTCGAGGTACTCGAAGATGCGGGCGAACAGCGCGAGGGAGGTCTGGATCTGGACGCCGGTCGACAGCAGGCTCACGGCGGGCCGGAACAGGCCCTGCTGGAGGGTGACGAAGGCGACCAGGGTGCCGACCGAGAGCGAGGGCGCACCGGTCTGCAGGGCGATGCCGGCGGCCCAGTAGATGAGCGCGGGCATGGCGGCCATGACGATGCCGATGGTGGACATCCGCCAGCGCCCGGCCATGCTGGAGCGCACCTCGAGGTCGACGAGCTTCTCGGACTCCTCGGCGAAGGAGGTGGTGAGCGAATCGGCGCGGCCCATCGTGCGGCCGAGCAGGATGCCACTGACCGACAGGGACTCGGTGACCGTCGCGGCCATCGTGGCCATCTGCTTCTGCCGCTGCGCGGTGATCTTCTTGCGCTCGCTGCCGACGCGGCGGCTGATCCACACGAAGACGGGCAGCAGGAGCAGCGAGACGAGCGTGAGCCGCCAGTCGAGCGCGAGCATCGCGACGACGGAGGCGATGACGGCCGTCGCGTTCGAGACGAGGGAGGTGGCCGTGGAGGTGACCGTCGCCTGCATGCCGCCGATGTCATTGGCGATGCGGGACTGCACCTCGCCGGTCCGCGTCCGGGTGAAGAAGGCCAGCGGCATCCGCTGGAGCTGTGCGTAGACGGCGGCGCGCAGATCGTGCATGACGCGCTGGCCGACGGTCGTGGATATCAGGGTCTGGAGCACGCCGAAGATGCTGGTGACGACCGCGGTGGCGATCATGCCGAGGGCGAGCAGGCTGAGCAGCCCGGTGCGGCCCTGCGGGATCGCGACGTCGAGGATCGCCTTGAGCAGGAACGGCGAGGCGACGCCGACCAGCGAGGAGGCGGCCACCAGCACGCCGACGACGGCGAGGCGGCCGCGGTAGGGCCGGAAGAGGCCCACGATGCGGCGCAGCTCGCGCGGCCGCTCAGCGGGGCTGGGACCGCTCGGGTCGAGGGATTCTTTCGACGGGGTCCACTCGGGTTCCTTGGGGCGCATGGGCCTCCTTCATAACAGATGACGAGACTCACCCGAGCATAGCTCATTGTTACCTATACTCACAATGAATGTCGTCCTGATACTGTTCCCATTATGAGGACCGCAGCATGAGCACCGCTTCCGAGACCGACACCCCCGACACCACGGACAGCGTTCTCGCCGAGCAGCTGCTCCGCCTGACCCGGCGGCTCCACCGCATCCAGAAGCGCCATCTCGAGCCGCTCGGGATCACGCCCGCCCAGTCCCGGCTGCTGCGCACGGTCGCGCACCTCGCCACCGGGCAGCCGCCCCGGATGGCGGATCTGGCCGCACGCCTGGAGGTCGTCCCCCGCGCCGTCACCACGCTGGTCGACGGCCTGGAATCCGCCGACTGCGTGCGCCGCGTGCCCGACCCGGCGAACCGGCGCGTCATAAGGATCGAGCTCACCGACACCGGCCGCGCCACGCTGCGCCGCCTGCGCAACGCGCGAACCGATGCCGCGGAGGAGATCCTTGCTCCATTGACCGCCGATCAGCGCGAAGTGCTCGGCGGCCTGCTGAACGCCCTGGCGGACGCCCCGCCGGAGCTGCACTGCTGACCGGGCGACGGGCCGGCCGAGAGACAGCCGCGACTGCGCCGAACGAGTGAGTCGAGCGAGTTGAGGGGTTGCCATGCCGCTGCTGGAACCGAAGCCGGGGGCCCTGCGCCCGCGCAGCATCAGCGGCCCCGCCCCCGACCGGGTGCCCGACCGTCGGGCCACCGGAACGCCCGAGGCGCTGCGCCGCGAGCTGACCGAGCTGCTGGGCGCCGACAAGGTGCTCTGGAAGATCTCCGACCTGGTCCGGTACGCCTCGGACGCCTCCCCCTACCGGTTCGTGCCGCAGGTCGTCGTGGTCGCCGAGGACATCGACGACGTCTCCGCCGTCCTCTCCTACGCCCACGGCAAGCAGCGCGAGGTGGTCTTCCGCGCCGCCGGCACCTCGCTCAACGGCCAGGCCCAGGGCGAGGACATCCTGGTCGACGTCCGCCGCCACTGGGCCGGCGTCGAGGTCCTGGACGGGGGCCTGCGCGCCCGGATCCAGCCCGGCACCACAGTCCTGCGGGCCAATGCCGCCCTAGCCCGCCACGGCCGCGTCCTCGGCCCCGACCCGGCCAGCGCCATCGCGTGCACCCTCGGCGGAGTCGTCGCGAACAACGCCTCCGGCATGACGGCGGGGACCACGCGGAACTCGTACCGCACCCTGGCCTCCCTCACCTTCGTCCTGCCGAGCGGGACCGTCGTGGACACCGCCGACCCGCGCGCCGACGAGGAGCTGGCGCACGCCGAGCCCGCGCTGTGCCACGGCCTGATGGAGATCAAGAAGGAGATCGAGGCCGACCCGCGGCTCGTCGCCCGCATCCGGGCCAAGTACGAGATCAAGAACACCACCGGCTACCGCCTCGACTCCTACCTCGACGGCGCCACTCCCGTCGAGATCCTGCGCGGGCTCATGGTCGGCTCCGAAGGCACCCTGGGCTTCATTTCCGAGGTCGTCTTCGACACCCTGCCGCTGGACCGCGAACTCACCAGCGCCCTGCTCTTCTTCCCCTCGCTGCCCGCCGCGGCCGCCGCCGTGCCGCTCTTCAACCGTGCCGGCGCCCTGGCCGTCGAGCTGATGGACGGCAACACCCTGCGCGCCTCGGTGGCCGTCGAGGGCGTGCCAGCCGACTGGGCGGAGCTGCCCAAGGACACCACCGCCCTGCTGGTCGAGTTCCGCGCCCCCGACGAGGCGGGCCGCGCGCGGTACGAGCGGCGCGCCGCCGAGGTGCTGGCCGGACTGGACCTGGTCGCGCCCGTTGCCTCGGTGACCAACGCCTTCACCCACGACGCGAAGACCATCTCCGGGTACTGGAAGGCCCGCAAGGCCTTCGTCACCGCCGTCGGCGGGGCCCGCGCCTGGGGCACCACCCTGATCACCGAGGACTTCGCCGTTCCTCCCTCCCGGCTGGCCGAGGCCTGCGAGGCCCTGCTCGCACTGCAGGCGGAGCACGGTTTCGACGCCGCCGTCGCGGGCCACGCCGCCCACGGGAACCTGCACTTCCTGCTCGCCTTCGACGCCGCCGAGCCCGCCGACGTCGAGCGGTACGCCGCCTTCATGGACGCCTTCTGCCGGCTCACCGTGGAGCGCTTCGACGGCTCCCTGAAGGCCGAGCACTCCACCGGCCGCAACATGGCCCCCTTCCTGGAACTGGAATGGGGTCCCCGGGCCACCGAGATGATGTGGCGCACCAAGCGGGTGCTCGACCCCGATCTGGTGCTCGCCCCCCGGATCCTCCTCGACCGCGACCCGCAGGCGCACTTGCGCGGCCTGAAGACGATTCCGCGGGTGGAGGCCGTGGCCGACCCCTGCATCGAGTGCGGGTTCTGCGAACCGACCTGCCCCAGCAAGGACCTCACGACCACGCCGCGACAGCGGATCGTGCTGCGCCGCGAGATGATGCGCCAGCAGCCGGGCTCGCCCGTCCTCGGCGCTCTGCTCGACTCCTACGGCTACGACGCCGTGGACACCTGCGCCGGCGACTCCACCTGCAAACTCGCCTGCCCCGTCGGCATCGACACCGGCGCCCTCATGAAGGACTTCCGCCACCGCCGGCACAGCGCGCGCGAGGAGCGCACCGCCGCCTCGGCGGCCCGGCGGTTCGGGACGGTCGAAGCGGCCGCCCGGCTGGCCGTGGCCGCCGCCGACAAGATCACCGATGTCGTCGGGGACCGCCTGCTGGAGGCCGTGACGGGGGCCGCGCGCAGGGCCGTAGGACCGGACCTGGTCCCGCGGTGGCTGCCGCAGGTCCCCGGCGCCGCGGCCCGGAGGCTCCCCGCGACCCGGCGGGTGGGCGCCACCGCCGTGTACTACCCGGCCTGCGTCAACCGGATCTTCGGCGGCCCCGACGCCGAGCCCGGCCCCTCCCTCCCGGAGGCCGTCGTCGCGGTGTCCGAGCGGGCCGGGAAACCGGTGTGGATCCCCCGGGACGTGACGGGCACCTGCTGCGCGACCATCTGGCACTCCAAGGGGTACGTCGCAGGAAACCACGTGATGGCCAACCGGATCGTGGCCGCCGCCTGGGGCTGGACGGCCGGTGGGCGGCTGCCGCTCGTGGTCGACGCCTCCTCCTGCACCCTGGGCATCTCGCACGAGGTGGTCCCGTACCTGACCGACGACAACCGGGCGCTCCACGCCGAGCTGCGCATCGTCGATTCCATCGTCTGGGCCGCCGAGGAGCTGCTGCCGCGCCTGGAGATCCGGCGCACGGTCGGCTCGGCGGTGCTCCACCCGACCTGCTCGATGCGGCACTTGGGCGACGAGGCGCAGCTGCGGGCGGTGGCCGAGGCCTGTGCGGACGCAGTGGTCGTCCCGTACGACACGGGGTGCTGCGCCTTCGCGGGCGACCGCGGGATGCTGCACCCGGAACTGACGGAGTCGGCGACGGCCCGGGAGGCGGCCGAGGTGACGGCGCGGGAGTTCGACGCGCACCTGTCGGCGAACCGGATGTGCGAGGTGGGGATGGACCGGGCCACCGGCCGGAACTACTACTCGGCGCTCCTGGAACTGGAGCGCGCCACGCGCCCCTGAGCCCGCGAAACCGGCCGGTGAATGCCTTGGCCAACGGAAAATCGATTGCCCCCGACCGATGCGGAACGCGAACCTTGCACGGTTTGAACCACTCGACCAGTCATGGGGCGTCATGCAGATCAGCGATCTTCCGTATCCGGACCCAGGGGTACCCGACGCTCGCTCCGGCCCCCGCTTCCTCTGGTGGCTGGGGCGCGGCCAACTCGGTGGACAGGCCAAAAGCCTGAGCTGGGGAATGCTCCACTTCTGCGGCGTGGCCGGCCTGCCGTACGCGGTCGGCCTCGGCGTCGACGCCGTCGTCGACCGCGACGGGACCCGGCTGCTGTGGGTGGGCGGCCTGATCGCGCTGCTCGGCGTCGCGATCTCGCTCGGTGACGCGATGCTGCACCGGACGGCCGTCACCAACTGGATCACCGCCGCCGCACGGGTCCAGCAGCTGCTCGCCCGCAAGACCGCCGAGCTGGGCGCCGCCCTCACCCGGCGGGTCGCCGCGGGCGAAGTGGTGGCGGTCAGCACGGGCGACGTGGAGAAGATCGGATGGTTCGTCGAAGCGGTCTCCCGCTTCCTGGCGGCCGCCCTCACCCTCGTCATCGGATGCGTCGCCCTGCTCTTCTACGCCCCCGCCATCGGCGTGGTCGTGGCCATCGGCATGCCGGTGCTCGCCCTGGCCGTCCTGCCGCTACTGCCGCGCGCCACCCAACGCGCCGACGTCCAGCGGGAGAAGGCGGGCAAGGCCACCGAGCTGGCCTCCGACACGGTGGCGGGACTGCGCGTGCTGCGCGGCATCGGCGGCGAGGAGCTGTTCCTCAGCCGCTACCGCGAGGCCTCGCAGGAAGTCCGCAAGGCGGCGGTGCGCAGTGCCCGGATGTGGGCCCTGATTTCCGCGATCCAGGTGCTGCTGCCGGGCGTGCTGCTGATCACGGTGGTCTGGTACGGGTCGGCGCTCGTGCTGGACGACCGGCTCGCGGTCGGTGAACTCGTCGCGGCCTTCAGCGCGGTGGCGACCATGCTCTACCCCTTGAGGCACTTCGAAGAGATCGCGATGGCCTACTCCTTCTCGCGTCCCTCCGCCAAGCGGGCCGCCCGGGTGCTGTCGCTGAGCCGCACGGACGCCGAGGCGGCCGCCGCCGAGGCCGCGGCGAGCGGGGACGCGGACCGGGCGGTCGTCGCGGATGCTTCGCGCGCGCCCGCTCCGGGCGGTGACCTGTACGACCCGGAGACCGGCCTGCTGGCCGCGTCGGGCCGGTTCACCGCCGTGGTGTGCGGCGACCCCGACCTGGCGGGACGGCTCGCCGAACGCCTCGGCGGCCATCCGATGGACGACGGTGCCGGGCCCTGCGTACTGCTGGGCGGGGTCGCGCTGGACGGGCTCGCGCTGGACACCGCGCGCACGCTGGTCCTGGTACAGGACAAGGATCCGGTGCTGCTGTCGGGGACGCTGCGCGAGCTGTTCGACGTACCGGCCTCCGGGATGGTCACGCCGTCGGCGGCGCTGGAGGCGGCCCAGTGCGCGGACGTGCTGGACGCGCTGCTGCAGTCCGCTCCGGACGGGGTGAGCGACCCGATGGACTCCCGGATCACCGAGCGCGGGCGGTCGCTGTCCGGCGGGCAGCGCCAGCGGCTCGCGCTGGCGCGGTCGCTGGTCACCGACCCGGAGGTGCTGGTGCTGGACGAGCCGACCTCGGCGGTCGACTCGCACACCGAGGCGCGGATCGCGGACGGGATCGCGCAGCTGCGTGCCGGGCGCACGACGGTGGTACTGGCGTCCTCGCCGCTGCTGCTGGACCGCGCCGACCGGGTCGTACTGATCCACGAGGGCACGGTGGCGGCGAGCGGTACGCACCGCGAGCTGCTGCACGGCGATCCGCGCTACCGCGCGGTCGTCACCCGCGAGACCGAGGACGAACAGCGGCTCTCGCACAGGCAAACCGGACGGACCGAGCCCCTACGGGCCGACTCCGTACTGGGCGACTCCGGACGGACCGAGTCCGTACTCACAGAGATCGAGGAATCCGCATGATCGGCGTGGCGCCGCCGCAATACGATCCGGCGGCCCCCGAAACGGCCGCGACCCTGCCCGTGGGCTCGTCGGCGACCGTACGGGGCTACGTGCGCGGCCTGTTCCGCCGCCACCGGCGGGCCTTCGTGGTGCTCGTGGCGGTCAACACGGTCGCGGTGATCGCCTCCATGGTAGGCCCGTACCTGCTGGGCCAGGTCGTGGACCAGCTCACCGAAGGGGCGCGCGAACTCCACCTGGGGCGCGTGGGACTGCTGTTCGCGCTGGCCCTCGGCGTCCAGACGCTGTTCGTCCGGCTGGTCCGGCTGCGCGGGGCGATGCTCGGCGAGGAGATGCTGGCCGATCTGCGCGAGGACTTCCTCGTGCGGTCGGTGGGCCTGCCGCCGGGCGTGCTGGAACGTGCCGGAACCGGCGACCTGCTGTCGCGGATCACCACCGACATCGACCGGCTGGCCAACGCGATGCGCGAAGCCGTACCGCAGCTGGCCATCGGCGTGGTGTGGGCGAGCCTGCTCTACGGGGCGCTCGCCGTGACCGCGCCGCAGCTGGCGCTGGCCGCGCTGGTGGCGCTGCCCGTACTGGTGATCGGCTGCCGCTGGTACTTCAAGCGGGCGCCCCGGGCCTACCGTTCCGAGGCGGCCGGCTACGCGGCGGTCGCGGCCGTGCTCACCGAGACGGTGGACGCGGGCCGCACCATCGAGGCGCACCGCCTCGGCGGGCGCCGGATCGGGCTGTCGGAACGGCGGATCAAGGAGTGGACGGCCTGGGAGCGGTACACGCTGTTCCTGCGGACGGTCCTCTTCCCGGTCGTCAACGTCACGTACGTGACGATCCTCGGCTCGGTGCTGATGATCGGCGGGTACTGCGTGATCCACGGGTGGATGTCGGTGGGGCAGCTGACCACGGGCGCGCTGCTGGCACAGATGATGGTCGATCCGATCGGGCTGATCCTGCGCTGGTACGACGAACTGCAGATCGCCCAGGTCTCACTGGCCCGGCTGGTGGGCGTACGGGAGATCGAGCCGGACGCGGGGGACGCGGCCGTCTCCCCGGACGGGCGCGACGTCCGCGCGGACCAGGTGCACTTCGGCTACCGCGAGGGCGTCGACGTCCTGCACGAGGTATCGATGACGGTGCCGCCGGGCACCCGGATGGCCCTGGTCGGGCCCTCGGGCGCGGGCAAGTCCACGCTGGGCCGGCTGCTCGCCGGCATCTACGCGCCGAGGACCGGCGAGATCACCCTGGGCGGGGCTCGGCTGTCGAAGATGCCGGCGGAGCGGGTGCGCGAGCACGTGGCCCTGGTCAACCAGGAGCACCACGTGTTCGTGGGTTCGCTGCGCGACAACCTGCGCCTTGCACGCACCGGGGCCTGCGACACCGAGCTGTGGGAGGCCCTCGGGGCGGTCGACGCGGAAGGCTGGGCGCGGGCGCTGGACGCCGGCCTGGACACCGAGGTCGGCTCGGGCGCCGCCGCGCTGACTCCGGCGCAGGCGCAGCAGATCGCGCTGGCCCGTCTGGTGCTGGCCGACCCGCACACGCTGGTGCTGGACGAGGCGACCTCGCTGCTGGACCCGCGCGCGGCGCGGCACCTGGAGCGGTCGCTGGCCCGGGTGCTGGAAGGCCGCACGGTGATCGCGATCGCGCACCGGCTGCACACCGCGCACGACGCGGACGTGATCGCGGTGGTCGAAGGCGGCCGGATCAGCGAGCTGGGCTCGCACGACGCCCTGGTCGCGGCCGACGGCGCGTACGCGGCCCTGTGGCGCTCCTGGCACGGCTGATCCGTACCGCGGCACGCCGCCGCGCGTCCGGCCCCCGGGCCTACGACGGGGCGCGCGGCTCAGATGAACCCGAGGGCGGAGGCCCCGCCGACGCCGCCGAGCAGCATGAACACCGGCATGAGGACCTTGAGCTCCACCCAGCTGCCGGCGCGGAAGCGCATCATCTTCGGCGGGCCGATCGGGTACCAGCGCTTGCCCGCGATGGGGATGGGCCACAGGACCGGGCAACCGGAGACGGTCAGGGCGTCGCCGATGTCGTGGACCAGGGCGCCGAGCACGATCGGCAGGCCGAGCCACAGGTACTCCTGGCCGGGGCCGGTGAAGAGCCAGCCGGAGCCGTTGCCGGGCTGGTCGAGCACACCGGCCAGTATCCAGGCGCTGGTCGCGCCGAGCAGCCAGACCAGGACGTCGCTGGACATCCGGGCGGCCCGCCACAGCAGGCCTTCGACGGCGAGGACCAGGTGGACGAAGAGGAGGGCGAGCACGCCCCAGCGGTCGGCGGTGACGGCGAGCGCGGAGGAGCCCGCGCCGATCAGGACGGCCCAGACCCACGTGTGGGTCAAGGTGCGGTGACCGCCGGTGCGGCGGGCGTCGCGCGGGGCCCTGGTCGCCTTGTAGACCGCGTAGGAGATCTTGTCCACGACCTCGCACAGTCCCCGGGAGAGCGGACCGAAGGCGCGGGAGATCGTCGCCGACTTGTGGTCGAGGTCGGGAGCGAGGGCCGCTCCGGAGCAGATGAGCGCTCCGACGACCAGGACCGGCCAGGGCATCGGATGCCCGGCGGCGGCCGCCGCCGCACCCACCCCCAGCCAGGCCGCTGCCCCCGACAGTGAGTGCGCCGGACCCATCATGGTCGTTCCCCGCCCCGGTTGTGTGCTGGTCGGGCCCCGTTGACGGTGTCGTTCGGGCCTCGTCGACGGCACAGCGTACCGTCGATGATCTTCCTCCCGTCCGCCGGTTCCCTCATCCGGGGGGAAGCCAGGCAAGATGGGGGGTGTGACCCTCATTGATCAGCTCCCGCCGAACGCCGACCCCGATGCCCTCTTCGAGGCTTTCTCCTCGTGGGCGGAGGGCCAGGGCATCACCCTGTACCCGGCTCAGGAGGAGGCGCTGATCGAGGTCGTCTCCGGCGCGAACGTGATCCTCTCCACCCCGACCGGCTCCGGCAAGAGCCTGGTCGCGGCCGGCGCGCACTTCACGGCGCTGGCCCAGGACAAGGTCACCTTCTACACCGCCCCGATCAAGGCGCTGGTCTCGGAGAAGTTCTTCGACCTGTGCAAGCTCTTCGGCACCGAGAACGTCGGCATGCTGACCGGCGACGCCTCCGTGAACGCGGACGCCCCGGTGATCTGCTGCACCGCCGAGGTGCTGGCCTCGATCGCGCTGCGCGACGGCAAGTACGCCGACATCGGCCAGGTCGTGATGGACGAGTTCCACTTCTACGCGGAGTCGGACCGCGGCTGGGCCTGGCAGATCCCGATCCTGGAGCTTCCGCAGGCGCAGTTCGTCCTGATGTCCGCGACCCTCGGCGACATGAAGCGGTTCGAGGAGGACCTGACCCGGCGCACCGGACGGCCCACCTCGATGGTCCGCTCCGCGACGCGGCCCGTCCCGCTGTCGTACGAGTACGTCACGACGCCGATCACCGACACCATCACCGAGCTGCTGGAGACCCGCCAGTCGCCGGTCTACATCGTGCACTTCACTCAGGCCCAGGCGGTCGAGCGGGCGCAGTCGCTGATGAGCATCAACATGTGTACCCGCGAAGAGAAGGACAAGATCGCCGAGCTGATCGGCAACTTCCGCTTCACCACCAAGTTCGGCCAGAACCTCTCCCGTTACGTCCGCCACGGCATCGGCGTGCACCACGCGGGCATGCTGCCCAAGTACCGCCGCCTGGTGGAGAAGCTGGCCCAGGCCGGTCTGCTGAAGGTCATCTGCGGCACCGACACCCTCGGCGTCGGCGTCAACGTGCCGATCCGCACGGTGCTGTTCACGGCACTCACCAAGTACGACGGCACTCGCGTCCGCACGCTGCGCGCCCGCGAGTTCCACCAGATCGCCGGCCGCGCCGGCCGGGCCGGCTTCGACACGGCCGGCTATGTGGTGGCCCAGGCGCCCGAGCACGTCATCGAGAACGAGAAGGCCCTGGCGAAGGCGGGCGACGACCCGAAGAAGCGCCGCAAGGTGGTCCGCAAGAAGGCCCCCGAAGGCTTCGTGGCCTGGTCGGACACCACCTTCGAGAAGCTCATCGCCGCCGACCCGGAGCCGCTGACCTCGCGCTTCAAGGTCACCAACATCATGCTCCTGTCGGTCATCGCGCGGCCCGGCGACGCCTTCCAGGCGATGCGCCACCTGCTGGAGGACAACCACGAGCCGCGCAAGGCCCAGCTGCGGCACATCCGCCGGGCCCTCGCCATCTACCGCTCGCTGCTGGACGGCGGGGTCATCGAGAAGCTCGACACCCCCGACGCCGAGGGCCGCTCGATCCGCCTGACAGTCGACCTGCAGCAGGACTTCGCGCTGAACCAGCCGCTGTCCACCTTCGCGCTGGCCTCCTTCGACCTGCTCGACCCGGAGTCCCCCTCCTACGCACTGGACATGGTCTCGGTCGTCGAGTCCACGCTGGACGACCCGCGCCAGATCCTGGCCGCCCAGCAGAACAAGGAACGCGGCATGGCCGTGGGCGCGATGAAGGCCGACGGGATCGAGTACGAGGAGCGGATGGAGCGGCTCCAGGAGATCACCTATCCCAAGCCCCTCGAAGAGCTCCTCCTGCACGCCTACGACGTGTACAGCAAGAGCCACCCGTGGGTCCGCGACCACCCGGTCTCCCCGAAGTCGATCATCCGCGACATGTACGAACGCGCGATGACCTTCACCGAGTTCACCTCGTACTACGAACTCGCCCGTACCGAGGGCATCGTGCTCCGCTATCTGGCGAGCGCGTTCAAGGCGCTGGACCACACCATCCCCGACGACCTCAAGTCCGAGGACCTCCAGGACCTGATCGCCTGGCTCGGCGAGCTCGTCCGCCAAGTCGACTCCAGCCTGCTCGACGAGTGGGAGCAGCTGGCGAACCCGGAGGTGGAGACGGCGGAGCAGGCCCAGGAGAAGGCCGACCAGGTCAAGCCGGTCACGGCGAACTCCCGCGCCTTCCGCGTCCTGGTCCGCAACGCCATGTTCCGCCGGGTGGAGCTGGCCGCCCTGGACCACGTCAACGTGCTGGGCGAGCTGGACGGCGACGCCGGCTGGGACGCGGACGCCTGGGGCGACGCCCTGGACGGCTACTGGGACGAGTACGACGACCTGGGCACCGGCCCGGACGCGCGCGGCCCCAAGCTGCTCCAGATCGAGGAGGACCCGGCGCACGGCCTGTGGCGCGTCCGCCAGACCTTCGCCGACCCCAACGGCGACCATGGCTGGGGCATCAGCGCCGAGGTCGACCTCGCGGCCTCCGACGAGGAGGGCCGGGCCGTCATCCGCGTCACCTCGGTCGGCGAGCTGGGCCAGCTCTGACCCCCACCCGCAACCCACCGGCGCCGGCACGGCCGCCGGGCCCGACAGTGGAGACCCTCTGATGACGAACCCCGCCGAGAGGCTGGTCGACCTGCTCGATCTGGAGCAGATCGAGGTCAACATCTTCCGGGGCGCGAGCCCCCAGGAGTCCCTCCAGCGCGTCTTCGGCGGCCAGGTCGCCGGCCAGGCGCTGGTGGCGGCCGGCCGCACCACCGAGAGCGACCGCCCCGTCCACTCGCTCCACGCGTACTTCCTGCGTCCCGGTATCCCCGGCGTGCCGATCGTGTACCAGGTGGAGCGGGTGCGCGACGGGCGCTCCTTCACCACGCGCCGGGTCACCGCGGTCCAGCAGGGCAAGACCATCTTCAACCTGACCGCCTCCTTCCATCACCCGGAGGAGGGCAGCATCGAGCACCAGCTGCCTCCTCGCCTCGACTTCCCGCACCCGGACACGCTGCCGAAGGTCGTGGACGAGATCCGCGAGCACCTCGGCGCGCTGCCCGAGGCGCTGGAGCGGATGGCCCGCCGCCAGCCCTTCGACATCCGGTACGTGGACCGGCTCCGGTGGACTCCCGAGGAGCTCAAGGACGCCGATCCGCGCAGCGCGGTGTGGATGCGCGCCGTCGGCCCGCTGGGCGACGACCCGCTCGTGCACACCTGCGCCCTCACCTACGCCAGTGACATGACCCTCCTCGACGCCGTGCGCATCCCCGTGGAACCCCTGTGGGGCATGCGCGGTTTCGACATGGCCTCGCTCGACCACGCCATGTGGTTCCACCGGCCGTTCCGGGCCGACGAGTGGTTCCTGTACGACCAGGAGTCGCCCATCGCGCACGGCGGCCGGGGGCTGGCCCGCGGCCGGATCTACGACCTGGAGGGCAGGCTGCTGGTGTCGGTGGTCCAGGAGGGCCTCTTCCGCCCGTACGGCGCCAAGGCCTTCACGCCGGCCGTCTCCCCCCAGTAGCCCGACCTCCGTCCCGAAGAATGAGTGCGCCCATGCCCACCCCGGCCCTGCCCTGCCCTGCCCTTGCGGGCTGCCCGCCGCCTATCCGGAGTGCTGCGGCCGCTTTCACTCCGGTGAGCGGCAGGCACCCACCGCCGAGCTGCTGATGCGGTCGCGCTTCAGTGCCTTCGCCGTCGGCGACACCGCCTACCTGCTGCGCTCCTGGCACCCTTCGACGCGGCCGGACCTGCTCGACCTCGACCCCCGCCAGCGCTGGGAGCGGCTGGAGATCCTGGCCACCGAGCGCGGCGGGATGTTCGAGACGGAGGGCTCGGTGGAGTTCCGTGCGCACTACCGCGAGGGCCGGCACACCGGCTCGCTGCACGAGCACAGCAGCTTTTCCCGCGAGGCCGGGGCATGGGTCTACGTCGGCCCCCTCTCCCCCGTCGACTTCGGCTGACCCCGGGCCCCGGTCAGCGCGAAGTCCAGACTGGTGCGGTACCAGGCGATCTCGTCCGGCGGCTCCGCCCGCAGCAACCGCTCGGCCACGGCGGCGGCCGCCGGGACCTGGGGATGTCCGTAGGGAACGGGTGGGGCCAGCGCCGCGAGGAGGATCCGCTCCGCGGGGTCGGGCACGGTCTCGCGCACGTCCCCGTCCGGGAGTACGGAGGCCAGCACGGCCGCCCTCTCCCAAGGGTCGGCGGTTCGTCTCAGCAGCAGCCCGACGTGCCGCTCGCGCCATTTCCGCGGGCGCAGATCGGCCTTGGCCGCCATCAGCTCCCGGTCCGCCGCCGGGGCGCTCCCGCGCAGCATCTCGGGCTTGTCGGCCGCGAAGTCCCGTAGCTCCACGGCCAGATAGAGCCACACCACCGCCCGGTACCGGTTGATCCGGTATCCCACCGGGGTGATGTGCCCGCAGCGCGCGAGCCGGGTGAACCGGCTCGGGCCGACCCCCAGGGCGGCCGCCGTGGCCTCGGCCCCCGCCAGCGTCTCCACCCGCTCGCGCAGGGCGTCCGGGAACCCCTCGGCCGAGCGGACCCGGTCGAGCTCGGTCCGGGTGAAGCGGGCCGACCCGCCCGGCGCCGGCGGACCGGCACGCACGACGCCCAACTGGACGGCGCGGGCGAACTCGCTCCGGCTGAGCCGCAGTTCCGCCGCGGCCTGTCCGCCGCCCACCAGCCCGTCGACCGCTTCCCCGCGACCGGCGGGCGCCTGGTAGGCCAGGGCGCCCATCTGTACCAGCGGTGTCGCCTGCGGCATCCCTGGCATCCGCACCGACTGGGCCGACCGCGCCACGTGCGTCGTCTGCGTCGCCTGCGTCATTTGCGTCATCACACTCTCCCCACCAGAAGTGATTACTGTGTGTGAAGACCGTAACGCAGCGCGACGACACGGCGCAGGGGCTGTGGACAACCCCCATAACCGCAGTTCAGAGCATTCAGCCGCCGGTGATCCGGCGCTCCGCCACACCCAGGTGCTCGCCCACCCGGTTGACCAGCAGGGTCATCTCGTACGCCACGTGACCGATGTCGGCCTCGGCGGCGCTCAGGACGCACAAGCAGCTGCCGGCGCCCGCCGCCATGACGAAGAGGACCCCTTCGTCGTACTCGACCATCGTCTGGCGCACCTCACCCGCCCGGAAGTGCCGCCCCGACCCCTTCGCCAGGCTCTGCAACCCCGCCGCGACGGCCGCCAGGTGCTCCGCGTCCTCCCGCACCAGGCCGGCGCTCGCGCCCGTCACCAGCCCGTCGTTGGACAGCACCACGGCGTGCCGGACCTGTTGGACCCGTCGCGTCAAATCGTCCAGCAGCCAGTCGAGCTGCTTGTCCAGTGCCATATCCAGTCCCTCCCCGTCGACGCGGCCGTCACAGCCGCGCCCCACCCCGTACTCGTGCCGCCAGCCTTCCCCACCAGGGGCTTTCCGGCAAGGAAGATGGACGCATGGTGAAGAAGATGACTCAAGAGGAATGGCGGGCCTTCGTCTCCCACTCCACTCGTACCGGAAAGCTGTCCACCGTCCGTGCGGACGGAAGCCCCCACATCGCTCCCATCTGGTTCGTTCTCGACGGTGATTCCTTCGTGTTCAACACCGGCAAGGACACCGTCAAGGGGCGCAATCTGGCCCGCGACGGCCGCGTCGCGCTCTGCGTGGACGACGACCGGCCCCCGTTCTCCTACGTGATCCTCCAAGGCCGCGCCGAGATCAGCGAGGATCTGGACGAGATGCTTCCCTGGGCGTCCAAGATCGGCCGCCGCTACATGGGAGCGGAACGCGGCGACGCCTTCGGCCGACGCAACGCCGTCCCCGGAGAACTCCTCGTCCGCGTCTCCATCGACAAGGTCATCTCGGCCGCCGGGGTGGCCGACTGAGGGCCGCGACCACACGGAACTCCATTCGTCCGCAGGCCGGTTCACACCGAATCGGCCTGCGGCTCCACCGAGTCCAGGAGCCGGGCCGTGTGCACCCGCCCCGCGTACTCCACCAGCCGGATCAGCACTTCCTTGCCCGAATCCTTGTCGCGCGCGTCGCACAGCAGCACCGGCGTCCCCGGGTCCAGGTCCAGCGCCCGCGCCACCTCGTTCGAGGCGTGACGGCGGGCGTTCGCGAAGCAGTTGACGGCAACCACGAACGGAATCCGCCGGTGCTCGAAATAATCCACCGCCGGAAAGCAGTCCTCCAGCCTGCGGGTGTCGGCGAGCACCACCGCGCCCAGCGCCCCCTGCGACAGCTCGTCCCACAAGAACCAGAACCGGTCCTGCCCCGGCGTCCCGAACAGGTACAGGGACAACCCCGACCGGATGGTGATCCGCCCGAAGTCCATGGCCACGGTCGTCGTCGTCTTCTGGTCGACCCCGCCCGTGTCGTCGACCAGCTCGCCCGCCTCGCTGAGCAGCTCCTCCGTCCGCAGCGGCCGGATCTCGCTGAGCGAGCCGACCAGGGTGGTCTTGCCCACGCCGAATCCGCCCGCCACGAGGATCTTCAGCGCGAGTGCGGCCAGTTCGCCGTTTCCTTCTCCGCTTCCGTCTCCGTTTCCATTTCCGCTCGCGTCCGCGGCGCCACCCGGGGCCGAGGCCGCGGCCGCAGCCGGCCCGCCCGGCCTCCCGGAACCGGCGGTCCCCTCGTCGTCCAGTCCCATCACAGCGCTCGCAATCCCTCGATGACTTCACGCAGAATCCGCTCGTCCGGCAGTTGCGCGGGCGGCACCGGCCGGCTGACTTTGACGTGCCCGGCCTCCAACAGGTCCCCGAGCAGCACCCGCACCACGCCCACGGGCAGGTCCGCGTCCGCCGCGAGCTCGGCCACCGACTGGGTCTCGTCCCGGCACAGGCCGAGCAGCGCCCGGTGTTCCGGACCGAGCAGCGATTCGGCCGCCTCGTCCGTCCCCGCCGGATCGACGACCACCAGCGCGATCAGGTCGAACCGGACGCCGTGGGGTCCCGGTTTCGTGCGCCCGCCGGTCATGGCGTACGGACGGACGAGCGGGCCCGCGTCGGCGTCGTACCACTGGTCGTTCATGCTCAGGACCGCCGCCTTCAACCGGCGGCCGGCGGACGCGGCGAGAACCGGGGCGGGGTGTACAGGTGTTCACCGACCCGCTTCACCAGCCGGGCCATCTCGTACGCGATCAGCCCCATGTCGGCGCCCGCGCCACTGAGGACGGCCAGGCAGGAGCCGTCTCCGGCGGCCGCGACGAAGAGGAAGCCCTCGTCCATCTCCACCATCGTCTGGCGCACGCCCCCGGCGTGGAAGTGCCGGCCCGCGCCCTTGGCCAGGCTGTGGAAGCCGGAGGCCACGGCCGCGAGGTGTTCGGCGTCCTCCCGGCTGAGCGCACTGGAGGCGCCCACGGCCAGGCCGTCGTTGGACAGGACCACCACGTGCCGGACCTCGCGGACCCGGACCACGAGGTCGTCCAGCAGCCAGTCCAGTTCGCCGGACCCGCGGATCCCGTCGAGGTCGATTCTCTGATGTTCGATCATCACCGTGCTCCTTCGCCTTCGCCGTCGCCTTCGCTGCCTGCGTGAGGGGAGTTCTCGTGGTTGCCCGGCGGGGTACCCGGCCGCACGCTCTCCTGGCCGCCCGCCCGGACACCGCGTGCCCACCCGGCCCGGTACGCCGCCATCCGCTCGCGCGCCTGCTCGGGGCTGCGTCCCGGGGGATCCTGGAGGTCGCGCCCGCCGGCCGGTTGCGCGGGGGCGGGGGCCTCGCGCAGCTGCGGGACGAGACTGGCCTGCCGGACCCGGCGCGGGAGTTCGGTCACCGAGGCCTCCGGGCCGCCCGTGGAGCCGCCGCCGGGAGCGGCCGCCACCGCAGCCACCGGTGCTGTACGGGGGCTCGCGCCCTCGGAGCCGCGCGGCCGGAGCGAGGCCACCGGGGAGGGACGGGGCTCCTCCTCCCGCACAGGGCTCGGATCGGGGTATCGACCCTGGGACCGGTCGGGGATCCGGTCGGGGATCCGGTCGGGGATCCGGTCGGGGATCCGGTCGGGGATCCGGTCGGGGATCCGGTCGGGGATCCGGTCGGGGATGGAGTCGGGGCTGCGGTCCGGGTTTCGGTCGGGGTCGCGTTCGAGGCTCCGGTCCGGGGCCCGGTCGGGGATGGAGTCCGGGATCCGGTCGGGGCCGCTCCGGTCCGGGACCGGGATCCCGCGCGCGTCGTCCCGTACGACGCTCACGGCGGGGGGCCGCTCGGAGGCCGGCTCGGAGGCCGGTTCCGGAGCCAGGGCCCGGGAACGCTGCTCCGCACGGTCCGCGGGCTGCGGGGCGGTGGCCGTGATGGCGCCCTGGAGCAGAGAGTTCGGGAGGAGCACGACAGCCGTGGTGCCGCCGTACGGTGACGTGCGCAGGTGCACCTTCACGCCGTGCCGGGCCGACAGGCGGCTGACCACGAAGAGCCCGAGCCGGTCGCTGTCGAAGAGGTCGAGCGCCTCGGACTGCTCGATGCGGCGGTTGGCCTCGTGGAGGGACTCGCGGCCCATGCCGAGCCCCCGGTCCTCGACCTCCAGGACGTAGCCGGCGCCGACGGGCTCCCCGCTGACCCTGACCTTGGTGTGCGGCGGGGAGAACTGGGTCGCGTTCTCGATGAGTTCGGCGAGCAGGTGGGTGAGGTCGGCGACGGCTCCGCCGATGACGGCCGCCTCGGCGAGCTGGCGCACCTCGACGCGCGGATAGTCCTCGATCTCGGAGACGGCGGCGCGCACGACGTTCGTCAGCGGGATCGGCGTCCGCCAGGCACGCCCCGGGGCCGCGCCCGACAGGATGATCAGGCTCTCGGCGTGCCGCCGCATCCGGGTGGTGAGGTGGTCGAGGCGGAAGAGGTCGCCGAGCTCGTTCGGGTCGTCGGCGCGCCGCTCCATCGAGTCGAGCAGGGTGAGCTGCTTGTGCACCAGGACCTGGCTGCGCCGGGCGAGGTTGACGAAGACCCCGCTCACGCCGCTGGCCAGTTCGGCGCGTTCGACGGCGGCGCTGAGGGCCGCCCGGTGCACGGTGTCCAGCGCTTCCCCGACCTGGGCGATCTCGTCCTCGGCGGCCGGACCGTGCGGGGTCTGCGCGGCCACGTCGACGTCCTGGCCGGCTCGCAACCGGTCCATGGCGTCCGGAAGTTTGCGGTGCGCGATCTCCAAGGCGGTGTTGCGCAGCGAGACCAGCTCGACGACCAGGGCCCGGCCGATGCGGACCGAGATGACGAGCGAGGCTGCCACGGCGGCCAGGCCCATCACCACGGCGATTCCGGCGGGACTGAGCGCCCCCGCGCCGAACGGGTCGGAACGGTCGGCGGAGGCCGAGTGGGCGGCGCTCGCGATCTCCCGCATGGACCCGGAGACGGAGGTGTACGCGGCCTCCCAGCCGGCGGGTGCGCCGACGGGCCCCGCGGGCCGGGGGTCCTTGGCCGCGGAGCCCGTGCCGCCCGCCGAACCGGACCGGTTGGATTGGCCCGAGTCCCCGGACTGGCCTGCGGAACCGGCGGAACCCGTCGAGTCCGAACCCGCCGTGGCGGCCGTGGCGGCCAGCGCCTGGTCCTCGGCCCCGGTGAGTTCGGCGTACGCGGCGCTCTTGGCGATCGACTGCCAGGCGCTCTGCTGGGCCTCGGGTAGGTCCCGTGCGGCCTCCGCCGTCAGGGTCCGGCGGGTCTCGACCGCGCCGGCCAGGCGACGAAGCGTTTCGGGGGTGCGCGGCCCCGGCACGATCAGCAGCGCGTCCTCCCGCGAGAGCTGCTCCGCGGCCCGCGCGAACTCCAGCAGGACCCGGGCGTCGGGCCCGAGTTCCGCGTCCGGGCCGCCTCCGGAGAGGGCGCCCCCGACCTCCAGAGCCGAATCGATCACGCGGGTGTACGTCTCGTAGGCGGCGTCCGGGGTCGCACGGTGCTCGGCGACGTCCTTGCGTGTCGAGCCGAGCGCCTCGGCGGCGGCGACGAAGGCCCGGAGCCGGACGACGATGTCGGTCCGGTAGTCGCCGGAGTCGGCGACGGTGTTGCGGTCGCCGAGCCGCAGTGCCCGTACCGCGGCGTCGGTGCGGCGGGCCTGCTGGTCCAGCCCGTCGGTCTGGGCGGGGATCTGGGCGGAGCTCTGGGCGGCCGCGGCCTGACCCGGGGTGGGGCCGGCCACCAGGCATACGGCCGTGCGCCGTTCGGCCTGCAGCTCGGCGACGGCCGCCGCGACCGGGGCCCTGAGCTCGCGGTCGACGCGCTGGGCGCGGCTGAGGCGGGCCATGTCTTGGACCGCGTCGACGGTGGCGAAGCCCCAGAGGGCGAGCAGGGAGACCACCGGCACCATCAGCAGCGAGACGATCTTGGCGCGGACGGTGGCGGGGCGCAGCCGCAGCCGCAGCAATCCCCGACCGCCGTCGAGGCCAGCGCCTCCGCCACCGCCACGGACTCCACGTCCGCCACCGCCACCGCCTCCGCCACCGTCTCCACGTCCGCCGACGCCCGTGCCACCCCCTCCGGGCGCGACCGACGCGGGGCCCGGGCGCTCGTATTGCGCCGACTCCTCGGCGGGCGGTCCGGCGTGGGCCCGGCGGCCGGTTCCCTTGCCGCGGCCGCCCACGCCCGCGGGCGGCCGCGGCGCCGCTGCTTCCGGTGATCTACGGGGTCTGCGCATGGGCTCCTCGTTCCGGGCGGTGCGTACGTTGCGTACGTGACGGCGGCGGTGGCAGCGGCGGCTGTGGCAGCGGCGGTGGAAAGGGTCGGGCGATGGTGTGCGGTGATGGTGGGTGCTGATGGTGTGCGGCGGTGGCGTGAGCCCGTGGCGGGAGGCGACGCCGGAGGGGCGGCGGCGACGCCCGCGCGCTCAGCGGACGGAAACGGGTGCACCCCGCTCGCCCGGGCGTCGGCCGGCGGAAGCCGCGGCGGAGGCCGCCCGCTCGTCGGCGGTCGGCGAGAGCGCGACGAACGCGGCGGTGATGAAGAGGTAGGAGCCGAGGCCGACGGCGAGCGGGAAGACGAACTGCATGGCGGTCGCGCCCGGCAGGGCCTCGTCCGAGGGGGTGACGTCGACGGAGACGGCGAGCATGCCGATGTAGTGCATGCTCGTGACGGCGGCGCCCATGATGAGCGAGGCGACGGCGACGGCCACCGGGGACTTGATGTTGAGCGCTGCCCACAGGGCCGCGGTGGCGGCGACGACCGCGCTGGCGATCGAGAGCCCGACCATCAGCGGCGCGTAGGAGACCGAACCGTGCAGGCGCAGGGCCGCCATGCCGAGGTAGTGCATGCTCGCGACGCCGAGGCCGGTGGTGAGGCCGCCGAGGACGAGGGACCGGCCCCGGTCCTTGCCGTAGCCGACGGCGAACACTCCGGCGCCGACCACGACGATGGCGACGAGGAGTCCGAGGATGGTCAGCGGCACGTTGTAACGGATCTCGGTTCCGGTGACGTGGAAGCCGAGCACCGCGACGAAGTGCATCGTCCAGATGTCGGTCCCGATGGCGGAGGCCGCCGTGAGGAGCCAGTTGCGGCGGGACGCTCCGGTGGTCGCGGCGAGCGCGCGGACGGTGCAGCGCAGCCCGAGGGCGGCGCCGATCGAAGCCATCACGTATGACAGCGCGGGGGTAAGCCAGCCATAGGCGGCGTGGTCCAGGTGTCCCATGGCCACGGGACGCTAGTCCGGGTGAGGGCGCGAACACGGGGACCATTTCGAAAGCCACTGGAACTGCCGGAATATGACAGAGGTGCGTTCATCTTCGATCACACGACGTGCCACCTTGCACACGTTCCGCAGGCATGTGCCGTCGCCTGGGTGGGGGATCATGGGCACATGAGCGAAGACCGCACGCAGGAGCGCACCGAGGACCGCAGCGAGGACCGCACCCACGACCGCACACCGGGCCGTCCGGTCGCCGGCACGAAGGACCAGCGCGAAGTCCAGGAGTTCTTCGGGGCGCGCGCGGCCGACTGGGACCGCAAGTTCCCCGGGGACGGACCGGCCTTCCGGACCGCCGTGGCCGAGTTCGCGCTGCGCCCCGGGGACACGGTCCTCGACGCGGGCTGCGGCACCGGGCGGGCGCTGACCGCGCTGCGCGCGGCCGTCGGCCCGACGGGAACGGTGCTCGGCGCCGACGTGACCCCGCAGATGCTGGCCGCGGCGCGGGACGCGGGCCGGGACGCCGAGGGGGCGCTGCTGCTCGCGGACGTGGCGCGGCTCCCGCTGCGCGACGGGGTGCTGGACGCGGTGTTCGCCGCCGGACTCATCGCCCACCTGCCGGACCCCGGGGCGAACCTGCGCGAACTCGCCCGCGTCGTCCGCCCCGGCGGCCGGCTCGCCCTGTTCCACCCGATCGGGCGAGCGGCGCTCGCGGCGCGCCACGGCCGCGAGTTGACGCCGGACGACATGCGGGCCGAGCACAACCTCGGGCCGCTGCTGGCCGGTTCGGGCTGGCGCATGACCTCGTACGCCGACGAGGACGCCCGGTTCCTCGCGCTGGCGGTCCGCACTCCCTGAAGACCAATGCCGTACGCCGCCTCCTTGCCCGGGGCCCGCGGAGCGAGCCGGATCAGGCCGGAGGCTGAGCCTGCGCTCCGGCCGGGCGGCGCGGATGCGGTACGGGGCAGCCGCCGGAGCCGGGCACGGGGAACGTGCCGAGCTCGCCCACGTCATAGCCGCCGGGATAGCCCTTGACCTCCCGGTTCTGGCGGGCGTAATGCGCTGCTCCGCGCGGGGGCAGCAGCCGGACCGCCCGGCCCCGCAGCCGCAGGGCTCCCCGGACCAGCCGGCGCAGGGCGGGGCGCGGAGCTTCGTAGCGGAAGGCGTCCAGCAGCGGCTCGTCGAGCAGGGCCAGGCCGGCACTGCGGACGGCCGGAGCGAGGGGGGCCGGGTACCAGGAGGCCATCAGGCCGATGGTGGCGTCGGCGACCTTGCGGCCGCCCTCGTCCCAGCCGAAGCGGGTCTCCTCGTAGGCGTTCAGCGTGGCCTCGAACTCCTCGTAGGAGTCCGGGATGTCCGTGATGCCCAGGTGGCGGCCGAGCGTGGCGTAGTAGTTCGCGCAGGCGCGGCGCTCGTGGTGGGTCAGCGGGCGCCAGCCGTAGGCGTCGAGCCAGCGGGCGGGGATCACCACGAACGTGCACAGGACGTAGCGCATGTCCTCGTTGGTGATGTCGTAGCTGCGGTGCATCTGGTTGACGCGGCGGATCGCGGTGCGCGCGGTGTCGGACTCGAAGCCGTGCTCGACGACGGCGTCGAGGAGCAGCGCGGTGTCGTCGTAGCGCTTCTGCGAGCGGTCCGTGAACTCCGCGGTCTCGGCGAGGAGCCGCCCGATGCTCGGGACGGCGTAAGTACGCAAGAGGGCGAGTTCCAGGGCGCGGGCGAAGTCCCAGGGGAACTCGTAGGTGGCGGTGAGCCGGTAGATGGCGAGGAAGTCCTTGTCCGGATCGAGCCGGAGGATCTCCTTCAGCCGGTCGTAACGCTGCACCGGGATCCCTTTCTGTGGCGGGTGGCCAACTCTACGTGCACGTAGGAGGCTTGGAAATCGACTCCCGCGGGCTCTCGACGCGGCGGTTACCCGCTGGTTAGGGTGCGCCGACAAGAGAGCTACGGGAGGCCACGTGTCCGACGAGGAGGACGGCGGGTCGCTGTACGTGCTGACCGCCGTGCTGCTGACCCCCGCGCAGTTCCCGAGCATCCTGGGGGACGACTTCCCAGAGGCGTGCTCGCTGCTGGGTGTGCCCTCCGCGGCACCCGGGTACGGGCTGGTGCTCGGGCAGGACGAGGAGGGCGCGCGCTGGACGGTCGTGGTCGACGACGTCTCGCTCGTGGCCATGGCCATCGCCTCGTGGGACTGCGGGATGGAGTACGACCTGTCCCCCGACGAACGCTCCATCGTGGTCTCCCTCGCGGGCTGGCCGCTGGAGCTGTCGGTGGCGGCGCCCGGGATACCGGAGCCGCACGATCCGGAGCAGGGCGCGGACGGCACCGGGCGGGTCCCGCTCGCGCCGCCGTCCGCCGAGGCCTGGGGTGCGGTGCAGCGGCGGATGGGAGCCGATCAGATCGCCCGGGAGTGGACGGACTGGAGCGAGCGCGTGGCGGCCGACGGCGGGGCCGCGGCCGCCGCGCACGCGGGGCTGGCGCGGGCGCTGAAGGAGGCTCTGGGATACACGCAGAGCCCCCCGCCGCCCGGCCGGGTGCGGTCCTCCTTCGCGGGCGACGACGCACGGACGCTACGGGTGGACGGGCCCGGGTGGTCGCTGGTGGCCCGCACGGGCGGGGCGGCCTTCGTCTTGCTGGACGAGGAGCCGGGCGAGGTCCTGACGGTGCCCCAGGAGGGGGACGGGGAACTTCCCGGACTGGCGGAGCTGCTGGCGGGGCTGGACCGGATCGCGGCCCGGCCGGCCTGAATACGGTGCGGTCAGACGCGTTCGAGCGGGGTGTGCGGGGGCGGCGGGAGGGTGATCTCTATGGTGTCGCCGGGGCGGATGGTGCCGCCCTGGCGGACGACGCCCATGATTCCGGCCTTGCGGAGCACCTTGCCCTCCTCGTCCCGGCTCACCACCCGCTTGAGCAGTCCATGCTGGAACGCGTCGATCTGCAGGCAGGGATTGCGCAGGCCGGTCACCTCTACCACCGCGTCCGCGCCGAGGCGCAGCAGCGTGCCCGTCGGCAGGCCGAGGAGGTCCACGCGCTCCGTGGTGACGTTCTCCCCGAGCTGACCCGGTTCCACCTCGAATCCGGCCGCGCCCAGCTCGTCGAAGAGCTCCCGGTGGATCAGGTGCACCTGCCGCAGGTTCGGCTGTGTCGGATCCTGGGCCACGCGGGAACGGTGCTTGACCGTGACTCCCGCGTGGACGTCGCCCTCGACCCCGAGCCCTTCGAGGAGCGTGATGCTCTCGCGTGTGGGCTTGGTGAACGAATAGACGCCGTTGCTGCTGACCGCCGCGACCCGCGCCGTTCCCGCCGTGCTCACGATTGCCCCCTCCGCCGCGTCAGCGGCCGATCTGCTTCTTGGACATCCCGCGCACCCTACGGCGCTGCGAGGAGTCCAACAGCAGGTAGGCGACCGTAGGCACACCGATCAGGACCAGCAGTCCCGCCCAGAACCCGACCGCCCAGAAGAGCACGATGGCTGCCACGACTCCGGCAACCGCGACCTTTCCGCTTGTGGACATCTGCGGACACCTCTTTCTCCGTCGGCCACTACCCCACTCAACGCGTGCTCCGGCCCCCGCGTTCCCGTATCCGTACCCGTCCGTACCCGTCCGTGCCCTCGCCGTGCCCGTAGGTGCTGTCGCCTGCGGACGTCCGGGGGCCTTCCATGAAGTGACCCGGGTCACGGCGCCGCCGCGGCCTGCGGCGGCTCGCGTGGGGTACCCTCGGCCACCCCGTCGTCGGTAGTCAAATTTGAGGAATGCGTGCTCCCTGAGATCTCCGGCCTCCTCCACTGCTCGGCCGTCTTCCTGCCCGCCGACCCGCCCCGCGACGGCCGGATCGCCTTCTGGCAGCCGGACACCGGCCTGCCGGACGGCCACGTGCCGGACACCCACGTGCCGGATCCGCTGCTTGCGGCGACGCTCCCCGCCCCGGCGCCGCGCGCACCGGGGCCGCCCGCGCCGGGCTCCGCCCCGGGCGGCCCCGGACAGCGCCTCACAGACGCCGCCCTCGAGGAACTGACCTACGTCGTCCCCGACCTGCGGCTCGCCAGGACGACCGCGCTCGTCCTCCCAGTCGGCGAAGCCCTGCCGCTCCTCACCCGGGTCCGGGCCGTCGCCTCCGCCGGGGCGGCCCCCTTCTGGGGCGCCGCCGCCCTGCTGGCCCT
>NZ_JAGGOW010000130.1:27131-27403 GCF_018614135.1 Streptomyces sp. ISL-66
GACCGCCGACCTGGAGGAGGTCCGGGAGCTGGCGGCCGCCATGCCGCCCACCGCGCACTGCGTACCCCTAGGCCCGGCGCCGGATGCCGGCGGCGGCCTCGCCCCGGGCGGTGGCCCCGCGCTCGGCGGTAGTCCCGCGCTCGGCGGTGGCCGCACTCCGGACGGTGGCCGCGCGCCGGGCGCAGGCGGCGCCCCGGATGGTGGCCCCGCCCTGGCTGGTGGCCGCACCTCCGGCGGAGTTCACAACCCCGCCGGTCACCGCGCCCCCGCAC
>NZ_JAGGOW010000131.1 GCF_018614135.1 Streptomyces sp. ISL-66
TCGACAAGACACCAGAGAGCTACGAGGCCGGCCTGCATCTGTGTGGTGCGATGCTCTGGCTCCGCAGCATCGCACCACACCCATGATCTGAACTCCAAACAGGACCTAGTCCTGCGCCCCGAGAGTCTCCATGGCGCTGACCCCCTGACGGCACGACCAGCAGAACACTCCGGGCTTCTGCAGAGACGCCTCCGTCCCGGGTTCCGCGCCCCGGACGTTCAGGTGGTGGCCCGTACTGAACACCAAGCGCAGCGCACCGGACTTGAACGCGACCGCCGACAGGACGGTGGAGCCGACGAGCCGGCCCCACCCGTCACCGGTGACCGCTGCGGCCCCCGGAGCGGTCACCGGCCCCTCCGTCAGGAGTGCGGGGCCGGCGACCGTGAGCACCACCTCGTCGGCGAACGTCACCGAGAGGGCCGCTTCCGTACGGCGGACGGCCAGCACCGGGGTGCCCCGCAGTCCGATGAGCCAGCGGTCGCCGAGGTCCTCGATCACGGCAGGTCCGGCAGGTGGTCGAAGATGTTGCCGATGCTGTCGCCCGGCGAGCCATCGGGCATCTGGGGGTGCACCTCTCCGGTCTTGGGGTCGATGAGCATGTCCGGGTTTTTGTTGCCGCCGATCCCGCGCCACGCTCCCTGGGCCTTCACCTTGTGGATCGCATCCTTGATCTGCTTCACCGAATAGCCGGTCGCCTTCGCGATGGCGGCCGGCCTGCTGCACAGTCCATTGGAATTGTGGACCAGGACCGGCGTGGCGCCGGCGAGCACGTAGTACGTGTGCAGGTTGTTGACCGTCAGGTTGTACGCGCCCTGGAGTTCCTTCCAGTGCGTGACCTTGTCGATCGCGACGGTGCTGCCCTCCGGCGTGCGGAGGGTGTCGCCGGAGTTGAGGTCGCCGGCGTCCGTCCACTGCCCGCGGTTCGCCACCCAGAACGGGTGGTGGTCGGTGGCGGTGAGGGCGCCCTGGTCCGTCCCCTGACCGACGGTGATGCCGGTGAAGTCACGGTCGCCGGGGGTGTAGATCGTGGCATCGACCCGGCGGGGGCCGCCGGCACCCGTCTCGGGATCGGCCGCGAGGACGGTGTCGCCGGCCTTGATCTGTTCGATGGGCCGGGTCGCCCCGTCACCCATCAGCACCGGCGTGCCGGCCGGGAAGCTGTTGAAGCATCCGGCGACCTTCTCCGTCCTGCGGGCGGCACGGATGGCCTCGGCGGTGAGCGTGCCACCGGTCTTGACCCAGCGCAGCACGACGAGCCCGCCCACGACCCGGTCGATGGTGCTGAGGCGCTCACCGGTCGCCAGGTCGTTCCCGGTGATGGCTTCCACGACGCCCTTGCCGTTGCTGATGCCGGGGAGCAGGTCGAGCACCATGCCCACCCTGCGGTTCTCGGCGGCGCGCTCCTCGGGCGACTGGGGGTGCGCACCGACCCGCTCGGCGACGTGGGAGAAGTCGAACTTGAGGTCCGGCACGGCGAGGATCTTGTCCGCGGCCTTGTTGAACCCGGCGACGGCTGTGTTCATCTGCCCCATGCCCTGGTTCATCTGGCCGACACCCTCGTTGAGCTGGGCCATCCCCCGGTTGGCCTGCTTCAGGCCCTCGTTCATGCCGTCGATGCTCTTGTTGACATCGACCATGATGCCGTTCATCTCGTCCAGAGCCTCGTTCGTCTCGTCGAGACCACGGTTGATCTGGTCCAGGGCGCCGAGGACGTCATCGATCCACCGGCCGAACGATCCGTCGGCAACGACCGGCGGCTGCTCCTCACCCGGCGGGAAGAACTGGACGGCGGTCAAGAAGGCGAGCATCTCGACCGAATCGCTCGCGGTCCCGCTGACGCGCGCGGCCAGCTCCAGCTTGGAGCGCAGCGAATCCACGGCCGGCTTGGCCGCCTTGAACGTCTTGACGAACTGCTCCAGCGCCTCCCGCCGCTTCTTCGGGTCCGTCTCCGCCGTCGGGTGGAGCAGGATTTCCGGCTGCAGCTTCTGGAGGGCGGCCACCTCCTTCGTGATCTCGGCGAACGCCGGCCGCTCTTCGTCCTCCATCGCGTCCTGGAACGTGTAGAGGACCACCCCCAGGGCGAGCCCGACCTTCATGGACTTGAGCGCGAACTCTTTGGCGCACTTGGGCCGCTCCAGCAGCGGCAGGTTCTTGCACTTCGCGTACTGCGATACCCGGGCGGCGATCTCCAACAGGGTGGGCGGGCGGTCGAGCGGATCGGCGGCCGCAGCCGTTCCGGCCGCCCCCACCGTCAGGCACATGACGGTGAGGAGTATGACGATCTTCTGTTTGACGTGCTGAAACATGCGTTCCCTACGACGCGGCCCCAGGGGCCGCGCTCCCCTCGGCGGCTGACGGCCGCCGTTGTTACTTGCGCGTAATGCGCTTGGTCGCGGCCCACGTTAAGACGTTACCGAAGGTCGTGATCATCACCGTGGGCTGACGAGCGGTCCGTGGCCACGGTCGAGCAGGTCTTTGCGCTCGCCGAAGCCATATGGATCCGCTGGCGATTGATGGTCCTGCTGGGAGCTTTCGCCTCGATGCGACCGGAGGAGCTGACCGAGCTGCGGCGCGCCGACGTCGATCTCGCCTCATGGTCCGGGCGGGGCAGTCCTCGGAGCGAGCTCAGCTGATCTACCAGCACTCCACCAAGGAGCACCAGCGCAGGCTCGCTGACGGCATGGACGCGACCGTCCGCCTCCAGCGGGTGCCTGCCGGCCGCGGGCATCAGGGTCACGCCGCAGCCGCCGTCCACAGCTTGTGTCACCGCTTCCGGCGCCGGCGCCAGGCCGGACCGCCCGGACGAGGTGATCGACGCAGGGGCCCGGGGGCAACAGCCTGATGCCCCAATAGGGCAGTTCTGATATGCGAATGGCGCGTGAGGCCGCGAGGTCTAGACAATAAACAAGCCCCAGATCGCTGACCTGGGGCTTTTCTATGGAGCGGATGACGGGAATCGAACCCGCGCTATAAGCTTGGGAATCTATGGCGCGGAAATTGTTCGTATGGGGTCTGACCTGTGTAAATCATCCCTGCCGAGCGTCTTCCGGAGCCTCTGCCCGCTCCGGTTCTGACCGCTGTTGACCGCTCCTAAGGGCACGGTTGGGGCACGCCCCCATGAGGGTGGCCACGAGCGGGCTGAGTCGCCCGGAATGCCTACGAGTCGGCGCCGCGGGTCGGCGGCTGTCGCCCCCGGATGGCTTCCGCAACCGGTCAGCCGCATGGGCTCGTCGACCGGGCCATGGGGTCCCAGCCTTCTTGGTCACCGAGTCCGCGCAGCCAGAAGGCCTGGCTGGGCTCGGCCTCCACCAGAAGCTGTGCGGGTCGCCTGTCGTCAAGTGAGGCCCACCAAAAGGTGCGCTGGCGAGGGTGCGGCGGCGGTCGAGGCCGTGGATGTCCATGGCGGGGCCGCCGGGGCAGGCGAAGGCCGCCGCCTCCGCCGCCTCCGCTGCCGTATCCGGTATCCGGTGGCGGCGGGTCGGCTCGGCCTGGACGCACCTACCGGGACCTGGTCCGTGCCAGTGCCTGTCATCCGTGGTCGGTCGTCATCCGCACTGTCAACTGCCCGTCATTACACCTGAGGTAATCGTTTTCTCTGGCGCCCTCGAAGAAGCTTGATCCATCGAAGCGATCAAGCGATCACGAACGGGGAACGACATGAACATGCGGCGGTACACGCGCACCGGAGTGTTCGCGGCGGCCACTCTCCTCGCAGGCCTCACCATCGGTGCCGCGCCGGCCACCGCCACCGCCGAGGGCGGCGAGTGCGCCGAGGTCCGAGAGAAGGTAGACCGGCTCGAAGGGCGGATCACCCCGAACGCCTGCGCCTTCATGAAGCGGCAGATCGTCTTCGGCGAGGCCCCCAGCCTCCAGACCTACCTGGACATCTTCGACGAGGAGGCCAGCCTCTGGGAGGCCGGCGGCAAGCCCCAGCGCGGCCACGAAGTGATCGGAGCCTCGATCAGCAACTCGCTCCGCCTTGCGCCGGACCTCCGCTTCCGCGGCACGAACGTGGTCGCCGACGGCGCCGTGATGATGTTCGGTCAGCAGAACACGGTCACCCTCAAGGGCCACAAGGTCAGCCACCCGCAGATCGCCCGCAACGTCCTCGGCGATGACGGCAAGACCATCCAGGCCCGCCGCTATTACGACCGCTACGAACTGTTCCAGGTCTTGCCCGAGTCTCAGCGGCCCCGCCCCCTCTTCGCCGGCATCGCCGACCCGACCGGCCCCGGCGCGCGCGGAGCGGCCCCCGACCGGTTCCACGCCCAGGAAATCCCCGCCCGCCTCGCCGCCTGGAACAGCGGGGACGCTGCCGCGCTGGCCGCCCGTACCGGCAACGCCAAGCTGGCCGGGCCCGGCCTGGACCGGTCGCTGACCACCCAGGAGGGCAAGACCGCCTATCTGCAGCGGCTGTTCGAGAACGCCGACGTCGAGTTCAAGGCGGGCCAGGTCGCCTTCGGCCGCACCACCACCTACATCGAGTGGCATGGCACGATGACCGACCCCAACGGCACCGACCCCAAGGGCACCGACATCCCCTTCGGGATCGTCGAGCGCATTGGCCCGAAGGGCGAGTGGGAGCTCTACTTCGACACCCTGCCGGTGATCGCGGACGAGGACGAGATCCGCGGCCTGTTCAAGGCGCTCGCGAGCTAGGTGCGGTCGTGCACCGGCCGCTCCCTGAGCTGGCCTCCGGCCCGCCGGAACAACTGCGGTTCCGTGTGAACGAAGGACGCCGGTGGTGGGTCATGACGAACACCGGGGAGTGCAACGGCGGCTCATCACCCCACCAGCCCTGCCACCCGTAGTCCTGCCAGGGCCGCACTGAGGCCCGAACTTGTTGCGTCACAGCGACTGTTGTGGGAATTCAGGACCCGGCGCAGCGACATCGCCACTGGTCTACGCCGTCACGCACGCGAAGCCATCCCCCGCCCACTCATCACCCTCGGCATGTTCACCGCTCTGAAGGCACGGATGGGGCACGCCCCCCGGGCGGTCGGCTGGAGTGTCACTCGAGTAGCCCTCGCCCGGACGGTGGCGTGCGCGCTGGGAGGCTGCGTTGTCCAGGCCGTCGAGGCCAGGGTGTCCGGGGTGGAATTCCAGCAGGCCGCCGTCGTCGGGGTGGGTGGGGATTCGAGAAGAGGACCAGGGCGAGGGGGGGTGGTCGTCGGTGTGGGCGCCAGGGGTGTCGCCCTCCAGGTGGAGGATGTTCAAGACATGTCACTCGACGGGGTCCCGCATCGCGCTGACCTCGCTGCCCAGCACGGTGGTGAGGAAGGCGAGCAGGGCGGGGTCCTGGTACAGGCTGCTGACCAGCGCGGATAAGCGCAGCCCGTGTGCGACGGCGGTGTCCTGCGGGCCGAGTCCGCCGGCGGTGAGGGCGGTGAGGGCCAGGCCGGTGGCCGTCGGGGCTGGAGTAGGGCTCGTCCGGGATACGGGGCCAGCCGCCGTCGGCCCGCTGGGAAGCCAGGCGTGCCGGGGTGGCGGTGCGGCTGGCACGGTACGGGGCAAGCGCCGACCCGGTCTCGGCGGCGCCGTAGGACGGCGGGAGGTACCAGTCGGAGAGGCCCGGTCCGCGCGGTCGGCTCCGGCCAGCGCGAGCAGGGTGTCGCCCGTGGTGTCGTTGTCGGATTCGAGTGGAGCAGTGCAGGCCCAGCCGACGTCCTGCTTCTGCGCCGAGGCGAGGAAGTCCAGAGCGGTGGGGAGGGCGGCCGCGTCGAAACGGGGTGCCTGCCTAACGCGCGGACGCCCTCCCCCGCGAAGCCAGCAGCGACTCGGCGAGTAATCTGGAGCGCCATCAGGGGTTATGGCACGCGAATGGCACGCGGGGCGGGAGAGGTCTAGACAACGAAGAGGGCCCAGGTCGGTGACCTGGGCCTTCTTGGAAGAGCGGATGACGGGAATCGAACCCGCGCTATAAGCTTGGGAATCACTGCCGTCTGCGGCGCCTATAGGGCCTTTGACCTGGGAAAGCACCTGTGCATCCAGGCCTCCGCAGGGCCTCGGCCGCACCCGTGATAACCACTGTTTACGGCCCCTAAGGGCACGGCTGGGGCACGCCCCCCTGCACGTGCTTAGGCGGTGGGACAAACTGACTCGGTCACACAGGTAGCTCGGGATCCGACGGCGGCGAACTCCCGGCGACCTTGCAGGCGCAATCAGGCTGCTGCCGTCAGCCAGTGCTGGGCGAGGTGCCGGAGGGCGGCGGCTGGGCCCGAGCCGTGTCGGTGTCGGGATACGTGCAGTCCTGCAGCACGTCCGAACCCAGTGCCACAACTTGATGGCATGTGGACGGCATGTGGGACTGGCGGGCTCGTAGGATCGTTGGATGGTTGACCGGAGCGAGATTGGCCTTCCAGTTCTGAGCCGGTGGATGGACGGAGTCCCGACCCACCCACTGCGTTGGTACTTCGAGGCGGAGCGTCCGAACCGCTTTCGGGGCGTCGTCCACGCGTGGTGGCGAAGCCCCATCCTGACTGCGATCGAAGAGACCCTGGCCATTCTTGAGCGGGTCCGGCCTGACGGGCTCGAAGCGAAGCGGCAAGACTTCCGGCGGTTCTGGGATCAGAGCGCGGAAGGCATGGAGTTCTTCCTTACGCACCGAGCCGAACTTACGGTTGCTTCGCACCTTGCGGAGAGCGGTGTGCCGTTCGGGTTCAACAGAGCCGAGGGGCCCGACCTGCTTCTCGACGCGAGCGCGATGCGTTTCGGCATCGAGATCAGCTCGCGTCGACCGAAGAGCTTGGACAGCCTGACCCGCGAGTTGCGTGCGGGGCTCCGGGCGCGAGGTCTGCCGGCGGTAGTGACCACATCCACTGAACCCATCCCTCCCGTAGCGATCCGGGACAAGGTGCGCAGGGAGATCATCGAAGCCTTCCTGCTGCCCGGCGGAGGGTCAGGGGTCACATCCATGAGGGTGGAGGCCGCGCCAGCCAGACCTGAGGACGGGATACCTGCCGCGTGGGTGACCATCCGGATCACGCCGAACGAGGGCCGCAGCACGATGGCGGCCCCGTACAACAGCCCTCACATGATCGCGACGGCACAGGAAGTCGCGCGCAACGTAATGCGGGAGAAGCGGAAGGTGAGGCAGTCGAAACTCACGCCGACCATCTTGGTCGTGGATGTCAGCGGGACCGATCTGCCGGATCTCAGGTGCTGGAGCGAGGTGTTCAGCACCATGTGGGAGCCGACGGACGAGTTCGTCGCGCTTGCGGCGATGACCATGACGAGGCCGAGTCGTGAGCCGAAACTGAGCTTCTCCATCAACCCCTTCGCTGGGTCCTCCAACTCGAAGGCTCCAAGCGGTGGAAGATCTACGGCCCCACCCGGCAGGCCCCGGCATGGCGGGACGTCGAAGCCCCTGAGGCCCCGACGGGCGAGCCGATCGAGGACATCGTCCTGACGGCCGGTGACTCGCTCTATCTACCGCGCGGCTGGTGGCACGCGGTGAGCGCCGACCAGGGCACTCCGCAGTCGCTGGCGGGGTCTCGGTCGACGTTATGGCTTCTCGGCGGCCTGGCGAAGCAGGGCAACCGGTTGGTCGACTGCCGTCGATCTGGTCTTCATCCCGTAGGGCTCCTGCTCGTCCTCGCTGAGCACTTCGCGGCTGTCCGGGTCGCGGGCGATGTGGACCTGCATGTAGGGGATGGTGTCTCCCGGAGCGAAGAGGTCACCCTCGCGCCATTTCGGGATGACCCACCACATGGCCGCCCAGTCGGGAGCCTGGGTCATGTTCATGATCGCGCTGCTGCGGTAGATCCTGGACGTGTAGCGGAAGAAGTCGTCGCCCGGGTCCGCGAGCCACGGTGGGGCGTCCCAGAGGTGCTTGCGATCGGCGGAGTCCGTGTCCCAGGAGTATGCGATCGACTGCGGGTAGCTGTTGGCGAGCTTGCAGCGATCGGCCCGGATGAACGAGATCGTCGCGGCCAGCTGGACGCGCCCCTGACCGGATTCCTTCAGCGGCACTTCGATGACGGCCTCCTTCGAGAAGTCGTCACCGGGGTCGAGGCGGCTTCCCGCGGAGGTGATCTGTCCTGCCGCGAGCAGGCGGGCCGGGGCATCGAAGTCCTCGTGGCGGTTGGTGTCCCAGCCGCTTCCCAGTTCGTCCCGCCACCTCGTCAGCCCGGTGCCCTTCTCCCGGAAGGTGCTCGGCCAGATCGTGGCCGACCACTGGGTTCCGACGACGAAGATGCTGATGGATCCCTCGTTGCGGAACGTGAGGTGCGCCGGTACGTACAGGCTGGTGCGGGCGGCGTTCAGGGTCGGCTTCCCGAAGGAGACCATGAAGGGGACCTTGGGCGGGGCGACGTACGGCGTGTACATGGCGGAGTACGCCACGCTCGCGGAACCGATGAGAGCCGAAAGGGCGACGCCGGTCGCAAAGCTCTTCGGGTGCGGAATCCCCCGCCAGACCTTGTGCCGGCTCACTTCCCACAGTGCCCAGACGGACCACACCACCAGGGAGACCCAGAGCCAGAACAACCCGGCGTGATAGCCGCCTTCCCACTGCAGGATCAGGAACATCAGACTGGTGACGGCCACGATGACGACCCCCAGCAGGACGCATTGCCCCGCATACCGGGTGGTTCGCTTGTCCCAGTAGTCGAAGACCGCCGCAGCCGCGACCGTCTCCACCACCGCGCCGGCCAGGAACACCACACCCATGACCCGCCCGCCGAAGGTCAGTGCTTTGAGGGTGTCCGTCAGCCCCACCCGGAAGAGCACGGCGGCGGATGCAAGGAGCCCGAGGATCATGAGACAGGCTTGGATGCGCCTCCACCAGGGACGGTCCGGCCACAGGTTCGGGTCGGCCCGCCATCGGACCTGCCCGGGATGGCCGAGGTCGACCTCCGCGGGCACCCCCGCTCGCCGCAACACCCGCCGGAGGTCCCGGGGTGACCACGCCCGACCCACGGTCCTGCCCGCGACGCCGACCTCGCGCAGCCCTCGGCTGTCCGGTGCGTGCACGATGACCTGCGGTCCGCTGGACGTCATGCCCTCAGGATCGGCGTGATGCGAGAGGGCCGCAGCCGACATGGGCATCCGGGTGACCCTGCGGCTGTGGCAGTAGGGCGACGCCAGGACCGTTGCGGTCAGAGCAGATGGCGGGGGAGCGACAACTGCCGCTTTGGCAGCGCAAATTCACACCCAAGCATCGCGAAGTGGCGCGGGACACATGAAATGCGTCTCGCGGTTCGAGGCGGCGGCCTGTCCGTGTGGTGCACGTGGTGCGTCGAGCGGCCTCCGGCCAGGGCGATCAAGGCAGTTGGGGCACGCGGGGGGCACGGCAGGGGCTGAGAGGTCTAGACAATGAAGAAGGCCCAGGTCGCTGACCTGGGCCTTCGTTCAAGAGCGGATGACGGGAATCGAACCCGCGCTATAAGCTTGGGAAGCTCATGTTCTACCATTAAACTACATCCGCACGGTGGTCCGGTTGTCTGGAGCCGTATCGTTTCTCAGCCTACCCCATGATCGCTCCCCGGTGAATTCGCCCGCCCGAGTGGTCACGCGTGTGTGGTGCACGGGGGGTCGTGGGGGCGGGAGTTGGGGCGTACCTTGTGCGTGCGGAGCGGCGGCTGGAGTGGGTCGTCTTCATCCCCTAATGTGGCGATTCGTCGCAGTACAGCTGGTTGGGGAAAGGGACTCGATGGAGCACACCGTCGTCCGTTGTGCCGAAGGGCACGTATTCAGCACCGCTTCGTTTCCGCTGCAGCACCTCGGTGCCGGCCGGATCGGGCCGGGACGGCTGTTGCGGTGCCCGCGCTGCGCGCGGTTGCGCCATGCCGTGCCCGTGGGTGCGGCGGCGAAGCGGTAGGCGGTAGGCGGTAGGTCGTTTCTTTCGGATCTTGTCGGCCGGGCCCGCGGTCGCCCGGACCGGAAGAGACGGTTTGGGCGTCGGCGCGCGGGGGGCCGCCTCGATTGGGGTGGTCCGCGCGCTCTGCGTATCCTCGGGACGTGCTTCTCTCTGACAAAGACATCCGGGCCGAGATCGACTGCGGACGGGTTCGCATCGACCCATTCGACGAGTCGATGGTGCAGCCCTCCAGCATCGATGTACGTCTCGACCGGTTCTTCCGGGTGTTCGAGAATCACCGCTACGCCCACATCGACCCCGCCACCGAGCAGCCGGATCTGACCCGGATGGTCGAGCCGGAGGGGGACGAGGCGTTCATCCTCCACCCGGGTGAGTTCGTGCTGGCCTCGACGTACGAGGTCATCTCGTTGCCCGATGACATCGCCTCCAGGCTGGAGGGGAAGTCCAGCCTGGGCCGCCTCGGCCTGGTGACGCACTCGACCGCTGGTTTCATCGACCCCGGGTTCTCCGGGCACGTGACCCTCGAGCTGTCGAACCTCGCCACGCTGCCCATCAAGCTCTGGCCGGGCATGAAGATCGGACAGCTGTGCCTGTTCCGGCTCAGCTCGCCCGCGGAGTTCCCGTACGGGAGCGAGCGCTACGAGTCGCGGTACCAGGGCCAGCGCGGTCCGACGGCCTCGCGGTCCTTCCAGAACTTCCACCGCACCCAGGTGAGGCACGAGGCATGAGCGACGTACGCGAGAACCTGGACTACGACGGGTTCGGGCGGGCGGTGCGCGAGCTGGCGCAGACCATCGCCGACGACGGCTACGAGCCCGACATCATCCTCAGCATCGCCCGTGGCGGCGTCTTCGTCGCCGGCGGTCTGGCGTACGCGCTGGACTGCAAGAACATCCACCTGGTGAACGTCGAGTTCTACACCGGTGTGGGGACCACGTTGGAAATGCCGGTCATGCTGGCGCCCGTCCCCGAGGCGATCGACTTCACCAACAAGAAGGTCCTGATCGCCGACGACGTCGCCGACACCGGCAAGACGCTGAAGCTGGTCCACGACTTCTGCCTCGGCCACGTCGCCGAGGTCCGCTCGGCCGTGATCTACGAGAAGTCGCACTCGCTCGTGAAGTGCGAGTACGTGTGGAAGAAGACCGACGAGTGGATCAACTTCCCCTGGTCGGTCGAACCGCCCGTGGTGAAGCGTGAGGGACAGGTCCTCGACGCCTGAGCAGCCCTGAGCAGCGCAGCCCAGCGCAGCGCAGCGCCGTGCAGACGGACGAAGACGAGAGGGGCCCGCCGCGGTTTCGCGCGGCGGGCCCCTTTTCGTTTCCTGCGTGCGGACGCAGGCGTACGTGCGTGCGCTAGATCGTGCCCAGCTTGATGATCGACAGCAGGGCGACCAGCTGGATCGCCGACGCGCCCAGGGCCTTCGGCCACGCCAGGTCGTGCGATGCGGCGATCAGTGAGGTGAGGAGCGCGCCGGCCGCCACCCAGGTGGCCCAGCCCAGCACCTGTACGAGCATGTTGTCGCCGCCGAGGAACATCGCGAACAGCAGGCGCGGCACGTCGGTGAGGGTCATGACGAGCATCGACAGTCCGACGGTCGGCTGCCAGGACCCGTCGCCGCCCAGTTGGCGGGCCAGGGTGTGCGTGACGGCGCCGAGGATCAGGCCGCAGATCACGAAGGCCACGCCCGCCGACAGCACGATCGGGACGGCCTTCGAGAGGGTCGCGTTGATGACGTCCTTGCGGGCGTCGTCGAGGCCGAAGACCGCGAGCAGGCCGTAGAGGAAGGTCACGATCAGCGCCGGACCCCAGACGGCGTAGTCGCGCATCTGGAGGAAGGTCGGCCCAGGCCGCGTCACGATGCCGCGCAGCAGTTCCTTCCACGGCAGCCGCGGGCCGGCGGGAACGGCGGCCTGGGCCGCGCCCGCCTGGTACATGGCGCCCTGGTTGTACGGGTACGGGTCCTCGCCGATGGCGAAGGCCTGGGTGTACCCGGGGGCGTCGCTCGGGTTCCCGGCGCCGGGACCCGGCCCGTATCCCGGACCTTGCCCCTGTCCGTGCCCGTGCCCTTGCCCGCCGTGCGGGTCGAAGTATTCGGGCTCGCCCTGGCCCCCGGCGGCGGCCTGCTGGGGCCACTGCTGGGGAGCGTAGGGCTGCTGGCCGTACGGTGCGGGCGCCTGAGGCGCCTGGTGGGGCGCCTGCTGCTGACCGTACGGCTGCTGCCGCGGGGGTTGTTGCGGGGTGCGGTTGTTGTCCCGGCCGCGTCCGATCCTGAATCCAGCCACGTGATCGAAAGTACCCGCTCCGGAGGGGCCCGGTGGCCGGGGTGCCGGAAGAAGCCCCCTTTGCGGCTGACCTGTGACATCCCCTAGGGGGTACCCGGGGGGTGCGTAGGGGGCCTTCTGAGGGTGGTTTACGTGGCCGCGCGACAGTCTGCGGCCCGCCGTTACACGGCCGAGGGAAAACGGACATAACGGGCCCGTAGCTTCGTGGACGTCGCCGCCACGCACCACGAGAAAGAGTCCCTGACATGCGCAGCCCCCGCCGCCGGACCACCCTCCGTACCGCCGCAGTCGTCGCCGGTGCGGCCGTCGTCCTGGCCCTCCCCGTCGGTTCCGCCTTCGCGGACTCCCCGGCCGTTCCGGAGCCCCAGGTCCTGCCCGGCATCGACCAGCCGTCCGTGGACCCGACGGTCGACCCGCAGGTGGATCCGCAGGTGGATCCGCAGGTCGACCCGAGGGTCCCGCCGACCACGCCGCCGACCACCCCGCCCGCCGAGCCGTCCAAGCCGTCGGTACGGGCCTACGTCACCACCGTGAAGCTGGCCGACGGGTCGGTCGCCAAGGTCTACAAGCTCGGCGCCGACCACTTCGAGGCCGATGTCTTCTCCGGCGACGTCGAGTTGGACACCCTGGTCAGCAAGGGCGGCGCGGCTGCCTACGGCCAGAACAACGGGCTGCACGTCGTCCTCCAGCCGAACGGCACGGTGACCTCGTGGATCGAGGGCGCGCCGAAGCCGGTCGAGAAGCCCAAGCCGGTCGAGAAGCCCAAGCCGGTGGAGAAGCCCAAGCCGGTCGAGAAGAAGGTGTCGTCGGTACGGGTGACCATGCCCGACGGGCGGATCGCGAAGCTGATCGACGGCCCGGACGGCAAGCGCGCCGTCATCTCGACGCCGAACGGGAACGACCTCGGCACCATCGACCTGAAGCGCCCGAGTGTGATGAACGGCGGCTGGACGTACAAGCTGGTCCGGGACGGGAACCGCGTGAAGTTCGTCGTCATCGACGGCAAGAACGGCGGGAACAGCTGGGTGTACGACTTCGGCAGCGGCAAGCTGATCGAGCGGTACGAGGTCGAAGCCGGCAAGGGCGTGACGAAGGACGCGAAGCTCGACGCCAAGAAGGACGCTGAGAAGGACGCGAAGCCGGACGTGAAGAAGTCGGGCGAGCGGGTCGTGCCGAAGGGCGGCGTGAAGGCCGGTGCGGAGGGCGTCGCGCCGGTGTCGGACGGCACGGACACCCCGCTGCTGCTGGCGGCCGGCGGGGGCATGGCCGCGGTGGGCGCGGCGGGCCTCGGCTTCGCGGTGCTGCGTCGCAGCCGGGGCGATCGGGCCTGACCGGGTCCGCCTGACCTAGGTGGTCCCGAACGCCGGAACGCCCGCCCCCTGTGGGGGCGGGCGTTCCGGCGTTCGCGCAGCGCGGGTTACTTCGCCTCGGCCTCGGTCTCCGGCTCCGCCGGGACCTCCGCCTTCGGCTCGGCTTCGGCCGGAGCCTCTTCCGCCTTCGGCTCGGCTTCCGCCGGAGCCTCTTCCGCCTTCGGCTCGGCTTCCGCCGGAGCCACAGCCGGAGCCGGAGCCGGAGCCGGAGTCTCGGCCTTCGCAGCCTCCGCCTTCGGAGCCTCGGCCTCACCAGGCTTCGCCTCCGCCTTCGGAGCCTCAACCACCGCAGCCGCAGCCGCAGCCTTCGGAGCCTCAGCCACCGGTTCCTCCGCCGGCTCCGGCTCCACCACCGGCTCCTCGACCGGCTCCGGCTCCACCACCACCTCCGGCGTCTTCACCGACTCCAGCAGCAGCTGCGCCACGTCCACCACCTGGACGTGTTCCTTCGCCTGGCCGTCGTTCTTCTTGCCGTTGACCGAGTCGGTCAGCATCACCAGGCAGAACGGGCAGGCCGTCGAGACGATGTCCGGGTTCAGGGACAGGGCCTCGTCGACGCGCTCGTTGTTGATGCGCTTGCCGATCCGCTCCTCCATCCACATCCGCGCGCCACCGGCGCCACAGCAGAAGCCCCGCTCCTTGTGGCGGTGCATCTCCTGCTGCCGCAGGCCCGGCACGGCCGACATGATCTCGCGCGGCGGCGAGTAGACCTTGTTGTGGCGGCCGAGGTAGCACGGGTCGTGGTACGTGATCAGCCCGTCGACCGGGGTGACCGGGGTGAGCCGGCCCTCGTCGATCAGGTGCTGGAGCAGCTGCGTGTGGTGGATGACCTCGTACTCGCCACCCAGCTGCGGGTACTCGTTGGCGATCGTGTTGAAGCAGTGCGGGCAGGTCGAGACGATCCGCTTCGCCGACTTCGGCTTCTTCGTCGACGGGTCCTCGCCGTCCTCGCCGAACGCCATGTTCAGCATGGCCACGTTCTCCTGGCCGAGCTGCTGGAACAGCGGCTCGTTGCCCAGGCGGCGCGGCGAGTCACCGGTGCACTTCTCGTCGCCGCCCATGATCGCGAACTTGACGCCCGCGATGTTCAGCAGCTCCGCGAAGGCCTTGGTGGTCTTCTTCGCCCGGTCCTCCAGCGCGCCGGCGCAGCCGACCCAGTAGAGGTAGTCGAACTCCGAGAGGTCCTCCGCGTCCTTGCCGATGATCGGGACCTCGAAGTCCACCTCCTTGGTCCACTCCACCCGCTGCTTCTTCGCGAGGCCCCAGGGGTTGCCCTTCTTCTCCAGGTTCTTGAGCATCGTGCCCGCCTCGGACGGGAACGCGCTCTCGATCATCACCTGGTAGCGCCGCATGTCGACGATGTGGTCGATGTGCTCGATGTCCACGGGGCACTGCTCGACGCACGCACCGCAGCTCGTGCACGACCACAGGACGTCCGGGTCGATGACGCCGTTCTCCTCGGCGGTGCCGATCAGGGGGCGCTCGGCCTCCGCGAGGGCCGAGGCGGGCACGTTGGCCAACTGCTCGGGCGTGGCCTTCTCGTTGCCCTCCATGTCCTTGCCGCCGCCCGCGAGCAGGTACGGGGCCTTGGCGTGCGCGTGGTCGCGCAGGGACATGATCAGCAGCTTCGGGGACAGCGGCTTGCCGGTGTTCCAGGCCGGGCACTGCGACTGGCAGCGGCCGCACTCGGTGCACGTGGAGAAGTCGAGGATGCCCTTCCAAGAGAACTGCTCGACCTGGGAGACGCCGAAGACGTCGTCCTCGCCCGGGTCTTCGAAGTCGATGACCTTGCCGCCGCTGGTCATGGGCTGGAGCGCGCCGAGCGCGACCGCGCCGTCAGCGTTCCGCTTGAACCAGATGTTCGGGAAGCCGAGGAAGCGGTGCCAGGCGACACCCATGTTGGTGTTGAGCGAGACTACGATCATCCAGATCAGCGAGGTGCCGATCTTGATCATCGCGGTGAAGTAGATGGCGTTCTGCAGCGTGCCCGCCGCGAGCCCCTTGAAGGCCAGGACCAGCGGGTACGAGACGAAGTACGCAGGCTCGTACGCGTCCACGTGGTGGATCGCACCCTCGAGGCCGCGCAGGCACAGGATGGCGAGGCCGATGGTGAGGATGATGTACTCGACGAAGTACGCCTGCCAGGCCTTCGAGCCGGTGAAGCGCGACTTGCGGCCGGCCCGCGAGGGCAGCGACGCCAGGCGGATGCCCATCAGGATGACGATGCCGAGCACCGTCATCAGGCCGATGAACTCGATGTAGAGCTCGAACGGCAGGAAGCCGCCGATGATCGGCAGCACCCAGTCGGCCTCGAAGAGCTGCCCGTACGCCTGGACCAGGGTGGGCGGCAGGGTGAGGAAGCCGATGGCGACGAACCAGTGCGCGAAGCCGACGAGGCCCCAGCGGTTCATCCGGCTGTGGCCGAGGAACTCCCGGACCAGGGTGAGCGTTCGTGCTTTCGGATCGTCCGTACGGCTGCCGGCCGGTACGGGCGTTCCGAGCTTCACGAAGCGGTAGATCTGCGCCACGGCTCGGGCGAGCAGCGCGACGCCGACCACGGTCAGGACCAGCGACACGATGATCGCGGCGAGTTGCATGGGAAGGCTCCTCGGGCGGCACTTACTAAGCGGTAACTTATCCAGTCAAGGCTTGAGGTTACCCAGTCCCGACGCCGCAATGTAGCCGAGCGCGCGGTGATCTGCGTCGCTCGCCCGTGCCGCGGTCCGCCTCACGGCCGCCTGTGCCGCCAGGCCGCCCGCGGCGTCTGCGCGAGGATCGCCAGGTCCATCCCCAGCCAGTGGTTCTCCACATAGTGTCGGTCCAGCAGGTCCATCTCCTCCCACGGTAGGTCCGAACGCGCGCTCACCTGCCACAGCCCGGTCATCCCGGGGCGTACGAGGAGCCGCTCGGGCCGGTCGGCCCGGGGCTCCGGACGCGGCCCGACCAGCGACATCTCCCCCCGCGCCACATTGAGCAGCTGCGGGAGCCCGTCCAGCGCGCACCGCTCGAGGGCCTCCCCGGCCCGACCCTTGCCGACCCGGAACCGCCAGGCCCGGTACGGCCGCCCGTCGGCCCCCGCCGCCTCTTCGCGTACGAGGACCCGCCCGCCCTGGGCCGCGTACAGCAGGCCGGCGATCAGCAGCAGCGGTACGAGGAGCGCCCCGAGCAGGAGCACCGATCCCACCAGGTCGAGGACCCGCTTGGCCGGTGGTGCGGCCGGCCGTAGACCCGGCCGGGCGGGGAGGCGGAGCAGCAGAGGCATGCCAGCACCGTGCCGTACGCCCCGGGCGGTGGTGCGGTGGCGCGCGGCCACGGTGCCCCGTTCGGCTGTGGCCGCGCGGGGGCCGGCGGCGGGTCCCGGCTAGTTGCGCGTAAGCGCAGCCTAAAGGTTGAGCCCCCTCGGCTCACCTCTGTTGACGTCGGCGAAGCGATCCGGCATCCTTGAGTCTGTTCCACTCAAGTCAGCTGGAGGAATCAAAATGGCACGTGCGGTCGGCATCGACCTGGGCACCACTAACTCCGTCGTCAGCGTTCTGGAAGGCGGCGAGCCCACCGTCATCACCAACGCCGAGGGCGCCAGGACCACGCCGTCCGTCGTCGCCTTCGCCAAGAACGGCGAGGTCCTCGTCGGCGAGGTGGCCAAGCGCCAGGCGGTCACGAACGTGGACCGGACCATCCGCTCCGTCAAGCGCCACATGGGCACTGACTGGAAGATCAACCTGGATGGCAAGGACTTCAACCCGCAGCAGATGAGCGCCTTCATCCTGCAGAAGCTGAAGCGCGACGCCGAGGCGTACCTGGGCGAGAAGGTCACGGACGCGGTCATCACCGTCCCGGCCTACTTCAACGACTCCGAGCGTCAGGCGACGAAGGAAGCCGGTGAGATCGCGGGCCTCAACGTCCTGCGCATCGTCAACGAGCCGACCGCCGCCGCCCTGGCCTACGGCCTCGACAAGGACGACCAGACCATTCTCGTCTTCGACCTCGGTGGCGGCACCTTCGACGTGTCGCTCCTCGAGATCGGTGACGGCGTCGTCGAGGTCAAGGCCACCAACGGTGACAACCACCTCGGTGGCGACGACTGGGACCAGCGCGTCGTCGACTACCTCGTGAAGCAGTTCCAGAACGGCCACGGCGTCGACCTGGCCAAGGACAAGATGGCGCTCCAGCGTCTGCGCGAGGCCGCCGAGAAGGCGAAGATCGAGCTGTCCTCCTCCACGGAGACCTCGATCAACCTGCCCTACATCACGGCGTCCGCCGAGGGCCCGCTGCACCTGGACGAGAAGCTCACGCGCTCGCAGTTCCAGCAGCTGACCGCGGACCTGCTGGACCGCTGCAAGACGCCGTTCCACAACGTCATCAAGGACGCGGGCATCAACCTGTCCGAGATCGACCACGTGGTCCTGGTCGGCGGCTCCACCCGCATGCCGGCCGTCGCCGAGCTCGTCAAGGAGCTCACCGGCGGTCAGGACGCCAACAAGGGCGTCAACCCGGACGAGGTCGTCGCCATCGGCGCGACCCTCCAGGCGGGCGTGCTCAAGGGTGAGGTCAAGGACGTCCTGCTCCTCGACGTGACCCCGCTGTCCCTCGGTATCGAAACCAAGGGCGGCATCATGACCAAGCTCATCGAGCGCAACACCACGATCCCGACCAAGCGGTCCGAGATCTTCACGACGGCCGAGGACAACCAGCCGTCCGTGCAGATCCAGGTCTACCAGGGCGAGCGCGAGATCGCGGCGTACAACAAGAAGCTCGGCATGTTCGAGCTGACCGGCCTGCCGCCGGCCCCGCGTGGCGTCCCGCAGATCGAGGTCTCCTTCGACATCGACGCGAACGGCATCATGCACGTGACCGCCAAGGACCTCGGCACGGGCAAGGAGCAGAAGATGACCGTCACCGGCGGCTCTTCGCTCGGCAAGGACGAGGTCGACCGCATGCGCCAGGAGGCGGAGCAGTACGCGGACGAGGACCTGCGCCGCAAGGAGGCGGCCGAGTCCCGCAACCAGGGCGAGCAGCTCGTCTACCAGACGGAGAAGTTCGTCAAGGACAACGAGGACAAGGTCCCGGCCGAGGTCAAGGACGAGGTGGAGGCCTCCATCGCCGAGCTGAAGGAAAAGCTCAAGGGCGAGGACACCGCCGAGATCCGCACCGCGACCGAGAAGCTCGCTGCCGTCAGCCAGAAGCTCGGCCAGGCGATCTACGCCGACGCCCAGGCCGCTCAGGCCGCCGGCGGCGCGCCGACCGGTGACGCGGGCCACGCCGACGCCAACGACGACGTCGTCGACGCCGAGATCGTCGACGACGAGAAGCCGAAGGGCGGCGCTGCCTGATGTCGGAGGAGACCCCGGGTTTCGAGGAGAAGCCCGAAGTCCCCGCCGACGCCGCGCCTGACGACGCCGCCGAGCCGAAGGCCGCAGCTTCCTCCACGGAGGAGGCCGCGGCCCCGGCCGGGGACTCCGCAGCAGCACCGGACGTAGCTCTCCTGGCCCAGCTGGACCAGGCCCGTACCGCGCTCGGCGAGCGCACCGCGGACCTCCAGCGGCTCCAGGCGGAGTACCAGAACTACCGCCGCCGGGTGGAGCGGGACCGGATCGCCGTCAAGGAGATCGCGGTCGCGTCCCTCCTGACGGAGCTCCTCCCGACCCTGGACGACATCGGCCGGGCGCGGGAGCATGGCGAACTGGTCGGCGGCTTCAAGTCGGTGGCCGAATCGCTGGAGACCGCCGCGGCCAAGATGGGCCTGCAGCAGTTCGGCAAGGAGGGCGAGCCCTTCGACCCGACGATCCACGAGGCCCTGATGCACTCGTACGCGCCGGACGTCACTGAGGACACCTGCGTGGCGATCCTGCAGCCGGGTTACCGGATCGGCGAGCGTACGATCCGTCCCGCGCGGGTCGCGGTGGCCGAGCCCCAGCCGGGCACGGCGCCGAAGTCCGAGGCGGCGGAAGCCGAGGCCCCGTCGGACAAGGACGCGGATGCCCCCGACGAGGGCTGACGCTGAACACGTAGCAGCAGAAGTACGAGAAGTACGAGAAGTGCCAGAAGTGCGAGAGGAGGGACACCGGGGATGAGCACGAAGGACTTCGTCGAGAAGGACTACTACAAGGTTCTCGGTGTCCCGAAGGACGCCACCGAGGCCGAGATCAAGAAGGCGTACCGGAAGCTCGCCCGCGAGTTCCACCCGGACGCCAACAAGGGCGACGCCTCGGCCGAGGCGCGCTTCAAGGAGATCTCCGAGGCGAACGACATCCTCGGCGACGCGAAGAAGCGCAAGGAGTACGACGAGGCCCGCGCCCTGTTCGGCAACGGAGGCTTCCGCCCCGGGCCGGGCGGGGGCGGCGGTTCGTTCAACTTCGACCTCGGTGACCTCTTCGGGGGCACCCACCCGGGCGCCGGAGGCGGTGCGGGCGGCGGCTTCGGCGGCGGCCTGGGCGATGTCTTCGGCGGCCTGTTCAACCGCGGCGGAGCCGGCGCCGGTACGGGGACCCGTATCCAGCCGCGCCGCGGCCAGGACATCGAATCGGAGGTCACCCTCTCCTTCACGGAGGCGGTGGACGGGGCCACGGTCCCGCTCCGGATGTCCTCGCAGGCGCCCTGCAAGGCCTGTTCGGGCACCGGCGACAAGAACGGCACGCCCCGCGTGTGCCCGACCTGCGTCGGCACCGGCCAGGTATCCCGGGGCAGCGGCGGCGGCTTCTCGCTGACGGACCCCTGCGCCGACTGCAAGGGCCGCGGCCTGATCGCCGAGACCCCCTGCGACATCTGCAAGGGCAGCGGCCGGGCCCGAAGTTCCCGCACCATGCAGGTCCGGATCCCGGCGGGGGTCGCCGACTCCCAGCGGATCCGGCTGCGCGGCAAGGGCGCTCCGGGCGAGCGCGGCGGCCCCGCCGGGGACCTGTACGTCGTCGTCCACGTCGACGCCCACCCGGTCTTCGGCCGCAAGGACGACAACCTCACGGTGACCGTTCCGGTGACCTTCGCCGAGGCGGCGCTGGGAGCCGACATCAAGGTCCCGACCTTGAACGGCCCCCCGGTGACGCTGAAGCTGCCTCCGGGCACCCCGGGCGGCCGCACGATGCGGGCCCGCGGCAAGGGCGCGGTCCGCAAGGACGGCACCCGCGGCGATCTGCTCGTGACGGTGGAGGTCGCGGTCCCGACCGAGCTGAACGACAAGGCCCGCGAGGCCCTGGAGCTGTTCCGCGAGGCGACGGAGTCCGAGGACCCGCGCTCCGCGCTGTTCGAGTCCGCGAAGGGAGCATGACATGGACGGCCGCCGTAGGAGCCATTACCAGCTCACCGACGACACCCCGGTCTACGTGATCTCGGTGGCCGCCCAGCTCTCGGGCCTGCACCCGCAGACCCTGCGCCAGTACGACCGCCTCGGCCTGGTCTCCCCGGACCGTACGGCCGGGCGCGGCCGGCGCTACTCGGCCCGCGACATCGAACTGCTCCGCACGGTGCAGGCGCTGTCCCAGGACGAGGGCATCAACCTGGCGGGCATCAAGCGGATCATCGAGCTGGAGAACCAGGTCGCCGCGCTCCAGCAGCGCGTGGCCGAGCTCTCCGCCGCGGTCGACGGCGCCGCCGCCGTCCTCCAGCAGCGCGAGGCCCAGGTACACGCCTCGTACCGGCGGGACCTGGTCCCGTACCAGCCGCCGGTGCCGGGCAACGCGCTGGTCGTCTGGCGCCCCAAGCGCCCCCTGGACTGACGTCGGTTCGGCGTGAAGCCCGAAGGCCCCGCTCGCCGTGCGAGCGGGGCCTTCGGGCTTCACGGTGTCTCCGCGTCCGTCGGCGCCCGCCCGGGCCTCCGTACGCCCCTTCGTACGCCTTTCCCTACGCCTTTTCCCTACGCCTCATCCGCGTGCGGTGCGGCCAGCCGCCCGGTTTCCTTGAGGATCCCCGACTCGGCGATGAGGAAGCCGAGCTGCGCGCGGCTGCCGCTGCCCAGCGCGGTCGCCAGCTTGGCGATGTGGGCGCGGCAGGTCCGTACGTTCATCCCGAGCCGGCGCGCGATCGCCTCGTCCACGTGCCCCTCGATGAGGAGTTGGGCGATGGAGCGCTGCACGCCGGAGATACCATCCGGCTTGTGGGTGTACGTCACCTCTTCGCGCAACGGCACCGCACGGCGCCACAGTTGTTCGAACACCTTGATGAGATAGGCCACCAGCCCGGGGTGGCGCAGCTCCAGTGCCACGCGCCGGTCGTCGCTGGCGGGGATGAACGCCACGGTACGGTCGAAGACGATGAGGCGCTCGATGAGTTCTTCCAGCGTGCGCACCTCCACCTTGCCCGTGGAGATGCGGTCGACGTACGCGAGGATGCCCTGGCTGTGCCGCGCGGTGTGCTGGTAGAGGGTGCGGATGCTCACCCCGCGGTCGATGAGCGGCGCGTCCCGCTCCAGGGCCTCCGTGAGGACGAAGGAGGACCGGCCCCCGCCGGGCTGGACCGTCAGCATCTCCGTGTGACACTCGGCAGTGGCCAGATCGAGGGCGGCGTTGATCTGTTCCAGGCCCTCCAGCACGGTGATGGCGTGGGTGTTTGCCGGACTCTGCGCGCTGATGGTGAGGAACGGCTCGAATGCATCGGTGAGGTCCACGGCGACGCGCCGCCGGTCCTGGATCTCACGTTCGAGCGGATGGAGACGTTGTGCGAGTGCGACGGACGGGGGAACCGCGCGAAGCTGGTTGACGTCATCCGGGTCGGGCTGGAGCAGAGCGAATTCGAGCAGGCAGGGGGCGTGCTCGATCTCGGCGCGGGCCACCCGGCCGGTGCTCAGGGCGACGGCGTAGAGCCGCGCTCCCTCGTCGCACATCGACGTGACGGGGTGGGGATGTGTCTGATTTGTGTCGTTTCTTGGCAAATCTCCACCCCCCAGGGTCCTGAACATGTAAGAACATGATGCATCGTCCCTGTGGCACTGACGTGCCTGAATGAGCCATCGTCTGTCACGCGGGGGAGAGGATTCCATCAAGTGAGGACGAAGCCGACCATGTACAAGAAAATGCTTCGCTCGGCGCTTGCCGTTGTTTTCTCCGCCGTTGCGGTCTTTGGGGCAGTAAGCGCCGCGGGCGGGGACACGGGGAGCAAGCAGGCGGACAGCGGCTGGGATCGCGTGGCCGTGAAGCCGCCGACCGGTCCGGCGGACAGCGGTTGGGACATCGCGCCCATGAAGGTTTCCTGATGACCCCCGACGACCGCGGCTTCCGTCGCGAAATGGCCTCCGCCTACCGCTCCGGCTGGCAGTTCATCGATCTGACCAGTGCCATTCCTTATGCCGGTGATTCTCTGAAGGTCACCCTCTTCGGTCAGCCGATCGTCGTGGTCCGCGAGGAGGACGAAGACGTCCGCGCCTACAGGTGCCTGCGTCGCCCGCGAGGCGCGCCGCAGCCCGTTCGTTGCGAAATCCGCTACGGAATGGTCTTCGTCAATCTGGATCAGCGTGATCACCAGCTTTTCGAAACCGAAACCAGTGCCACCCCCCGCAGTGCCTGACGCGATTCCCCCGTCGTCCCAGATCGCTCAGGCGCTACCCCCACACAACGGCGCCATCGTGGACCTGACCACGATGGCGCCGTTGTGATGTGCCTGTCCAGTGGTTGAACCGGACAGTTCGAACCGGCCGTCCGCGTCCGCCTTCTGCGGCTTCCGCCCGCGCTTTCCGCCCGCGTCTTCGTGCGCGTCTTGCGCGCCGACCGGGCGCGTCCCTCGGCCCGGCCCTGCGCTCAGGCCCGTCCCATGGCCCGGTCCAGGGTGATCTCCATGACCACCCGGTCCGGGTTCGGCGAGGGCATCCGGCCGTAGCGCTCCGCGTAGCGCCGTACCGCCTCCGCGACGGAGGCCTCGTCCGTGCGGATCACCGCGCGGCCCTCCAGCGTCGCCCAGCGGCGCCCCTCCATCTGGCACACCGCCACCCGGGGCCCGCCGTGCGGGCCGGCCTGCGCCGCCAGGACGTTGCGGATCTTCTTGCTGTTCTTGTTGCTGATCACCCGCGCCAGCCCGGCCTCCGGGTCGTACGTCACGCCCACCGGCACCACGTGCGGGCTGCCGTCGGGGCGCGGGGTGGTCAGTGTGCAGACGTGCCGCTCCCGCCAGAAGGCGAGGTACTCGGACGTCGGGTTGAGTACGTCATGAACTGTGCTGGTAACCGACATGCGCGAAGGGTACGTCCCGCCACCTTGAGTGGAATAGACTCAACTTTATGCAGGTTGTGCATGTAAAGCGCAACGACCATGCGAGCAGGCACAAGAGCCGTAGCCGATGCCGTACGGAAGGGAGAAGCAGCCCGTGGATGCCGAGCTGACCAACAGGAGCCGGGACGCGCTCAACGCGGCCACCAGCAGGGCCGTCAAGGACGGGCACGCGGACCTGACCCCCGCGCACCTGCTGCTGGCCCTGCTCGCCGGCGAGGACAACGAGAACATCACCGACCTGCTGGCCGCGACCGAAGCCGACCAGGCGGCCGTCCGCACCGGCGCGGACCGGCTGCTGGCCGCCCTGCCCAGCGTCACGGGCTCCACGGTCGCGCCCCCGCAGCCCACGCGCGAGCTGCTCGCCGTACTGGCCGAGGCGGACGCCCAGGCCGGGAAGCTCGGCGACGAGTACCTCTCCACCGAACACCTGCTCATCGCCATCGCCGCCAAGGGCGGCGCGGCCGGAGAGCTCCTTTCCGCCCAGGGTGCGACCGCGAAGAAGCTGCTGTCCGCATTCGAGACCTCAAGAGGAGGGCGGCGGGTGACCTCCCCCGACCCCGAGGGCCAGTACAAGGCCCTGGAGAAGTTCGGCACCGACTTCACGGCGGCCGCCCGCGAGGGCAAGCTCGACCCGGTCATCGGCCGGGACCAGGAGATCCGGCGCGTCGTCCAGGTGCTCTCGCGCCGCACGAAGAACAACCCGGTGCTCATCGGCGAGCCCGGCGTCGGCAAGACCGCCGTCGTCGAGGGCCTGGCCCAGCGCATCGTCAAGGGCGACGTACCCGAGTCCCTGAAGAACAAGCGCCTCGTCTCGCTCGACCTCGGCGCGATGGTCGCGGGCGCCAAGTACCGCGGCGAGTTCGAGGAGCGGCTCAAGACCGTCCTCGCGGAGATCAAGGCCAGCGACGGCCAGATCGTCACCTTCATCGACGAGCTGCACACGGTCGTCGGCGCGGGCGCCGGCGGGGACTCCTCCATGGACGCGGGCAACATGCTCAAGCCCATGCTGGCCCGCGGCGAGCTGCGGATGGTCGGCGCGACGACGCTCGACGAGTACCGGGAGCGGATCGAGAAGGACCCGGCGCTGGAGCGGCGCTTCCAGCAGGTGCTGGTCGCCGAGCCGAGCGTCGAGGACACCATCGCGATCCTGCGCGGTCTCAAGGGCCGCTACGAGGCCCACCACAAGGTCGTCATCAACGACAGCGCCCTGGTGGCCGCGGCGACCCTCTCCGACCGCTACATCACCTCCCGCTTCCTCCCGGACAAGGCCATCGACCTCGTCGACGAGGCGGCCTCCCGGCTGCGCATGGAGATCGACTCCTCCCCGCTGGAGATCGACGAGCTCCAGCGCGCGGTGGACCGCCTGCGGATGGAGGAGCTGGCGCTGAAGAACGAGTCCGACCCGGCCTCGCTCGAACGCCTGGACAAGCTCCGCAAGGACCTGGCGGACAAGGAGGAGGACCTGCGGGGCCTCACCGCCCGCTGGGAGAAGGAGAAGCAGTCCCTCAACCGCGTCGGCGAGCTCAAGGAGCGCCTGGACGACCTGCGCGGCCAGGCCGAGCGGGCCCAGCGCGACGGAGACTTCGACACGGCCTCCAAGCTGCTCTACGGGGAGATCCCGGCCCTGGAGCGCGAGCTCGCGGAGGCCACCGAGGAGGAGGCCGTCAAGGCGGGCGCGAAGACGGGCGCCGCCTCGAAGGACAGCATGGTCCGGGACGAGGTGGGCCCGGACGACATCGCGGACGTGGTCGGCGCCTGGACGGGCATTCCGGCCGGCCGCCTGCTGGAGGGCGAGACCCACAAGCTCCTGCGGATGGAGGAGGAGCTGGGCCGCCGTCTGATCGGCCAGGGCGAGGCCGTACGGGCCGTCTCGGACGCCGTGCGCCGCACCCGCGCCGGCATCGCGGACCCGGACCGGCCGACCGGCTCGTTCCTCTTCCTCGGCCCGACGGGCGTGGGCAAGACGGAGCTGGCCAAGGCCCTCGCGGACTTCCTCTTCGACGACGAGCGGGCCATGATCCGCATCGACATGTCGGAGTACGGCGAGAAGCACAGCGTCGCCCGGCTCGTCGGCGCCCCGCCCGGGTACGTGGGCTACGAGGAGGGCGGTCAGCTGACCGAGGCCGTCCGCCGGCGCCCGTACTCCGTGGTGCTCCTGGACGAGGTGGAGAAGGCCCATCCCGAGGTCTTCGACATCCTGCTCCAGGTCCTCGACGACGGGCGCCTCACGGACGGCCAGGGCCGCACGGTGGACTTCCGCAACACGATCCTGGTCCTGACCTCGAACCTGGGCAGCCAGTTCCTGATGGACCCGTCCACGGGGGCGGACGAGAAGAAGGCCCGGGTCATGGACGTGGTCAGGGCCTCCTTCAAGCCGGAGTTCCTGAACCGCCTCGACGACCTCGTGGTCTTCTCCGCCCTCAGCGAGTCGGAGCTGGCCCACATCGCCGAGCTCCAGATCGGCCGCCTCGCCAAGCGGCTGGCGGACCGCCGCCTCACCCTGGACGTCACGCCCGAGGCCCTGGCCTGGCTGGCGGACAAGGGCAACGACCCCGCGTACGGTGCCCGGCCGCTGCGCCGCCTGATCCAGACGGCGATCGGCGACCGCCTGGCCAAGGAGATCCTCTCCGGCGAGGTCAAGGACGGCGACACGGTCCGCGTCGCGGTGGCGGGCGACGGCCTGCTGGTCGGAAAGGCGCTCTAGACGCGCCCCGGCGCGCCCGCACCGGCTGCGCGGGCCGGGGCGGGCGCTCCCGTATCCGCCCTTGCGCGGCCATCCGTCCCGCTTACCGGAGTCCTACTCCTGTCCGCCCGGAGCGGATCGCCCCTGCGGGGTGGACACGGGATGGGCGTGATGGGGGAGGATGGCCGTATCCGCACGAAGGGAAGTACACGGTGAGCATCGACCCGGCCTCGATTCCGAACTTCGGAGGGCAGCAGCCCGATCCGCAGGCCACAGGACCGGCGGGCCCCGTCGTCCCCGATCAGGATCTGGTCAAGCAGCTCCTGGAGCAGATGGAGCTCAAGTACGTCGTCGACGACGAGGGCGACCTCGCGGCGCCGTGGGAGGAATTCCGCACGTACTTCATGTTCCGCGGCGAAGACGAGCAGCAGGTCTTCTCCGTGCGGACCTTCTACGACCGCCCGCACAAGATCGACGAGAAGCCGCAGCTCCTCGAGTCGATCGACGACTGGAACCGCCGCACGCTGTGGCCGAAGGTCTACAGCCACACGCACGATGACGGTTCCGTCCGCCTGATCGGCGAGGCGCAGATGCTGATCGGCACCGGCGTCAACCTGGAGCACTTCGTGTCCTCCACGGTCAGCTGGGTCCGCGCGTCGATCGAGTTCGACAAGTGGCTCGTCGAGCAGCTCGGCCTGGAGGCGGAGGTCGACTCCGCCGACAAGGGCGAGGACGGCGAGGACGGCGGCGGCGAGACCAACTAGGTCCCGCACCGCCCCCACGGCACCACGGCGCCGCCCCTCATGGCGCCGCGGCGCCGCCCTGTGGCACCACAGCGCCTACGGCGCCACACCGGATCCGAGCAGCAGGTACGGCCCGTATCCGTAGGAGAGCCCGGCCAGCACCACGGTCACCACGACCGCGGTGCGCGGCCGGGCTTTCGCCATGACGGCCACCAGCGGCAGCAGCAGCGGGAACGCGGGCAGCAGGAAGCGCGGCTTCGACTCGAAGAAGCCCGCCCCGCCGTAGGTCATCGCCAGCAGGACGCCGGTGTACACGAGCAGCGGCAGCGGCGCCGTCCGGCCCGCCGCGAGCAGGCCCGCGAGCAGCAGGGCGGCCGCCAGCAGGACCACCGTCACCGTGGTGGCGAGCTCCACGTCCCCGGTGAGCGCGTGCCGGGCCGAGCGCAGCGCCGCCGCGCCGAAGTCGAAGCGCGAGCCCCAGCCGCTCTGGACCGCGAAGTAGCCGCCGAGCGGATCACCCCGGCGCACGCCCACGAGCAAGACGTACGAGGCCCAGCCCGCGGGCGCGGCCAGCGCGGCGGCCCACACCGTCGCGGGCGCGCGGCCCCGCTGCCGGAAGATCTCCGAGGCGGCGCCCACCACGACCGCGGCGGCCACCGCGATGCCGGTGGGCCGGGTCAGCCCGGCCAGCACCGCCAGCCCGGCGGCCCACCCCCAGCGGCCGCGCAGCAGGGCGTACAGGGCCCAGGCGGCGAAGGCGGCCAGCAGGGCCTCGGTGTAGGCGAGGGTCAGCATGAGGGCGTGCGGCAGCACGGCCCACAGCGCGACGAGCAGCAGCCCGCCGCGGGCCCCGAGGAGCCGCTCCCCGACCCGGTACACCCCGATCGCCGCGGCCCCAGCGGCGATCCAGGCGACGACGAGGGCGGCCGCCGCCAGGGAGCCGGGCAGGACGGCGGCGGCGCAGCGGATGAGGACGGGGTAGAGCGGGAAGAAGGCGGAGTCGCTCTGGAGGGAGCCCATGTCGGGGTACATCTGGGTCCGCCCGTAGCCGTGCTCGGCGATCCGCAGGTACCAGACCGAGTCCCAGGACTCCCCGAGCAGCTTCACGGGGCTGCGCCCGGTCCACCAGGCCGCGAGGGCGACCACGAGCACCCCGAGCCCGCGCACGGCGGCGAACACCCCGAGCGCGACGAGGGCACCCGGAGCCGGGACCCGGGCGGCCCGCACGCCGCCGCCCGGAGTGGCCGGCACGCCGCCCGGACCGGCCCGCCCGGCGCCGTCCGGCGCCCGGACCGTCGCATCGTCCGGCGCCCGGACCGTCGCGTCGTCCGTCGCGCCGCCCGGCGTGCCGCTCGACACGGTGGCCATGTATCCCGACTTCCCTCGTGTGACGTGAGTCCGTGTGACGTGAGTACGGAGGAACACTACGAGGGCGGGGCCGGCCTCGGGACTGGTAAGCCCGCATGTTGATGTGTCGCGTATTCGTCAGCCGAGACGGGTTCACGGCCTGACGGAGTGACGGACAGTGAGGTTCGGGAGTCGACCGGGTCGCGACGCTGGTTGCACGCGGGGTTCGCGGTCGTCGCGGCGGGCGCGGCCACCGACACGTTGCTGTGCGCGATCAAGGACGGAGATCAGGGACGCACCCCCCGACCGTCACCGCGGTGTGGCACGGCCGGGTATACGGCCGTGGAGCAGGCGGTCCTGCCGTTCTGGGGGCGAGAACCGGCGCCGACATACCCATCGAGCCAAAGGCCGCGCCGCTTCTCGTCAACGAATACGTCGGGCCCGTGCTCGATGACAACCACCTGTTCAGCTACCCGGCCGACGGCTGAACGGTCCCTCCGGCCGGCTCTGTACGAGCCCGCCGCGCATGGGCATGCAGCCGAGGCACGGGCGGCCCGGGCAGCGAGGTCGCCGTCACGGCCCAATCCTGTAGCGGAGGTCGTAGTGCGAACCGTCGCCCGACAGCGTTATCCCATGCTCGCCCTGGTCTTCGGAGGTGACGACGAACATTCCGATCTCGTCATCACCGCTCCCCGAATCCGCTTCTTTCACCCATACCTTTTCGGAGGCTAGGAATTGTCTGGATTCCACTAGCTCCCACTCATCCCCCTCCCCCATGTCGTTATCGAAGAACATCAAATCATCAAAACCGAAGATGATTCGCACCTGGTCGGCCCCGAATCCGTCCGTGGTTTCCCAGCACTTTAGCCCTAGCAATTGGAACGTAGCCATGCTCTAGCCTTCCCTTCCGCCTGGTTTTCAGATCGAATATCTCCAGCAGGTTCGCGGGTTCCTGGGTACGCCAGTGTTATCCGAAATCCGGACGGATGCTCACATGGGAGCCCCGCCCAGCTGACGACGGTGCGCTACCTCGGATTGTTCCGGGACGACCCGACCGACGTCCCGGTGGAGGTCGCCCACCTGGCCGAGCAGTTGGACATCGAGGACGCCTCGGTGCTGAAGGCGTACGGCGAGCGGGAGAACACCCGCCTCGACCACGTCCGCGAGCTGCGGCGGCTGCTGGAGTACCGGGATTCGCCGAGGGGGGGCCGGAGCTGCGGGGGTGGGTGGACGCGCGGGCCTGGACTACCGGGGAGGGGCCGAAGGCGCTGTTCGACGCGGCGGTGGGGTGGCTGCGCGAGCGGCGGGTGCTGCTGCCGGGGGTGACGACGCTGGCCCGGCTGGTGGCCGGGGTGCGGGAGGCGGCGAACCAGCGGCTGTGGGAGACCCTGTACGGCCTGCTGTCGCCTGGTCAGCGGGCGGCGCTGGACGAGCTGGAGCGGTTCTCCTTCCTGGACGACGTGGACCGGGACCTGATCGCCCTGTGCCGTCGGCGTTCAGGCCGTACGGCCACAGACTGCTGAGTGGCTTCGCCAGCCCTCTCCCTGTGTTCAGGACGATGGCGCTGCCCTGGTCGGCGGCCTGCCGGAGAAGGCTCTCGGCTCCTGCTCCAGCAACCAGGGCGGATCCACCTCATTGCGTTAGCCGTTGTTATGGCCAGAGGTTATGGGTGATCGTCATACCCGTAGAGGCCTTATCGCTTGAGAGGAACTTATCGCTGGTCACGGTGAAGTTCCAGAGTAGCCTGCCTCTGCCTCCGCCCAAAGTTGCCGGCGAAGGGGACTTCGAGCCGGCAAGGTCGATCATTTCGCACCAGGGTGGCCCATCATATAGTGCTAGGTTTGGCTGCACGGTAACCGTTTCGTCGCCATTAAGGGTCGCGTGCAATTTCAGTACGGCAGTGGCACCGTCTGCGCAAACCCGGAATGTGACGCTAGTCTTTGGTTTGTTGTGCGTAAGGGTGATGTTTGTCTTACGCTGGATTGACTTCAGATCCTGGTCTGGCGGCCCATCCCAGGCGAGTAGGAATACATCGGCGCTGACAATGTGGACGGGCGCCGCCGCAGCGGGATCCGTCATACCTGCGAATGAGAGAGGGGTCAGCAGCACTGCGGCTGCTATGGCTTTTCCAAGTTCCATCTTCACACCTCGCGGACCTTGGCTTGCTAGGTAGTCCAGGTGCGGTGGTATGTAGAATGAGCTTCTCAGTAGTGGTGTCCATCTTGGGTCGAGCGCCTCACGGATTGGCGCCAACCAATCTCAGCTAACCATCGTCTTGATGGGACAGCAGCCGCACATGCCGACCTCTGACACTCCCTTTCTTACTCAGAGTGCCGGGATGGAGACCCTGCGGGCTCGCGCCCATTACTTGCTGGATTTTCACCAGAGGTCGTATGACGGGGAATTACTGGGTATGTTTCGGCGGTGTTCTGGCGTTCAGTCATTTCCTTCTCAAGCTGCGGGACTCTGCCGCAGCCGACCGCTGGACCTGGGTTGGCTTGGCCGCACACGCCCAACTCCGTCAGCGCTGACGCTGAAGTGCAACAACACCGCCTATCGGCCGGTGATGGACGCGATCGATCTGCTCCAGCGGTACCTGGAGCAGCCGTTGAAGGAAGGCGCGTTCTTCGATCCGGCGGAGACGGTGCCGCTGGATGGTGTGGTGCTCGACCAGTGCGGCCTCGGGACTGGTGGGCTCGCATGTTGAGGTGTCGCGTCTTCCTGGTTGAGGCCGGTCCTGGTGTCACCGTGTGTGGTCGCCGGGGGCGTATCGGCTCCAGGTTCCTCCGGCTTCGGTGACCAGGCGGGTGGCCGTCTTGTCGTGGTAGCCGAGCGCCTTCGCGATGACGGGGTCCGGGGCTTGGAGTACGAGTTGGCGGATCGCGGCCGCAGCCGGGCCACCGCCTCTTCCAGGACGTCGGTGCGCTTGCAGAAGGGCGAGGTGCGAGCATCTGCGGGCGACCCACATGCTGGCTCATCGTCGGCACGAGCGTTCGACTTCGAGGGCGAGAATTTCCTGGCCCCGGCCGATCTGGCTGGTCAACTGCACCTGTACGGCCGTTTTGCGGATCACCGTTGAGGTTGCGCAGTCGTAGAGCACGTGAACCCCGGCGGCCTGGCCGAGGTAGAGCATCGGCCCGTCGGCGGGTTCCGCGTTGCCCACCGTCTCGGCAAAGTCCGCTCGAACGATCTGGGGGCGGATTCCCAGCAGGTACGCCAGGCCGCTCGGTCGCGCCGATTCTGCAGTCTGCATGCCGCGTTTCTCCATTGCATCACCCAGACAGGTCAGGCAGAGGCCGGTCAGGAGGAAAGCGACGAGGCACATGCGCAGGAGCGGGCCTAGCGTCCGATGCTTGCCGGCCAGGTGCAGCGCGGGCGCGGCGATGAGAGTCCCAGCCACCCACATCATGGCCCAGAGGCCTTCGTGCAGCAGGGCGCCGGGTCCATCTAGCGCAGCCACTGCTGTCCAGCCCAAGCCCACTAGCGCTGCCAGCGCGAGCGTGCGGAGCCCGGGGCGGCGCCGGAACTCCCGCAGCACGAATCGCGACGCGCGGCTTCGGTTCGATCTTTCAGCCATACCCACGGTGAACATGCCCGGCCAGAAGAGCAACAGCGGGACGATCAAGAAGCCTAGAAAGGCCAGCGCTGTGGCGGCTCGGGTCAATAGGACCGCTGTGTCCAGCCCGACTTCCTCCGGCGTGACGCCGAACTGGGCGAGGTACCGATCCACGGCCCAGTACTGGATGCCGGTCAACAGGACTCCCCCGAGTCCTAACAGGGTGACGATCGCTTGAAGCGCGTCCTTCTTGGCCGGGACGCGGGTACGCGCTGTTTCCGCTGGCGGGGCAGTGGTTGTCTGCATAGCGGGATGATGCGCTGGTTACCCCACCTGCAGACCGGACTTGATCGGCTTCTGAGCTCGGCCCTGCGCAGGGGCCCGGCTGTGGGAACGCTGGCAATCAGAACGTAATCTGAGTACAGTCTGAGTATGAGCCTTACCTATCTGGGAGCCGACCCTGAATCGGTCTCGTTCACCGATCTGTCCCGAAACCCGAAGGCCGTGGCCGCCCGCGCCGCTGCCCTTGGCGCTCTCCGTGTCACGCACCGTGATGCGCCAGACATGGTCCTGACGACTGCTGTGCACGCGGAGCGCACGGAGGAGAACCTCACGACGGCGTCGCGGCTCTTCCTTGCCCTCATGAAGCACGATGACGGCGCCCGGTCATTGCTGATGGCACTGCCGGAGGTCTTTCCGTGGGTGCGGCATCTGGATGACGAAGAGATGCGCGCCTTCACCGTGGAGTTGCTCGAAGCGCTGTCCGACGCGGCTGAGCTGGGAGCCAGAGAGGCTGTGCATCGGACCCTCGTGTCCTGGCGGGCGACCGCGCGCATCAACGCGGACCCGGAACAGCTTCGGGAAGCTCTTCGGCCCCTCGCGGGTGATGATCTGGGCCCGGTAGAGGTGCGTGGGTGAGTCCGAAGAAGGGCGATCGCGTCAGCGCCCCACCCTTCAGGACCAGCGCCTCGGCAATCGCGTACTGGAAGGGGCCCGAGGACACGTACGTCAGGAACTGCTTCGCCGAGCGGACCCCGTGACCAGCTCCGGCGTGCCCGTGACCCAGCCGACTCCGCGTTCGTACGCCTATTCGTGCTTCCTGCTCCAAGCCTCATCAAGGGGGGCGTCCCGTGACGCCGGTGAGCCGACTGCGGCTCGTGCCCCATGACGTATGTCCGAGGGCATCCGCGCTTCCGTCGGGCTCTCCCGTTGGACGACGGAGCCTGGGCGGGCGCCTGTCCGGACCGAGCGCGGAGCCGTACGGCCGCGGGCCCGGTGACAGGGCGCTGTGCGTCGTATCCTGACCACACACGGAAGGAGCCGTCCATGAGTGTCGACGCGATCGTGCACACCGAGTTCCCCAAGGGGTACACGGTCCTGTTCGGGGCCGACGGGAAAGTGATCATGACCCCGCAGAGCTTCGAGCACTCCAGCACGATCAAGTCGATGCAATACGACACGGTCGTGTCCCTCGGACGCCACGCGAAGACCGCCTCCGATGTCTACATCGACTTCCCCGCCGACGAGAACTCCGCCCCCGATCTGGTGATCCTTCGCGAGGACGCCCGCCGGGAGGGCAAGCGCTACAGCTTCGAAGACGTCCTGCTGATCTCCGAGGTCGTCTCGACCTCCTCCGCACGCAAGGACTACGACGACTGCACCGCGAAGTACGGCCGCTACGGCATTCCGATCTACCTGGTGGTGGACCCCTACGCCCAGGAAGTCGTCCTCCACACCCAGCCGACCGGCACCGGTTACATCGCGGCGCACACCCACAAGTACGGCACGGGCAAGCTCCCCATCCCCCTGGCCGACGGCCGCACTTTCACCCTCGACCTCGACGAACTCCCGCGTCCGGAGCCCGAGTAGTCGAACGCCCGCTGACGAAGGACTCCCGGTGTGGTGGTGCCTCCGGCACCGCCGTCATCGGGAGCGGTCGTTCCTGGTCGCCGCGTGCCGCCCTTGATCAGGTGAGATCGTCCTCGACCGATTCGACGGCCGTGGTTCGGCGGTAGCGTGCCACCGTAAGGACTGCTGCGGACAGGTTGGACGAGTTGCATGCGGATGAGGTTCGAAGTCGAGGCCGAGGAGGAGTTCGAGGCCGCGCGCGGGCTGCTGGTCGACCGGCTGGTCCGGTGGGGCGGGGAACAGGGCCTGCCGGTGGACGGATTCACTGCCGAGACGGTGCTGGACTACCGGCACCGGGCGACGGCCGACGGCCGACTGGGGCTGTGGGAGCCACGCCATGTGGAGGAGCTGCTGCTCTCCTGGCTGCCCCAGAACGTCACCGAGCTTCCCGGGGAGGAACGCGCCGAAGCCCCGGACACACTGCGCACGCTGCTGCGCTATCTGCACGCCGCACAGTTGGCGGACCCACGCGGCCCCTCACTCCATGATTCCCTCGCCGCGGTCGACAAGGTCGCGGAACAGTATCCGGCGGCGATGGCGGACCGCACTCGCTGGGGTCTGGCGAAGTTCTGGGCGATGACGGCCGCCGAGCAGGGCGTGGACGTCCTGGACGGAGCTGCGTTGCAGCGCTTCGCGGACCGGGCGCGGCGCGAAGAGGCCGCCTACGATCGGCGGGCCCTCGACGCGATCATGGAACGGCGGCTGACGGGCCGCGCGCTGTCCGGCTCGGCCCGGGCCGAGCCACAGCTGCCCGTGGCGCTTCCCCAGGACGACGACCTGCGCCGACCGGCCGAGGCGTCGACGACGGTGGCGCAGTTGCGCGGACTCACCGAGTGGGCGGGACAGGACGGCCGCCCCCTGACGGCGACGGGACGGCTGCGGATGGCAGATGCCCGTGAGTTGGCGGACCGGCTCGGCACTCGGGACGAGACCGATGGGGTGCGCTCTTCGGCCGACCTGCCGCGGCTGGGACTGCTGGTGGAGTGGGCGAAGAAGGCGCGGCTGGTCCGGGTGGTCAAGGGGCGTTTGTACGCGGTGGCCAAGGCCCGGCCGCTGCTGGCCGACCCGCTTCAGCTGTGGCTGCGCGCCTTCGACGCGTGCTTCGAGCTGCGGCAGGCCCTGCTCGGGGTGCGCAACGGCTGGCACGTCGAGTCGATGCTCTTCGATGTCTACGAGGACGTCCTGCAGGATGTGCTGAACACGCTCTACAGCCTGCCGTACCCGATGCCCTGGCCGCGGCTGCGCGACACAGTGCACCTGGCCTATCGGTCATTCTTCCAGTTCGACGACGGGTCGGACCTCCAGCACCGGATGTGGTTCGAGCACGCAGACCGGGACCTGCGCAAGGCACTCGACCTGCTGGACGACCTGGGCGCGATCGAGCGTGACCGTGGGATGGCCGATCCGGTGTTCCTCGATGTCGACCTCTCCGATGCCGGTCCCGAGCTGCTCGCGGACATGCCGCCGGAGCTCGCGGAGCTGTTGGGCGTCGCGGCAACCCCCGACTCGGCGGCGCGGGAGCGGGCCGATCAGCGGCGGGAGGAGCTGACCACCGGGCCTGTCGAACTCATCCGTCTCACCGAGCTCGGTACCCGGGCCGTACGGCAGCGGCTGCTGGCGGTCGGCCGGGACGCGCCGCTGATCGGTGAACTGGCCGGGGCGCCGGCGGCCGGCCTGCTGGGCGCACTGGCTGAGGAATACCCGCCGGATGCCGCCCAGGCGGAGCTGGCCGGCTGGATCACGGCCCGCGGCGAGAGGGCGGACGCACTGCGGGAACTGACCGACGCCGTGCGGACCACACCTTTCCGTACGCGTGCGCAGGCGATGCTCGGCGTGCTGCTGGCGGCGTTGCCGGACGATGAGGGCGTGCGGCTGGTGCGCACGCTGCGTCACGACCCCCAGCTGGCGCCGCTGGCGTTGAACGCGCTGGCGCAGAGTGAGCTGCTGTCTCCCGAGGGCATGATCGACGCCGAGCATCTGCTGGTTCTCGCCGAGAACCTGCTCCAGCTCGTGGAGCTGGCGGGCGGCTCGGGCGGCGCCGAGGAGGCGCTCCGCGCCCAGGGCCCCGATGTCAGGGACGCGATCGCCGCCGCATTGGACTCCGCGCACCCTGACCGGGCTGGCCTGGAGGGGCTCAGGCAGCTGGCGGCCGGGGCGCTGCGCGCTCCCTCCGCCCGTCCCGGCCGCGCCCACAAGCGCCGGCACCCTATCGGCAGGAACGGCCGCAAGCGGCGCGGCTGACCAGCGGCGAAACCGCCGGACTCCCACCGGCCGCCGCTGCTCTTGCCGACGAGGACGCGTGCCCGGGGCGAGGCCGAGGGCGGCGTGAGTTCAGGACATGAGGCGTCGGAGGCGGCTGGTGGCCTCGGCAAGAACGTCGTCCTTCTTGCAGAAGGTGAAGCGGACCTGGCTGCGGCCGGCGTCCTTGTCGTCGTAGAAGACGGAGTTGGGGATGGCGACCACGCCGCAGCGCTCGGGGAGGGCGCGGCAGAAGGCGTAGGCGTCCTTCTCACCGAGGGGGGTGATGTCGGCGGTGATGAAGTACGTGCCCTGCGGCTGGTAGACCTCGAACCCGGCCGCGCGCAAGCCGTCGCCGAGCAGGTCGCGCTTGCGTTGCAGGTCGGCGCGGAAACCGTCGAAGTACGCGTCCGGCAGGCGGAGCGCCTCAGCGATCGCGTACTGGAACGGGCCCGAGGACACGTACGTCAGGAACTGCTTGGCGGTACGGACGGCGCTCACGAGTTCCTGGGTCCCCGTGACCCAGCCGACCTTCCAGCCCGTGAAGGAGAAGGTCTTGCCGGCGGAAGAGATCGTGACCGTGCGCTCGCGCATGCCCGGCAAGCCCGCCAGAGGTGTGTGGGAGCCCTCGAAGACCAGGTGCTCGTACACCTCGTCCGTGATGACCAGCAGGTCGCGGGAGACGGCCAGCTCCGCGACGGCGGCCAGTTCGGCGGGCGTGAGCACCGTGCCCGTCGGATTGTGCGGGGTGTTCAGGAGCAGCAGCCGGGTCCGCGGGGTCACCGCGGCGCGCAGCGCGTCCACGTCGAGGCGGAAGTCGGGCGCGCGCAGGGTGAGCGGGACGCGGACCGCGCCGGCCATCGCGATGCAGGCGGCGTACGAGTCGTAGAACGGCTCCAGGGCGATGACCTCGTCGCCGGGCTCCAGGAGGGCGAGGAGGGCGGCCGCGATGGCCTCCGTGGCGCCCGCGGTGACGAGGACCTCGGTGTCCGGGTCGTAGGTCAGGCCGTAGAAGCGCTGCTGGTGGGCGGCGATCGCCTGGCGCAGTTCGGGGACGCCGGGGCCCGGCGGGTACTGGTTGCCCTTGCCGTCGCGGATCGCGCGGGCCGCGGCTTCGGCGATCTCGGCGGGGCCGTCGGTGTCGGGGAAACCCTGGCCGAGGTTGATCGATCCGGTGGTGGTGGCCAGTGCGGACATCTCCGCGAAGATCGTCGTGCCGAAGGCGGCGAGCCGGCGGTTCAGGAAGGGCCGGACGGGGCCGTTGCTGCTTGCGGGTGCGGTCACGGGAGCGCTCATGGCCGCCATCCTGCGCGGAAGCTCTGGACTTGCTCAAGTGTGCTTTGGGCCGCGGGGGCCGCGGGAATCCCCCCTGCACGCGGGACATCGAGATCCCGCACCCCGGGGGACCGGGGCGCAGAGAGGGGGCCGAGGAGATGGTTTTCGGAGCAGTGATCTTCGTGATCGTCGTCGTGGGGATGGTCTTGGCGGTCATCAAGGCCGGCGGCGGGGGCGGCAGCGGCAGCGGCAGCAGCGGCGGCGACAGCAGCAGCAGCTGGTGGGTGGGTGGCGGTGGCGACGGCGGCGGCGGGTCCTCCTGCGGCTCTTCCTCATCCTGCGGCTCTTCCTCGTCGTGCGGCGGCGGAGGATGCGGTTCGAGCTGATACGGGGCAGCATGGATGCGTGGGCGTGAAGCGCCCGCCGGGGACAACTTCCTTCGGGCGTCTTCTTGTTCGGGCGTTTTCCCACCGCGCATTACGGCGTACGGGCGGCATGTGGTTGAACACGTGAACCGGGTAGCCCCCGAGGGGATGTAAACCCCTTCAAGTTGGGTAAAAACGCTGTGAGTGCCGTGCCTTTCATGATTCCCTCGGTTGAGTAGACCAGTCCCCGGACCTCCCGGGACTTCCTGTGGACCCGTGCCGGTCCCCCCACCCGTTGACCACCGCTGGCGGGCCCGGCCCATCTCCCTCGCGCGTTTGCGGAGCCGACTCATGCTCACGACCCTCCAGACCACCTATACCGACACGCGTGCCGCCGACCTCGCCTGGGCCCTGGGGAGGGAGCGGCTGCCCGCCCTGGCCGTACTGAACCTCGAACTGATGGGCGCAAAAGTTGAGTTGCGCCTGCTCGGGGCCTCTCATCAGGTGCTCCTGGAAGAGGGCGACGTGCTCTGTTCGGAGACCGTCGCCTGCATGCCCGGGAGCAGCACACCGCTGCCGCTGGGCGTGGCGAAACGGGTCGGCGACTGGGAGTACGAGTTCGCCGCGCGGGTCGAGACCCTCTCGCGCGGCTCCTTCGCCGGGCGGGCGCAGGAGCTGCTCGCCCTGGTCGCCGATCACCCGAACGGCCTCGCCGGGACCTTCCCCGGCAGCCCGCACGCCTTCACCGCGATGCTCGCGCAGCGTTACGAGGGCCAGGTGCGGTGGCGGACCTGGCACGCGTACCCGCAGGAAGGACAGCTGGTGGCCACGCGCACCCGCGTCGGCGTACGGATGGCCGCGGCCGGCGGGGCGGGCGCGGCGGCACCCGGCGACGCCGAGGTCCGGGCCGACGGCCGGGTCGACGGAGGAGCCGAGGTCCGGGCCGACGGAGGAGCCGGAGTCCCCGCCGGCGGTTCACCGGCGCTCATCTAGGCCGAGTTGCCGAGCCGTTACGCCAACTGCCCGAACCAGTGCGCCACTTACACCCATATGGGTGACTGGATGCGGGCAGGCGGTGACGTACGGTTCGCTTCATGATCGACCGTTCCGCCCCGCGCGGGGTGCTCCCGGCTCCGCAACCGCGCGGCGTGGGCCGCGTCCCGGCCACCCTGCCCGTACGGGCGCGGACCGGCCGGCTCCTCGTCCTGGCCACCGTGTTCGTCTGCGCCGCCTGCGGGCTCGTGTACGAACTGGAGCTGCTCGCCCTCGGCTCGTACCTCATCGGCGACTCCGTCACGCAGGCGTCGGTCGTGCTGTCCGTCATGGTCTTCGCCATGGGCGTCGGCTCCCTCCTCGCCAAGGCGCTGCGCGAGCGCCCGGCCTTCGGCTTCGCCGCCATCGAGTCGGCGCTCGCGCTCCTCGGCGGGCTCTCCGCCATGGCGCTCTACGCGAGCTTCGCCTGGCTGGGCGGGTCCCGGACCGCGCTCGTCGCCTTCTCCTTCGCCATCGGCGTGCTCATCGGCGCGGAGATCCCGCTCCTCATGGTGCTCATCCAGCGCATCCGCAGACAGGACGCTGGCGGCGCCGTCGCCGACCTGTTCGCCGCCGACTACGTCGGCGCCCTCGTCGGCGGCCTCGCCTTCCCGTTCCTGCTCCTGCCCGTCCTCGGCCAGCTCACCGGAGCCGTGCTCACCGGCACCGTCAACGCCGTCGTGGGCGGCGGGCTCGTCCTGTGGCTCTTCCGCCGCGACCTGAGCCGCCGCGCCCGCTGGCTGCTCGTCACCGCCAACATCACCGTCCTCGCCGTCCTCGCCTGCGCCACCGTCCTGGCCGACGACTTCGAACGCGTCGCACGCCGCGCCGTCTACGGGGGCGAGGTCCGCGTCGCCCTCCAGACCGGAGTCCAGGAGCTCGTCCTGACCGGGCCCGCGACCGGCTCCCCGCGCGACCTCGAGTTCTTCCTCGACGGCCGCCTGCGGGTCAGCGGCTACGACGAGTACCGCTACCACGAGGCCCTCGTCCACCCCGCCATGACCGGCCCGCACACCCGGGTCCTGGTCCTGGGCGGCGGCGACGGCCTCGCCGCCCGGGAGGTCCTGCGCTACCGCGACGTCTCCTCCGTCACCGTCATCGAGCTCGATCCCGAAGTCGTGCGGCTCGCCCGCACCGACCCGATGCTCTCCGCGCTCAACGCCCGGGCGTACGAGGACCCGCGCCTCGGAGTCGTCACCGAGGACGCCTTCCGCTGGCTGCGCGGACCCGCCGCCCAGCGCCGCTTCGACGTCATCGTCTCCGACCTGCCCGACCCCGGGATCACGCCCAGCACGAAGCTGTACTCACAGGAGTTCTACGGGCTGGCTGCGCGGGCCCTGCGCCCCGGCGGCCGGCTCGCCGTCCACGCGGGACCGCCGACCGCCCGGGCCCGCTCGTACTGGACCGTCGAGGCCACCCTGCGCGCCGCCGGCCTGCGCACCGCCCCCTACAGCGCGGGCGGCCGCCTCTCCGGCCACGCCGCCGGCCCCGACCGGGTGCTTGGCGGTGGCGCCGGGGCCGTGCCCCCGCAGGACTGGGGCTTCGTCCTCGCCGCCCGCGAACGCGTCCCCGCGCTGCGCGTGGACCGGGACACGCCCGCCCTGCGCTCGCTGTCCACGCAGTCCCTGGGCGACGCCGCCCGCGACGCGGAACGCACTCGCGTCCCCGGCCTCCCGCCGTCGACGCTGCCGCACCCGAGGTACTCCTGAGGGCCGTCCCGTAGGCCGCGGCGGCAGGACCCGGCGGATACGGCTCCGCCGCCTCACTGACGGGAAGCGGCCGCGTCGGTAGGCTCGACCGCATGGAGCATCAGGTGTTCGTTCCGGTCCCCGCCGTCGACGTCCGCGCCGTGCTGCGCGACCCCGCCCGGGTGGCGCGCTGCGTGCCGGGGCTCCAGCAGGACGCGGACACCGGCGCCGGGCCGCTGTCCGGCCGGCTCAAGGTACGCGTCGGCGGGCACACCGTGACCTACCGGGGGTCCCTGTCCGTCACCGAGCGGGACCCCGACCACTTCGTGGTCGACGGGGAGGGGACGGAGGTGCGGGGCAGCGGCGGCGTGAAGCTCACCCTCGCGCTCCGGCTGACCGAGGCGGACGGCGGCACCCGCCTGGAGTTCACCGGGGAGGGCGCCGCCGACGGCCGCGCCGCCGCCTTCGCCCCCGAGGCCGCGGCCACCACCGCGCACCGCCTCCTGGACCGGGCGGCCGGGCACCTCGCGGCGCTGTCGGCCGACGACGGGACGGCCGGCGACGGGAAGGTTGGCGACGGGAAGGTTGGCGACGGGAAGGTTGGCGACGGGAAGGTTGGCGGCGAGGCGGCGGGCGACGACACGGCGGGCGACCGCGCGATCGGCGACGGGACGCAAGGTCCGGCCGCGGCCGACGAGGTGACCGTCAGCGACGTCGTGTCCGAGTCCGAGGAGGAGCCCGAGGGCCCGGACACCGAAGGGCCCGACGGGATCACCGAGATCACCGCGTCCGTGTTCGAGACGGAGGTCCCGCCGCCTTCGCTGGACCCCTTCCTGGAGGGCGCCATCGAAGGCATGGCCGACCTCGGTGACCTCGGCGCCCCGCCGCGCCCGCCCGCCGAGGCCGCGCACGCCCGCCGCACGATGATCGGCCGTAGCGCGGAGGAGGTCGACCACGCGCCCCCGCGCGGCCGCTACGCCCCGGTCCCCGCCCCCTCCTCGGCCGCCGCGAACGCGAACCTCCGCTGGCTCGCCCCGGCCGCCGCCGTCGCCGTGGCCTCGGCGGTCCTCCTGGGCCGGGCCCTTCGCCGCCGCCGCTGAGCCGCCGGGCTCTACTAAGGTCAAGGCATGAGTACGCAACTGCGCGCCGGCGGCGCCGAGGTGACCATCGACCAGGAGAACGGCTGCCGGATCAGCAGTCTGCGCGTCGACGGGACGGAACTGCTGCGGCAAGGGGCCCACTACGGCTCCTTCCCGATGGTCCCGTGGTGCGGCCGCACCAGGAACGGGCAGTTCCAGGACGGGGCGACCCTCCACCAGCTGCCGCTCAACTCCCCGCCGCACGCCATCCACGGCTTCGGCCGCGATGCCCCCTGGCGGCTCGCCCGCGCCTGCGCCACCGAGGCCGCGTTCACGTACCGGCTCACCGATCCGTGGCCCTACGAGGGCGTCGTCACCCAGCTCTTCGAGCTCGGCGAGAACGGGCTGACCCTGACCCTGGGGATCGAGACGTACGAGGACTCCTTCCCCGCGCAAGCCGGCTGGCACCCCTGGTTCCGGCGCAACCTCGGCGCCGGCGGGGCCGACGTCCGCATCGACTTCGAAGCGGCCTGGCAGGAGGAGCGCGGCGCCGACCACCTCCCCACCGGCAACCGGATCGACCCCAAACCCGGCCCGTGGGACGACTGCTTCGGCATGCCGTACGGGGTCGACGTCACCCTGACGTGGCCCGACGCGCTGGAGCTGAAGGTCACCAGCCGCTCCGAATGGGTGGTCGTCTACGACGAGCAGCCCGAAGCCGTCTGCGTGGAGCCGCAGTCCGGGCCGCCGAACGGCCTGAACACCCTGCCGCACCTGGTGACCCCGGTGGACCCGCTGGAGATCTCCACGACGTGGAGCTGGCGACGTCTCGGATAGCACCCAATTAAGCTCATGCCCATGAGTGACGTACGCGATGAGCTTCTGCAGCAGATCAAGGACAAGGCCGTCGTGCACGGCAAGGTGATCCTCTCCTCCGGCCGTGAGGCCGACTACTACATCGACCTCCGCCGGATCACCCTGGACGGCGAGGCGGCCCCGCTGGTCGGGCAGGTCATGCTCGACCTCACCGCCGACCTGGAGTTCGACTGCGTCGGCGGCCTGACCCTGGGCGCCGACCCGGTCGCCACCTCGATGCTGCACGCCTCCGCCGCGCGCGGCGCGCGCCTGGACGCCTTCGTCGTCCGCAAGGCGCAGAAGGCGCACGGCATGCAGCGCCGCATCGAGGGAACCGACGTGAAGGGCAAGCGCTGCCTGGTGGTCGAGGACACCTCGACCACCGGCGGCTCCCCGCTGACCGCCGTCGAGGCCGTCCGCGAGGCCGGCGGCGAGGTCGTCGCCGTCGCCACGATCGTGGACCGCGGCGCGGCCGACGCCATCGCCGCGGCGGGCCTGCCGTACCTCACGGGCTACCAGCTGGACGATCTCGGCCTCTCCTAGTCGCCGGACGCGCCTTCGCGCGACGGGTGACTAAGGACCCGGGAGTCCGGAGCAGGCCCTGACCTGGGCTTTTCCGGTGGGGCGGAATGTTTCACGTGAAACATTCCGCCCTGTTCGCGCCGCGTGGTGCCGCCGCGGAGGTGGAGTGGGACCGGGAGTCTGGAAAGATAGCCACGACGGCAACGTCGCCCCCAGGTCAGGGCCCGCAATAAGCACACTCCCCGCACATCCAAGGAGCGGACAGATGCCCATCGCAACCCCCGAGGTCTACAACGAGATGCTCGACCGGGCGAAGGCAGGCAAGTTTGCCTACCCGGCGATCAACGTGACCTCGACCCAGACCCTGCACGCTGCACTGCGCGGCTTCGCGGAGGCCGAGAGCGACGGCATCATTCAGATCTCCACCGGTGGTGCGGAGTTCCTGGGTGGCCAGTACAACAAGGACATGGTCACCGGCGCCGCCGCCCTGGCCGAGTTCGCGCACATCGTGGCCGCCAAGTACGACATCACCGTCGCGCTGCACACGGACCACTGCCCCAAGGACAAGCTGGACGGCTACGTCCGCCCGCTGCTCGACATCTCCGCCGAGCGCGTGGCCCGCGGCCTGAACCCGCTCTTCCAGTCGCACATGTGGGACGGCTCCGCCGAGACCCTGGCCGACAACCTGGCCATCGGCCAGGAGCTGCTCGCCAAGGCCGCCGCCGCGAAGATCATCCTTGAGGTCGAGATCACCCCGACCGGTGGCGAGGAGGACGGCGTCAGCCACGAGATCAACGACGAGCTGTACACCACCGTCGACGACGCGCTGCGCACCGCCGAGGCCCTGGGCCTGGGCGAGAAGGGCCGCTACCTGCTGGCCGCCTCCTTCGGCAACGTGCACGGCGTCTACAAGCCGGGCAACGTCGTCCTGCGCCCCGAGCTCCTCAAGGACCTCCAGGCCGGCGTCGGCGAGAAGTACGGCAAGTCCTCGCCGTTCGACTTCGTCTTCCACGGCGGCTCGGGTTCCACGGCCGAGGAGATCGCCACCGCGCTGGAGAACGGCGTCGTGAAGATGAACCTCGACACCGACACCCAGTACGCCTTCACCCGCCCGGTCGTGGACCACATGTTCCGCAACTACGACGCGGTCCTGAAGGTCGACGGCGAGGTCGGCACCAAGTCGAAGTACGACCCCCGCACGTGGGGCAAGGCCGCCGAGGCCGGCATGGCCGCGCGCGTCACCGAGGCCTGCGCGAACCTGCGCTCCACGGGCACCAAGCTCAAGTAGCCGCCCGCCCCAGCCTTGAGGAAGGGCCCGGCCCCACCGTCCGCGGCTTGGGTTCTAGTAGTCGTCGC
>NZ_JAGGOW010000132.1 GCF_018614135.1 Streptomyces sp. ISL-66
GCCCCGGCGCCCACCGGGGTCGCCAGCGCCGACCGGGCGTCGATGAAGGCGGCCACGGCGCGCTCCACGTCGGCCGTCGAGTGGGCCGCCGAGAGCTGGACGCGGATGCGCGCCGCGCCCATCGGAACCACCGGGTAGGAGAAGCCGATCACGTAGACGCCGCGCTCCAGCAGCAGCTCCGCCATCTTGGCCGCCTCCGCCGCGTCGCCGATCATCACGGGGGCGATGGCGTGATCGCCGGGCAGGACCTCGAAGCCGGCCTCGGTCATCTTCGTACGGAAGAGCGAGGTGTTGGCGGCGAGCTGTGCGCGCAGGTCTCCGGCCGACTCCAGCAGGTCGAGGACCTTCAGCGAGGCGGCAGCGATGACCGGGGCGAGGGAGTTGGAGAAGAGGTACGGGCGCGAGCGCTGGCGCAGCAGCTCGACGATCTCGGTGCGCGCGGCGACGTAGCCGCCCGAGGCGCCGCCCAGCGCCTTGCCGAGGGTGCCGGTGATGATGTCGACGCGGTCCATGACCCCGTGCAGTTCCGGGGTGCCGCGACCGCCGGGGCCGACGAAGCCGACGGCGTGCGAGTCGTCGACCATGACCATGGCGTCGTAGCGGTCCGCGAGGTCGCAGATCTCGGCGAGCGGGGCGACGTAGCCGTCCATGGAGAACACGCCGTCGGTGACGATGAGTCGGCGGCGGGCGTCCTGCGACTCCTTGAGCCGGGTCTCCAGCTCGGCCAGGTCGCGGTTGGCGTAGCGCAGCCGGCGGGCCTTGGAGAGGCGGATGCCGTCGATGATCGAGGCGTGGTTGAGGGCGTCGGAGATGACCGCGTCCTCGGGGCCCAGCAGGGTCTCGAAGACGCCGCCGTTGGCGTCGAAGCAGGAGGAGTAGAGGATCGTGTCCTCCTGGCCGAGGAACGCGGACAGGCGCCCCTCGAGCTCCTTGTGGACCTCCTGCGTACCGCAGATGAAGCGGACGGAGGCCATGCCGTAGCCCCAGCGGTCGAGGGCTTCCTTCGCCGCGGTGACGACCTCGGGATGGTCGGCGAGGCCGAGGTAGTTGTTGGCGCAGAAGTTGAGGACCTCACCGGGAGCACCGCCCGAGGTCACCGCGACGGCGGCGTTCTGCGGGGTGCCGATGACGCGCTCGGGCTTGTGCAGGCCGGCGGCGCGGATCTCGTCGAGGGTGGCGCGGAAGTCCTCGCGGACGGTCTCGAACATGAGCGGTGCTCTCTTTCTCCTGATGCGGCGGAGGGGGGCCGGACCCCGCGGAGGGGGAGGGTGTGCGGGGCCCGGCCGGGGAGGAGTGGTTCGGGGGGCGGAGGGAAAGACGGCGGGGGCCGAAAGGGGCGGTACGGGGGCGGGGATGGCGCCGGGGGCAGGGAAAGCGCGGGGATGGCTCCGGGGCCGCCGCCCGCCTGCGGTCCGACGCCCGGGCTCAGGCCGTCCAGTCCAGGATGATCTTCCCGCTGCGGGCGGTCGCGGCCTCGTCGAACGCGGCCTCGAAGTCTCCGTGGGCGTACCGGCCGGTGATGACGGGGCTGAGGTCGAGCCCGCCCTCCAACAGCACGGTCATCGCGTACCAGGTCTCGAACATCTCGCGGCCGTAGATGCCCTTGATCGTGATCATCGAGGTGACGACCTTGGCCCAGTCGACAGCGAAATCCTGCGCCGGGAGGCCCAGCATCGCGATCCGGCCGCCGTGCGTCATGTTGTCGATCATGTCGCGCATGGCCTCGCCGCGGCCGGACATCTCCAGCCCGATGTCGAAGCCCTCGCGCAGGCCCAGCTGCGCCTGCGCGTCCGCGATCGTCGCGTCGCGCACGTCCAGCGCGAGCGTCGCGCCCGCCTTGCGGGCGATCTCGAGGCGTTCCGGACTGACGTCGGTGATGACGACGTTGCGCGCACCCGCGTGCCGGGCCACGGCCGCCGCCATGATCCCGATCGGGCCCGCGCCCGTGATCAGTACGTCCTCGCCGACGAGCGGGAAGGAGAGCGCGGTGTGCACGGCGTTGCCGAACGGGTCGAAGATCGCCGCGATGTCGAGGTCGACCTCGGTCCGATGGACCCACACGTTCTGCGCGGGCAGGACGACGTACTCGGCGAACGCGCCGTCGCGTCCGACCCCGAGCCCGATCGTGCTGCGGCACAGGTGGCGGCGCCCGGCCAGGCAGTTGCGGCACTTCCCGCACACCAGGTGGCCCTCGCCGCTGACCAGCGCGCCGATTTCGATGTCGGTCACGTCGGCGCCGAGCGCGGCGACTTCGCCCACGAACTCGTGCCCGAGCACGCGCGGGGTCTTGACGGCGCCCTGCGCCCAGCCGTCCCAGGACCGGATGTGCAGGTCCGTCCCGCAGATGCCGGTGCGCAGCACCTTGATCAGCACGTCGCCGGGGCCGTACTCGGGCTCGGGAACGTCCATGAGCCACAGCCCGGGTTCGGCCTTGTGCTTGACGAGTGCCTTCATGGGGTGGCTCCAGGCATGCGGAAGGAAGCGCTGCGGGGCGTGCGGGCCGGGCAGCGTTCGGACGGTCCCCAATCTGCCGACCCGCGGGGTGACAGTCCATCGAGGATTTCTTAAGCGGGTCGACAGGCCAGCTTCACGCCTATGCTCCTCAGGTGTCGGGCAGGGGCCGGGGAGCGGTCCGGCCCGGGAACGGGGAGGTGGCGGGCGTGCCGAGTCTGCGCAGCAGGGCGCTTTCGGTCGCCCTGATCGCGGCGGGGCGGCGAAGACGGTTCGTGAGCGCCGAGGCCGTGCGTACCCGGGTGGCCGAGTCGGCCCGCAGGCCGGCCTCCCATCTTCCGCCGCGTTCGCTGGGCCGGATCGCGGAGGTCTCCCGGACCTTCGTCGGGGCCTGGCCGGTGTACGACGTCTCGCCGCGCGGAGCCGAACCGGCCGCCCGGGTGCTGTTCGTGCACGGCGGCGGGTACGTGGGAGAACTGGTCCGGCAGCACTGGTCGTTGATCCGGACCCTGGTGACGCGGGCCGGTGCCCGGGTCGTCGTACCGGCGTACGTCCTGGCCCCGCGCGGGACCGCCGACCGGACGGTCCCGGTCGCCGCCGACCTGCTCAGCGGACTGATCGCGGGCGGCGGCGCGGGCGGCGCCGTACTCATCGGGGACTCCGCGGGCGCCGGGCTGGCGCTGGCCGCGGCCCAGCGGCTGCGCGACCGCACCGGGGCGCAGCCGTCCCGGATCGTGCTGATCTCGCCCTGGCTGGACGTGTCCATGAGCCATCCCGACCAGGCGGCCATCGAGGCGGACGATCCGATGCTGGCCCGCCCGGGGCTGCGGGAGGCCGGGCGGCTGTACGCGGGCAACCTCTCGGCCGACGATCCCCGGGTGAGCCCGCTGCGCGGTTCGTTCGCGGGGCTGGCCCCGCTGACGGTGTTCACGGGCACCCGGGACCTCCTGACGACCGACAGCCGCGAACTGCTGCGCCGGGCGCGGGCGGACGGCGTCGAGGTGGAGTTCCACGAGGAGCAGGGGCTGCCGCACGGGTACCCGCTGCTGCCGGTTCCGGAGGGCAGGGCGGCGCGCGACCGGATCGTGGAGCTGATCCGTAGGGCGGCGGCGGAGGCCTGAGCGCGGGGCGGGACCGGGGCGGGCCGGACCGGCCGTCCGGGCCATCCGGTGCCCGCCGTGCCGGGCCGGCGCTTCGGGACCGGCGTGGCGGTGCCTGCGGCCGATACCTCCGGGCCGATGCGTCCGGGTCGCATGCCTTCGGTCGATGCCTCCGAGTGGATGCCTCGCGGTCGTCAGGCCATGCAGTTCATCAGGGAGCCGACGGGGGCCGTGCGGTAGCGGGCCCAGTACGTCTCGTCGCGGATCGCGCAGGCCGGCGGGGTCCGGGTCGGCTGCCAGGAGACCGTCGCGAAGCCGGCGTCGGCGGCGGCCTCGGCGTAGTCGGCGTGGGCCCACTCCCGGCATTCGAACGGGACCGGCGGATCGGTCTCCAGGCGGGCCCGGAGCAGGGGTGCGTCGCCTCCCGGGGAGCGCTCGACGACGCTGATCCCGTACGGGGACCAGTCCGCGTACGGGAAGGCGCCCGGGTTCGGCACGATGGCGAGGAGCCGTCCGCCGGGGCGCAGGCTGGCACGGACGGCCCGGAACATGGCGTGCAGGGCCGGCCTGTCGTGGGCCTGGTTGAACAGGTACACGGCCGTGGCCAGGTCGAAGGGGCCCAGCTCCGGCATCCCGGCCGCGTCGTCGAGCAGGACGTACTCGACCGCGGCGCCCCCGGTGTCTTCCCCGCTCTCCCGCGCCCGCCGGATGCGCTCGGGGCAGTCGTCGACGCCCACCGCGCGGCGGGCTCCGCCGCTCGCCAGCATCCGGGTGGTGCTGCCGTGTCCGCAGGCCGCGTCGAGGGTGTCGAGGCCGCGGACCCCGCCGAGGGCGTCCAGGGCCGTGCGCAGGGTGAAGGCGTCGGCGACCGAGAAGGCCACCGGGGGCGTTGACGTGTCGTACTGCTGTCGCATGTCCGCAAGCCTGCCCGTACGGCGGCGCCGGGGGCCGTCCCGGCGCCGGACCTCCCCCGGACGGGGGAGGCGTTCGGGTCAGTCCGGACGGCGGAAGGCCGGGCAGCCCCGGCCCCGGCTCGCGCCGAGCGGGTGTGCGGGAGTCGGTGGAGGGTCAGGGCGGTCAGGGCGGTCAGGGCGGGTCACGGCGGGTTCGGGCGGATCCGGTGTCCGTACGGCGGCGGGTCGGCAAAGCGGAGGAAAATTTACCCGCGGTCACCTGCGGTTATCGCACGTGGTAATTGCGCAGCGTTTACGCGGTCTTTACGCCCAGAACGGCTGTCCGCCCGGCCCCGGACGATGGAATCCGCAGGTGAACAGCTCTTGACCTGCGGATCCCGTGGAGATTGCATTCGGCCCGGGAGCCACCGAACCACTCTTGCTCACCACCGCCTCGGAGGCGATACCGCTCCCGCGCTCACTCACCGCATCTGCCGATCGGAACACCGCACGATGTCTGACTCGATCAGCGCTCCTCAGGCCCTCTCCCCCGCTACCGGGCCCGTCCCCCAGAAGCTCAAGCGTTCCATCGGCGTCGTGGGCGGAACACTGCTCACGCTGTCGTGCGTGACGCCCGCCTCGACCCTCTTCGTCGTCGTACCCGATCTCTTCGCCAGCCTCGGCACCTGGGCCGCACTCACCATCGCCATCGGCTCGCTGCTCTGCATCGGCGTCGCGTTCTGCTACTCGGAGCTGGGCACGCTCATCCCCAGTGCCGGCGGCGAGTACGCGATGGTCTCCACCATGTCCGGCCGGCTGGCCGGCTGGCTGGTGTTCGTGCTGTCCCTCCTGGTCGTGATGATCGTGCCGCCGGTGATCGCGATGGGCACCGCCGACTACCTGGCCCCGGTGATCGACATACCGGCCCCGGCCGCGGGCGCCGGCGTGATGCTGCTCGCCACCCTCGCCGGTCTCCTCGACCTGCGGGCCAACGCCTGGATCACGGGCATCTTCCTCGTCCTGGAGGTCGTGGCGGCCGCGCTCGTCGCCGTACTCGGCTTCGCCCACAGCGAGCGGGGCGCCGACGCCCTCGTGCACGGCTCGGTGGCCGTGGAGGGCGGCGGCACCTCGACCGTCACAGCGATGATGGTCGTCTCGGGGCTCGCCATCGCCCTGTTCATCACCCAGGGCTTCTCGACGGCCGTCTACCTCTCCGAGGAGCTGGAGAACCCCCGCCGCAACGTCCCGCGGACGGTCCTCGCCACCCTCGCCATCTCCACCGCCGTCATCCTGATCCCCGTCATCGCCATCACCATGGGCGCCCCGGACCTGGAGGCGCTGGCCTCCGGCGACCTCGGCGCGATGGTGACCGCGTGGTCGAACTCGGCCGTCGGCACCTTCGTCAGCCTCTGCGTGGCACTCGCCATCGTCAACGCCGGCATCGTCATGGTCATCCAGAACTCCCGCGTGCTGTTCGCCTCGGCCCGCGACAAGGCCTGGCCGGCTCCGGTCAACGCGGCGCTCTCGCGGCTCGGCCGCTTCGGCTCCCCGTGGGTGGCCACCCTGCTCGTCGGCGTTCCGGGTGCGGCGATGTGCTTCGTCAACCTCGACACGCTCTACGGGGTCACCGGCGTCTCGGTGACCGGCATGTACCTGCTGGTCGCGGTCGCCGCGCTGTTCAGCCGGCGCGGGGCGCACCGCGACACGGTGGCCTGGCGGATGCCGCTGTGGCCCGCCGTCCCGGTCGTGCTGATCCTGGTGTTCGTGTACATCCTGACCCAGCAGGAGGCCCAGTACCTGCTGTGGACCGGTGGGATCACCGCCTTCGCGACTCTCTACTGGGCGCTGTACCTGCGTCCGCGCAAGGACAGCCGCTGGCTCGTCAGCATTCCGGTGGACGAGGAGAACCCCGAGGTCCGGCCGGCCGAGCAGCCCGCGCCGGTCGCCGTCGAGACCGCGGCCCTGTAAGGCCGCACGTCAACGGGGAACTGACCCCGGCCGGGCCCAGGCGGCCCGGCCGGGGTCAGTTCCGCGTCCGGACCACCACCTCGCCGTGCGACGGCCGTTCCGCCCGTTCCGCCCGTCCCGTCCCGTATGGCGGAACGGGCGTCTTGCTTCCGGCTCCCTTTCGTCTATGCTCCGACCCGGTGTGCGCCCGCGGCCCCGCCGCATCCCCGGTACCGCCGCAGTCCCGTACCGGCGGCTCCCCCGCCCTTCGAAGGAGCCCGTTCGCCATGACCAGCAGCCCCGCCCTCCTCGACGTGGAGCAGGCCCACGCCCGTCACACCGAGTTCTCGATCGTCGACGTCCGCACACCGGCCGAGTACGCCTCCGGCCACCTCCCCGGCGCGCTGAACGTCCCGCTCGACCGGATCGGCCGCTCCCTGCCCGAGCTGCGCCGGGCCGCCGAGGACAAGGGGCTGCTGCTGGTGTGCGCCTCCGGCAGTCGCTCGCAGAACGCGGCCCGGACCTTGGCCGGGCACGGCATCGCCGCCACCAGCCTGACCGGTGGCACCAGCGCCTGGTCCGCGCACGGGCATCCGCTCGACCACCCCGCCGGAGACCCCCGGCGGGTCTGGGCCATGGAGCGGCAGGTCCGGCTGACCGCGGGTTCGCTGGTGCTCCTCGGCCTGGTCCTGGGCCTGCTGGTGCACCCGGCGTTCGAGCTGCTCAGCGCGGCCATCGCGGGCGGGCTGGTCTTCTCCGCCCTCACCGACACCTGCGGGATGGCCGTGGTCCTGGGCCGGCTCCCGTTCAACCGCCGCTCGTAACCGCCCGGGGCGGGTCCGGCCCGGCGCCCCGCGCCCTCAGTCCGTCGCCGGCCCGCCCGCCAGCCCGCCGCCACCTAGGGTGAGCGCGGTGTTCACCAGGCCGACGTGGCTGAACGCCTGGGGGAAGTTGCCGAGTTGGCGTCCGGCGACCGGGTCGTACTCCTCGGCCAGCAGCCCCACGTCGTTGCGCACGTCCAGCAGCCGCTCGAAGAGTTCCCGCGCCTCCTTCTCCCGGCCGGTCAGGTACAGCGCGTCGGCCAGCCAGAACGAGCAGGCGAGGAAGGCGCCTTCGTCGCCGGGCAGGCCGTCCACCGGCAGGCCTTCGGTGCTGTAACGGCGGACGAGTCCGCTGCGGCCCAGCTCCGCGCACACGGCGTCGACGGTGCCGATCACCCGGGGGTCGTCGGGCGGCAGGAAGCCGACGCGCGGGATGAGGAGGGTGGCCGCGTCGAGATCGCGCGAGCCGTAGTACTGGGTGAAGGTGCCCCGCTCCGGGTCGTAGCCCTTCTCGCACACGTCGTTGTGCACCTCGTCCCTCATGGCCCGCCAGCGTTCCGCGTTGCCGGGCAGCGAGGGGTTCAGTTCGAGCGTGCGCACGGCCCGGTCGGCGGCCACCCACGCCATGACCTTGGAGTGCGTGAAGTGGCGGCGCGGGCCGCGCACTTCCCACAGCCCCTCGTCCGGCCGGCGCCAGTTCTGCTCCAGGAAGTCGAGGAGCGCGAGCTGGATCTTCCAGGCGTGCCACTCGGCGGGAAGCCCGGCGGAGCGGGCCACGTACAGGGAGTCGAGGACCTCTCCGTACACGTCGAGCTGGAGCTGGTCGACGGCCGCGTTGCCGATCCGGACCGGCGCGGAGGAGGCGTACCCCTTCAGCCACGGCAGTTCGACCTCCGGGATGCGCCGCTCGCCCCCGATCCCGTACATGATCTGCAGGTCTGCCGGGTCGCCCGCGACGGCCCGCAGCAGCCACGCGCGCCACGCGCGGGCCTCGTCGAGGAATCCGGTGGCCAGCAGCGCGCCGAGGGTGAGGGTGGAATCGCGGAGCCAGCAGTAGCGGTAGTCCCAGTTGCGGACGCCGCCGAGCTCCTCGGGCAGGGAGGTGGTCGCGGCGGCGGCGATCCCGCCGGTCGGTGCGTAGGTGAGGGCCTTGAGCGTGATCAGGGAGCGCGTCACGGCCTCGTGGTAGGGGCCGTCGTAAGTGCACCGGGAGGTCCACTCCCGCCAGTCGGCGACGCTCTGCTCCAGGGCCTCGTACGGGTCCACGGGCTCGGGACGCGGCTCGTGCGAGGGGTGCCAGGTGAGGACGAAGGCGACGCGTTCGCCGGCGGCGACGGTGAACTCGGAGCGGGTGCTCCTGTCCTCGCCCCACGTCGGCACGGGCGGTTCGCTGCGCAGCCAGGCGGAGTCGGGCCCGGCGACGGCGACGCGGTCGCCGTCGCAGCGGCGTAGCCACGGGACGACGTGCCCGTAGTCGAAGCGCAGGCGCAGGGTGCTGTTCACGACGGATTCACCGGTGAGGCCCTCGACGATCCGCATCACGTCGGGGGCGGTGTGGCGCTGCGGCATGAAGTCGGTGACCTTGAAGGAGCCGCCGTCCTCGGTCTCCCAGAAGGATTCGAGGATGAGCGTGCCCTCGATGTAGGCGCGGCGGGTGCATTGTGCGGAGGCGGGGGCCGCGGCCGGGGCGATGCGCCAGTGGCCGTTCTCCTCGTCGCCGAGGAGGGCGGCGAAGCAGGCGGCGGAGTCGAAGCGCGGCAGGCACAGCCAGTCGACGGACCCGTCACGGCCGACGAGCCCACTGGTCATCAGGTCGCCGATGAGTGCGTAGTCTGCGATGGGTTGTGTCATCCATCGCCCTTTCCCCCACATGCCCGGATCCAATCGAGCCGTACGGGTCGGCGCGCCCGGACCGCACCGGGCCGCACCGCATGCGCCGGGGCGGCCCGGGCAGCCCTGGCGGCCCGGGCCGACTCCTGGTTCCGTACTAGTTCCGCACGAGGAGCAGCACGCCGGCGATGACGGCGCCGAGGGCGACGGCGAGGAGGCCGTGGGCGAGGCGGTGGCCGCGCAGGACGGGCAGGAAGCGGTCGGCGGCGTAGCGGCCGGGGCCGGTGAGCGCGAGGGCGGCGGCGCCGGCGGTGAGCAGGATCTCGTATTCGACGCCCTTGGGGGCGAAGAACGAGCCGGCGCCGTGGACGGCGATGGCGTTGATCATCGTGCCGACGACGGCCGCGCCCGCCAGCGGGGTGAGCAGCCCGGCGACGAGGCCGAGCCCGCCGAGGGTCTCGGTCAGTCCGGCGAGGACGGCCATGGCGTCGCCCGCCGGGTAGCCACTGGCGGTGAAGAACTGTCCGGTGCCGCTGATGCCGCCGCCGCCGAACCAGCCGAAGAGCTTCTGGCTGCCGTGGGCGGCCATGGTCAGGCCGAGGACGACGCGCAGGAGGAGCAGGCCCACGTCGTGGGCGGGGGTCGAGAGGGCGACGGCGGGGGCGATCGGCGTCGCGGCGGGGGCGGGACGCACAGTGGCGGCGGGGCTGGAGCTGGTCATGGGGGAGGCCTTCCAGTCGGGCGGGCGGCGAAGCGGGCAGGGGGGTGCTGCGGGCGGGGCCAAGGGCACCGCCGAGAATGTTGTTCAAATTGCAACTACCCGGGACCTTAACCGTCGCACACGAGTGATTCAAATTGGAACGACCCGTGTACGCTGAATCCATGGCTGAAACCAGATGGCTGGACGACCGCGAGATGCGCGCCTGGGAAGGCTTCCTGGCCGCCTCCGCCCTGGTGAACCGCCGCCTCGACCAGCAGCTCAAGGACGACTCCGGACTCTCGCACCCGCAGTACGAGATCCTCGTCCGCCTCGCCAGGGCCCCGGAGGGGGAACTGCGCATGACGGAACTCGCCAACGGACTGATCAACTCCAAGAGCGGCCTGACCTATCAGGTCACCCAGATGGAGAAGACGGGCCTGGTCCGCCGCCGCACCTGCCCCTCGGACGTCCGGGGGGTCTACGCCGTGCTCACCGAGGCCGGCCGCGCACGATTGACCCAGGCCGCGCCGGGGCACGTGACCACGGTGAGGGAGGTACTCGTGGACGTGCTCAGCCCCGAACAGCTCGACGCGCTCGCGGACGGGCTCGGCGAGGTCAGCCGCCGACTGCGGGAGCAGGGCGCCTGATGGATCCGACGACGGCCTGGATCATCGTGGCGGCGGTGGTGGCCGCGGGACTGGCCGTCACCGCGGCCGTGCTCCTCGTACGGGTCTTCGCGGCCCGGCGGCTGCTGCGCGACGCGGGGATCCCGCTGCGCGACAAGGCCCTGTTCTGGGCGGCCGTGGTGTACACCGTCTCGCCGGTGGACCTGATCCCCGACCCGGTCTACCTCGACGACATCGGCGTACTGCTGCTAGCGCTCCGCTCGCTGCACGCCGCGGCCTCGGCGGCCCGCCCGCGCGAGGAGCTCGACGCGGCGTAGGACGGGCGCCGGGGGCTGCGCCACACGGTCCGCCCTACGCGCCGCCGCACGCCCGCCCGCGTCAGCGGACTCCGCGCGTACGGAACTGAACACTGACGCGGGGGCCCACCGCGCGGGCCGTCTTGGGGATGGCGTGCTCCATCGTGCGCTGGCAGGAGCCGCCCATCACCACCAGGTCGCCGTGGCCCAGGGGGAGGCGAAGCAGGGTCGGGCCGCCGTCACGGGGGCGCAGGGCCAGGTCGCGGGGGTCGCCGACCGAGAGGATCGCCACCAGCGTGTCCTCGGTGGCGGAGCGGCCGGTGCGGTCCCCGTGCCAGGCGACGCTGTCGCGGCCGTCGCGGTAGAGGCAGAGGCCCGCGGTGACGAAGGGTTCGCCCAGCTCGGGAGCGTAGTGGCGGGTCAGCGCCTCGCGGGCCTCGGTGAGCACGGGGTGCGGCAGCGGGTCCCCTTCGCCGTAGAAGGCGAGCAGCCGCGGTACGTCCACGGCGCGGTCGTACATCTGCCGCCGCTCGGCATGCCACGGCACGTCCGCGGCGAGTCGTTCGAACAGTGCGTCGGCGCCGGACAGCCAGCCCGGCAGGTGGTCCACCCAGGCCCCGGCGCCCAGTTCCGTACGCCGCAGGCCCGTCGGCGGCCCGAGCGTGATCTCGTCACCCTGGTCGAAGAGGGAGAGTGCGTGCTGCATGGGTCCAGCCTAACGCGTCACTCGAACATATGCTCGATACGACGCGTATCGACTCGCCCCCGCTCGACTCGCTCCCTTGCCCCCAGGGGACGAAGCAGGCGATGCGATGCGCGGCGCGGGCAGGGTCAGGGCTTGAGGAGGGCCTTGATGGCGCGGCGCTCGTCCATCGCGCGGTAGCCCTCGGCGACCTGGTCCAGGGGCAGGGTGAGGTCGAAGACCTTGCCCGGATCGATCCGGCCGCTCAGGACGCGGTCGATCAGGTCGGGCAAGTAGCGGCGTACGGGGGCGGGACCGCCGCGCAGGCCGACGTGGGACAAGAACAGTTCCTGCCCATCGATGGCCACTTCGTGGGGGACGCCGACGAAGCCGACGTTGCCGCCCGGCCGCGCCGCGCGCAGCGCCTGCCGCATGGCCTGGGCGGTGCCTACGCACTCCAGGACGGAGTCGGCGCCGATCCCGCCGGTCATCTCCTTGATCCGGGCGACGCCCTCCTCGCCGCGCTCGGTGACGATGTCGGTGGCGCCGTACTCCCGGGCGAGCTTCTGACGGGACTCGTGCCGTGACATGGCGATGATCCGCTCCGCGCCGAACTCCTTGGCCGCGATGACGCCGCACAGGCCCACGGCGCCGTCACCGACGACCACGGCGGTCGAGCCGGGCCGCACGTCGGCGGCGTCGGCGGCCCACCAGCCGGTACCCATGACGTCGGAGACGGCCAGCAGGCCGGGCCACTGCTCCTCGCCCGGGACGTGGTCGGTGGCGACCAGGGTGCCCTGGGCGTGGGGGATCCGCACGTAGTCGGCCTGGCACGTGCTCATGAACTCGCGGTGCAGACAGTTCGACTGGAAGCCGTTGCGGCAGTTGGCACAGGTGTTGTCCGAGGTGGCGAAGGAGCCGATGACGAACTGGCCCGGCCTGATCGAGGTGACCTCGCTGCCGACCTCCTCGACGAAGCCGACGTACTCGTGGCCCATCGGATGCGGATCGCCGATCGGCTCCGCGCCGCGGTAGGGCCACAGGTCGGAGCCGCACACGCAGGTCACGGCCGTCCGGATGATCGCGTCGGTCGGGTGAAGGAGCTTCGGGTCGTCCAGGGTCTCGAAGCGGATGTCGCCGGGGGCGTGGATCACTGCGCCGCGCATGAGAGGGGTTCCTTTGCGTGCCGGGGCGTGCGCCACCGGGTGTCCGGGGCCGTCGCCAAGTGCAGGGCCGGGTGCGCGCCACCGTCCCGTCGTGGAGGCCGCGCGGAGAGCACCACGTCATCCAGGTAACCCGCTCTTCGCGCGGGTGGCGAGGCACCATCAAGGGGTGTACCGGCAGTACATCCCTATGGCCGCAGGCGGGACTTACCGTCGAAGGCGTGGACCACCGGGCAGAGGTCGACCCGCCACACCGAAGCCCGGTCCGGCGGAATGCCGGACCGGGCTTCGGGTGTCACACAGAGCCGCGATCCACCGGTCTCACGATGGACCCGTCCCGGGCCCCGAGATCTACCGATTGCCGCGCAGGGTTTCGATCTCGCGGCGTTCGCGCTTGGTCGGGCGGCCGGCGCCGCGGTCGCGGATGCCGACCACCGCCGCCTCCACCGGGGACGGCGGCGGCGGACTGTTGTCGATCAGGCATTCCGCGGCGACCGGGGGGCCGACCCGCTTCGTCACCGGTCGCCGGACGACGACGATGCGCTCCCGCCCGGCATGGAAGAGCCGGACCTCGTCCCCGGCCCGCACCGACTGCGCCGGCTTCGCGCGCTCCCCGTTGACCCGCACGTGTCCCGCGCGGCAGGCCGCGGCCGCGATCGCCCGCGTTTTCGCCAGCCGGACCGACCAGATCCACACGTCGACCCGAGCCGATCCCGTACCCGTGGTTGCCTCTTCAGCCATGCCCCGACTCTAGTGCGAGCCCGACCGCGCCAAGGAGGAAGGAGCTTTGGCGGTTACGACGAGAGGTCTCGCATATGCTAGGTAGATCATCCCAGCACAGTTGCAAATGCGGGATCACTGGCCCTACCTTGTCGCACATGCAGTCCTCCATGTCGCCGCGAAGCGCCTTCCCCGGCATCCTCACCGCCGTCAAGCCCGGGGAGGTCACCGTGCAGGTCGAGATCCAGCCCGGTCCCGACCGCCTGGTGATCCCGCAGTCGAATCGCCGCCGTACGGCCGCCCTCGCCGTGACCGCCGCCCTGCTCGTCCCGGCGCTGGCCGCCTGCGGCAGCGGCAGCGGCAGCGGCAGCAAGAACGACGTCAAGAACGACGCCGCCGCCTCGACGAGCGCCTCCGTCACGGCCGGGTCGAAGGCCGCGCACCTCACCGTGCTCGCCGCGTCCTCCCTCACCGACGCCTTCAAGACCGCCGGCGCCGCGTACGAGAAGGCGCACCCGGGTACGAAGATCACCTTCTCGTTCGCCGGTTCGCAGGAGCTCGCCGCCCAAGTCAAGCAGGGCGCCCCGGCCGACGCGCTGGTCACGGCCGACACCAAGACCATGGACGGGCTGAAGGCCGAGACCAATGCCCCCGCGATCATCGCGAAGAACCGCCTGGTCATCGCTGCCGGCAAGGGCAACCCGTTCAAGGTCGCCGCCCTCAAGGACCTCACCGGCACCAAGATCAAGGTCGTGCTGGCCGCGCCCGAGGTCCCCGTAGGCCGCTACAGCAAGCAGATCCTCGATGCCCAGAAGATCGAGGTGAAGCCGGTCTCCCAAGAGCCCAATGTCCGCGCCGTCCTCTCCAAGGTCGAGCTGGGCGAGGCCGACGCCGGCCTCGTCTACAAGACCGACACCAAAAAGTCCGGTGACAAGGTCGTCGTCGTGGACATCCCGGACGCCGAGAACGCCGTGGCCTCCTACCCGGCTGCCACCCTCAAGGGCTCCGAGAACACCGAGGCCGCGGCCGCGTTCGTGGCGTGGCTGAGCGCCTCCGAGGCGCAGAAGATCCTCCAGGACGCCGGCTTCCAGAAGGCGTAACCGCGGCCCGGTTCCCACGCCGAGGGGGGCTGCCCGTCCGGGGGGACGGGCAACCCCTCTTCGCGTGCCCGCCCCTGGACTCCTCGCCGCCGCACCGCCGCACCGCCGCACGAGTGCGCGGCGCACTACGCTTCACGCGCCCGCCCACTCGCCCGGCCGCCCTCTCGACCGCTCGACCGCCCACCCCCTCGCCCCCTCGCCCGCTCACCCGCTCACCCGCTCACCCGCCGCCCCAGCTTCCCAGCCAGGAACCCGATATGAGCAGTCTCCACACCCACCGCGCCCGGCCCCCCGTGGCCCTGGCGCTCCCCGCGCTGCTCGCCGTGGCGTTCCTGCTGATGCCGCTGATCGGCATCCTCGTCCGCACGCAGTGGGGCGAGGTCGGCTCGCACCTCGCCAGCCCGGGTGTGGTGCAGGCGCTCAAGCTCTCGCTGCTGGTGTCCCTGTGGGCCCTCGGCCTCTCCCTCCTCCTCGGGGTGCCGCTGGCCTGGCTGCTGGCCCGCGTCGAGTTCAAGGGCAAGGCGCTGGTGCGCTCGCTCGTCCTGCTCCCCATGGTGCTGCCGCCCACCGTCGGCGGTGTGGCGCTGCTGCTCGGTTTCGGCCGGCGCGGGCTGCTCGGCCCCTGGCTGGAGGGCACTTTCGGCATCACCCTGCCCTTCCACACCTCCGGCGCGGTCATCGCGGCCACGTTCGTCGCGATGCCGTTCCTGGTGATCAGCCTGGAGGGTGCGCTCGGTGGCCTCAAGCGGAGCTACGAGGAGACCGCGGCCTCCCTCGGTTCCACGCCGGTCCGGGTGTTCTTCACGGTGACGCTGCCGATGGTCGCCCCGGGCCTGATCGCCGGCGCCGCCCTGACCTGGGCCCGTGCGCTCGGCGAGTTCGGTGCCACCATCACCTTCGCCGGCAATCTGCCGGGCACCACCCAGACCCTGCCGCTCCAGGTCTACCTGCTGCTCCAGGACGAGCCCGAAGCCGCCACCTCCGTCTCCCTGCTGCTGCTCGCGATCGCCATGGCCGTACTGGTCGGCCTGCGCGGCAGGTGGACGGGGACTCCGGTCGCCCGCAAAGCCGCCCAGCCCTCCGTGATCCCGGAGGAGACTCCCGGTCCGGCCGCTCCGGCAGCGCCGACCCGCCCGGTGGACACCGCGGACCCGACGGCCGGGCCCGCCGCCCCCGCCCCTGCCCCCGCCCCCTCCCCCGTCCTCTCCGCCGACGGTGGCCACTGGCCGCTGCACGCCACCGTCACCGGCTTCAACGAGCTCACCCTCGACGCCGAACCCGGCACCACCATCGCCGTCGTCGGCGAGAACGGCGCCGGCAAGACCACCCTGCTGCGCGCCCTGCTCGGCCTGAGCCCCCGCGCCCACGCGCGGCTCCGGCTCGGCGACACCGACGTCACCGCGCTCCCGCCGCACGAACGGCAGGTCGCCTGGGTTCCCCAGGACGGTGCGCTGTTCCCGCACCTGAGCGCCCTCTCCAACACCGCCTACGGGCTCCGCGCCCGCCGGGTGCCGCGTGCGCGGGCCCGCGCCGAGGCCCAGGCCTGGCTGGACCGGCTCGGAGTCGGCCACCTCGCCCACCGCAAGCCTGCCGAACTCTCCGGCGGCCAGGCCCAGCGCGTGGCCCTGGCCCGGGCGCTGGCCGCCCGCCCCCGGCTGCTGCTCCTCGACGAGCCCCTCGCCGCCCTCGACCAGACGACCCGCGCCCACGTCCGGCACACCCTGCGCACGCACCTGGCCGGTTTCGGCGGGGTCTGCCTCATCGTCACCCACGACCCCGTCGAGGCACTGTCGCTGGCCGACCGGGTCCTCGTGCTCGCCGACGGGCGGAGCCTCCAGGACGCGCCGCCCGCCGAGGTGACCCGGCATCCGCGCTCCCCGTGGGTGGCCCGGATGCTGGGGCGCAACGCCTGGCCCGGCACGGCCTCGGCCGACGGGCTGGTCCTGGCCGGCGGGGGCCGCCTCATCGTCGCCGAGGCGCTGCCCGAGGGTGCGCAGGCGCTCGCGATCATCGCTCCGGAGGCGGTGTCGGTGCACCGGGACCGGCCGGGCGGCAGCCCTCGTAACGTATGGCCCGGAACGGTACGGGAGATCACCTCGGTCGGCAGCCGGCTGCGCGTGCTGGTCGGCTCCGCGCAGGCTCCGGACCTGGTCGCGGAGATCACCCCGCAGGCGGCCGCCGAGCTGGGCCTCGTCGACGGCGCCGAGGTGTGGACCAGCGTGAAGGCGACCGAGGTCACGCTGGTGCGGCTGTAGCGCGCCCGACCTCCCGCCCCGACCTCTCTCCCGGACCTCCCCCGGCCTCCCGCCCGGAGAAATTCGGATGTCCGGGGTCCGTATCACCACGTACCGTGCGTTTCCATGGAACCGCTCACCGACCAACAGATCCGCTCGTCCTTCGTGAACTGCACCAAGGGCGAGGCGGCGCGCCTGAAGCTGCCGACCGACTTCGCCGAACTGCCCTGGGAAGACCTGGACTTCCTCGGCTGGGTGGACCCGGCGGCGCCGCTGCGCGCGCACCTCGTCCGGCCCGGGCCGGACGGCGCACCCGTCGGCATCTCGCTGCGGGTGCCCGCCGCGAACCGCGTGGGCGGCTTCAAGTCGAGCATCTGCCAGATCTGTCTGACGGGGCACACCTCCTCGGGCGTGACCCTCCTGGTCGCCCCGCTCGCGGGCGCCCGCGGCCGCGAGGGCAACACCGTGGGCACCTACGTCTGCGCCGACCTCGCCTGCTCCCTCTACATCCGGGGCAAGCGCCAGCCGAAGCTGCAGAACCGGGGCTACGAGGAGACGCTGACGGTGGACGAGAAGATCGCCCGCGCCCTCGCCAACCTCGACGCCTTCACCGCCCGGGTCACCGGCTAGTGCCGCGTCAGGCAACGTTTGCCCGTCAAGGAGCGGCGTCCGGTGCGTGCTCTCGGCGTGCCGGCCGGAAGCCCTCGTACTGGACGTACTTGGGCTTTCGGCCGGTGCGGCGAGAGTGCGTGCCGGACGCCGCGACGGGGCGAACGTTGCCTGACGCGGCACTAGCCACCGCCTTGGCCGCCGGCACGGGCGTGGGCGTCGGCGCGGGCATGGGCGGCAGTACGGAGAGCCAGTCGCCCGCGGCGAAGGCGTCGGCGCCGATCAGAGTGCGGCCGGTGCGCGGGGCCGCGAGGGTGAGGACCCCCTCCGTGCGGCCGGCCGCGAAGCGGGGGGCCGCGAGGGTGACCACGGCGGCCCGTTTGCCGGTGGTACGCCGGAACTCCGCCAGGTGACGCAGTTGCAGCGCGACCTCCTTGCGGTCCGCGGACCCGGGCGCGTACTGCTGTACGACGGCCACCGCGCCCGTCCCCGGCTCCCGGGCGGCGGCTTCGAGAGCCGCCCGTAGGGCCCGGATCCTGGCGAGCCCGCCGCCGTCGAGGGTGCGGCGCGCGGCGTCGAGGGGCAGGAACCGTACGCCGCGGTGGACGAAGGCCGCGCGGCCCACTGCGCCCAGGACGAAATCGGCGCCCGTGCCGGTCCGGTCGGCGCCTCCCGGAGCCGCGGACTGGAGTGCGAACCGCCAAGGCCTGGAGGCCACTTGGGCCGCCGTCGCCACGATCGGATCCGGCGCGGCGGCCGGACGCGCGAAGCCGGTCGGCGGCGTACGGGCCACCAGGGTGTCCAGCAGCAGCCGCGCCGGGCGGGGTCCCGCGGCCGCCGAGAGCCGGGTCACGGTCAACGGCCGCTCCGCCATCGCCGGGAGCGGGAGGCTGATCTCCCGCCAGCCGCTCCAGTCCACGGCCGGTCCCCGCAGGGTGGCCACTCCCCCGTCGCCGTCGGCGAGTTCCACGGCGGGCCGGGCTCCGGAGCCGTCGCCGTTTACCCAGAGCGAGAGCGAGCGGGCCAGTTCCGGCACCCGGAGCGGCCGGGGCGGGGACGCGGCCGCGGTCTGCGCGGCGTCGGTGGCCTCAGCTCCGCCGGCGGCGGAGAGCGTGAGGGCGAGGCCCCGGCCCGGATGCCCCTCCCCCGGCCCGGCTCCGGTGCCGGTCCACCGGTCGGCGTCCTCGAGGTCGGCGAGCAGGCGGTCCGACAGGCCCACTCCCAGGGCGAGTTCGGCCGTGACCGTCGCACCTGACATACCCGATGCACCCGACGCACGCGATGCGCCCGTGATGCCCGCGATGCCTGCGGTGCCTGTGGTGCCTGTGGTGCCTGTGGTGCCTGCCTGTGGTGCCTGTGGTGCCCGCGGAGTGTCCTCGGACGGTGGCGCGCAGCTTTCCGGCGGCGCGCGGGACGCGGGCGGTCACGGTGAATCCGCCGCGCCCGTCGTCGGCGACGCTCCACTGCGAGCGGTCGAACTCCAGCTCCGTGTCCCGGGGTTCGACGGTGGCGGCGGCGCCCTGCGCGTCGTACCCGGTCAGGGCGAAGCGGGCGCTCTCCCCTTCTTCCGCGAGCCCGATCCGCTCGGGGGCGGCCCTGAGCCGGGTCAGCGGGCCGAGGACCTCCAGGCGGAGCGTGCCGCGTGCCGTCCCGCGCCGGGCGTGCACGTCCACCGGGCCGGGGCTCAGCCCGCGCAGCACCCCGGTGGCGTCGATCCGGCCGCGGCCGCCGTGGGTGGACCACGCCGGAGCGGGCAACGCCGCAGGGCCGGGGACGGGGCCGAGCGCGGTGTCGTAGGGGGCGGCCGTGAGGGTGCGGTGCAGCCCGGGGAAGACGCGGTGGCGGTCCGCGCCGCTCGCGCCGCCCCCGTCGGTGTCACCGGCTCCGCCGCCGTAACCGACGGGTTCGATCCGGTATCCGGCGGCCCGGCCGGATCCCGTGGGAGCCGTCAGCACCAGGCCGTTGGGGACCGGTCGGGGCCGGCCGTCGGAGGGCGAGTTCTCCAAGGTCAAGCCCGTGGCCCCGGTGAGGGCGGCGAGCAGGGTGGAGGAGCCTCCGCCGTCCAGGTTGAGGGCCTCGTGCGCGCCGAGCCGGCGCATCAGCCGGCCGAGCGCCGTCAAGGTCAGTCCCCCGCTGTGG
>NZ_JAGGOW010000133.1 GCF_018614135.1 Streptomyces sp. ISL-66
TTGGCGTTGATTTTTGGCACGCTGTTGAGTTCTCAAGGAACGGACGCTTCCTTTGTACTCACCCTCTGGGGCTTTCCTCCGGGCGCTTCCTTCGTTCTTGCGTTTCCGACTCTATCAGAGCCAGTCCCGCTTGTTTTCCGCCTTCCAGGTCATTCGCTTTCGCGTTTTCCCTTTCCGGCGAGTCCGACTCTATCAGAAGATTTCCACCGGATTTCCCGGCTTCGGATTCCTGAATGAGGAGTCGACTGTGCCCACTTGGAATTCGATTCCTGGGGCGAGAAAGATTTTAAACCATCACTGCCGAACTTGTCCAGTTCGAGGCAACCGTTCGAATCTACCTCCCCGCGTCGGCCGTGTCAACGGTCTTTGCGGGACGACGAGGAGACTAGCAGCTCAGTCCGCTCGTACGCACATCACGCCGCGGTGGGGAGCGTCGCCGTCTGGTCGGCGGGCTCCACGTCGCCCACCTCGCCGGCGCGGGCCGCGCGGCCGCCCAGGACGTAGACGTAGAGGAGGAAGGCGGCCTCGGCGGCCACTCCGATGCCGATACGGGCCCAGGTGGGCAGGCCGGAGGGGGTGACGAAGCCTTCGATCAGGCCCGAGACGAAGAGGACCACGGCCAGTCCCAGGGCCATGCCCAGGGCGGCGCGGCCCTGTTCGGCGAGGGCCACGCGACGGGTTCGGTGGCCCGGGTCGATGACCGTCCAGCCCAGGCGCAGGCCCGTACCGGCGGCGACGAAGACGGCCGTCAGTTCGAGCAGGCCGTGCGGGAGGATCAGGCCGAGGAAGACGTCGAGACGGTCGGCCGAGGACATCAGGCCGATCGCGACCCCCAGGTTCAGCATGTTCATCCACAGGATCCACAGCACCGGCAGGCCCAGGAACGCGCCCAGGACCAGGCACATCGCGGCCGCCTGGGCGTTGTTCGTCCAGACCTGGGCCGCGAAGGAGGCGGCGGGGTGGCTGGAGTAGTACGTCTCGTACTCGCCGCCCGGCTTCGTCATCGCCTTCAGGTCGTCCGGGGCCCCGATCGCGCCCTGGATCTCCGGGTGCGTGGCGATCCACCAGCCGACGAGCACACCGATGGCTACCGAGATCAGCGCCGCGGGTATCCACCAGCGGCGGCTGAGGTAGACGGCGGCCGGGAAGCCGGCGGTGAAGAAGCGGGCCGCGTCGCGCCAGCCGCTGCGGCGGGCGCCCGTCACGGTGGCGCGGGCGCGGGCGACGAGCTGGGTCAGGCGGCCCGTGAGCATCGGGTCGGGCGTGCTGGACTGGATGAGGGAGAGGTGGGTGGACGTGCGCTGGTAGAGCGCGACGAGTTCGTCGGCCTCGGCGCCCGTGAGGCGGCGGCCACGGCCCAGGAGCTGTTCCAGGCGCGCCCATTCCGCCTGGTGGGCTGCCACGAAGACGTCGACATCCATGCGCTTGGCGCTCCCCTGCCCCTGGTTTACCTATTGCTTCCGCCGTCAGCTTGGCAGACTGGGTGCCAAAGGGGCGGGGCAGGTCACGTGAAGGGTGGGTGCATCGGTGAGCGATCTGGTGACGGGGGACGCGGTCGTCCTGGGGCTGCGGCCGGCGAGGCTGCCGAGCCGGGCGCTGGCGATCCTGCTCGACCTGGTCGTGTACATCGCCGGGTACCTGCTCATCACGCTCGGGCTGGCCTTCGCCACCGCCTCGCTGGACGACGCGGCCCAGGCGGCCGTCGCCGTCTCTTCCTTCCTGCTAGTCCTCGTCGGCGTACCGATCGCGGTGGAGACCCTCAGTCACGGGCGGTCGCTGGGCAAGCTCGCGTGCGGGCTGCGGGTGGTGCGCGATGACGGCGGGCCGATCCGCTTCCGGCACGCGCTGGTGCGGGGGGCGCTGGGCGTCATCGAGCTGCTGGCCTTCTTCGGGTCGGTGGCGTGCATCGCGTCGCTGGTCTCGGCGCGGGGGCGGCGCCTCGGCGACGTCTTCGCGGGGACCCTGGTCATCCGGGAGCGGGTGCCGGGGGCGCGGGTGATGCCCGTGCCCGCGCCGCCGCCGTGGCTGGCCGGGCGGTTCGGCGGAATGGACCTGTCGGCGGTGCCGGACGGCCTGTGGCTGGCGATCCGCCAGTACCTGACCCGGATGAACCAGCTGGATCCGCAGGTGGGCGACGTGATGGCGGCCCGGCTCGCGGACGATCTCGTGGCGCGTACGGGGGCGCCCGCACCGGCCGGGGTACCGGCCGCCTCGTTCCTGATGGCGGTGGTGCACGAGCGGCAGTCGCGGGACGCGGCCCGGGCCTTTTCCCGTACCGCCGGCGGCGTGCACGACCAGGCGCCGTCGCAGGCGCAGGCGTATCCGCAGCCGCAGCTCGCGGCTGCCTACGGCGGGATGCCGGCCCTGCCCGCGGTCGCGCCCGCCCCGGCGCCGGTCGCGCCGGCCGTGGCGCCCGTGGGGGTGGCCGTGCGGCCGCCCCGTGCCACCGGGTTCGCTCCGCCCGCCTGAGCTACCGCTCGAAGGTGGACGGCGGGGTTTCCAGGTGTTCGAGTTCGATGCCGGGGGCCGAGAGGACCACGTCTCCGGCCATGTGGATCGTGTGGACCTCACCGGTGTCCAGGGCGCTGACCTGGTACGCGTCGACGAGGAGCGGGCCGCTGTCGGTGGCGTGCTCCTCGCGGCGCAGCAGGGCCCACGCCTGGTCGACCGTACGCGGGGCCAGGACCGGGTCGGTCAGGGCGACGAGGCGGACGCGGGTGGCGGGTGCGCCCGGGTCGAGGCGGAGCAGGCGGGCCGTGGCGATCAGGAAGGCCGGGGAGGTGCCGGTGAAGCCGGGGGCCCGGACGTTGCCTTCGGTGGCCTCGGCGCCGAGGGGGTCGGTGCGGACCCAGGTGACGCCGTCGATGGCGGCGCCGCGGACCTGCCAGCTGGAGGCGTTGGCCTCGAGGCGGATGGGGCGGCCGAGTTCGTCGATGGCGAGGTCCAGGGAGCCGCGGTGTTCGCCGTCGGGGGCGATGAGCTGGGAGACGTAGCGCCAGCCCGAGGGGCCCGGGGCGCAGTGGAAGTGCTCCTCGCCGAGGGGCGTGTGGTCGTGCGGGTCGTGGAGCGAGTAGCGGCCGCGGGGCATCGGGCGGGGTCCTTGGGTCGGTGCGGGGTTCCGGGTGTGGCGGGGCGGGCGAGGCCAGGGGTACGGCCGGTACGGGGCAGGCCCCCGGCATCTCTGCCGGGGGCCTGCGTGACGTGCTGCTGCTACTGCGGGGTCGGGATCAGTAGCGGTAGTGGTCGGGCTTGTACGGGCCTTCGACCTTGACGCCGATGTAGTCGGCCTGCTCCTTGCGGAGGGTGGTGAGCCTGACGCCGAGGGCGTCGAGGTGGAGGCGGGCCACCTTCTCGTCGAGGTGCTTGGGGAGCACGTAGACGTCGGTGGGGTACTCGGCCGGCTTGGTGAAGAGCTCGATCTGGGCCAGGGTCTGGTCCGCGAAGGAGTTCGACATCACGAAGGACGGGTGGCCCGTCGCGTTGCCCAGGTTCAGCAGGCGGCCCTCGGACAGGACGATGAGGACCTTGCCGTCGGGGAACTTCCAGGTGTGGACCTGCGGCTTGACCTCGTCCTTGACGATGCCCTCGATCTTGGCCAGGCCGGCCATGTCGATCTCGTTGTCGAAGTGGCCGATGTTGCCGACGATGGCCTGGTGCTTCATCTTGGCCATGTCGGAGGCCATGATGATGTCCTTGTTGCCCGTGGTCGTGATGAAGATGTCGGCGATCTCCACGACGTCGTCGAGCGTGGCGACCTGGTACCCGTCCATGGCCGCCTGGAGCGCGCAGATCGGGTCGATCTCGGTGATGATGACGCGCGCGCCCTGGCCGCGGAGGGATTCGGCGCAGCCCTTGCCGACGTCGCCGTAGCCGCAGACGACCGCGACCTTGCCGCCGATGAGGACGTCGGTGGCGCGGTTGATGCCGTCGATGAGCGAGTGGCGGCAGCCGTACTTGTTGTCGAACTTCGACTTCGTCACGGCGTCGTTCACGTTGATCGCCGGGAAGAGCAGGGTGCCCTCGTCCATCATCTCGTAGAGGCGGTGGACACCGGTGGTGGTCTCCTCGGTGACGCCGCGGATCTCGGACGCGAGCTGCGTCCACTTCTGCGGGGACTCGCCCAGGGTGCGGTTGAGGAGGGTCAGGATGTAGCCGTACTCCTCGGAGTCCGCCGTGGACGGGTCCGGGGCCGCGCCGATCTTCTCGAACTCGACGCCCTTGTGGACGAGGAGGGTGGCGTCGCCACCGTCGTCGAGGATCATGTTCGGGCCGCCGGTGGGGGTGTTCGGCCAGGTCAGCGCCTGCTCCGTGCACCACCAGTACTCTTCCAGCGTCTCGCCCTTCCAGGCGAAGACGGGGACGCCCTGCGGGTTCTCCGGGGTGCCGTTCGGGCCGACGGCGATGGCGGCGGCCGCGTGGTCCTGGGTGGAGAAGATGTTGCAGGAGGCCCAGCGGACGTCGGCGCCGAGGGCGACGAGGGTCTCGATCAGGACGGCGGTCTGCACGGTCATGTGCAGGGAGCCGGTGACGCGGGCGCCGGCCAGGGGCTGGGTCTTCGCATACTCGGCGCGGATCGACATCAGGCCGGGCATCTCGTGCTCGGCGAGGGTGATCTCCTTGCGCCCGAAAGCGGCGAGGGAGAGGTCCGCGACCTTGAAGTCGGTGAATGCGGCAGTCATGTGGGTGCTGCTCCTCATGGGTCGAGAGGGTGGGTACGGCTGAGCCGTGCACCGTCGTTAAGGACGTGGCACATGGCGCTCAGTCCGTCGGGGGTCCTCTCTCCCCTCGGCCGGTCTCGAAGACCGCCCGACCGCCATCAGCAGCGACGCCTGACACTGAGACGAATCTACACCGATCGGCGGAGCCGGGCCCAGACGAACCCGGGGCAAGTCTCGCTTGGGGTTCGGGTACTGCGGCGGAGAAGTCGGGCTCTTCGGGACTTTTGACGCACCGCATACATGGTGGAGGATGCCGGTTGGACCGGATGTATAGGCGCGGTCCCGCAGGACCGAGCCAGGTGCGTGAGGAGATTCCAGTGACCAGTCCGTCAGGCCCTCCCGACGGTGGGAGCGTAAGCGGGCACGAGCCCGTGAAGTTGGTCGCCGTTACCGCGTGTCCCACGGGCATCGCGCACACCTACATGGCCGCGGAGAAGCTCCAGCAGGCGGCCGACCGCCTCGGCATCTCGATGAAGGTGGAGACGCAAGGCTCGATCGGGGCCGAGAACGTGCTCACTGACAACGATGTCAGAGAGGCGGACGGCGTCATCATCGCCGCCGACAAGGAGGTCGACCTCGAGCGGTTCGCCGGGAAGCGGGTGCTGTCCACCGGCGTCGCGGACGGCATCCACAAGCCGGAGGAGCTCTTCGACCGCGTGCGCACCGCCCCCGTGCAGGCGGCCGGGACCTCGGCGGCCCCGGGCAGCGGCGGCGGGGGCGGTGGCCGGCAGCGCAGCCAGGCGTACAAGGCGCTCATGAACGGCGTCTCGCACATGATCCCGTTCGTGGTAGTGGGCGGTCTGCTGCTCGCCGTGTCCCTGTCCCTCGGCGGACACGCGGACGCCAAGGGCGGGCTGGTCATCCCCGACGGGACCTTCTGGTTCTACGTCAACAAGCTCGGCGTGACCGGCTTCAGCCTGATGCTGCCGATCTTCTCCGGCTACATCGCCTACGCCCTCGGTGACCGGCCGGCCCTCGTACCCGGCATGATCGGCGGCTTCCTGGCCGCCGACGCCGTCCACATCTACGGTGCCGATGCGAACGCCGGCTTCCTGGGCGCCATCGCGACGGGCTTCCTCGCGGGCTATCTGGTGGGGTGGATCAAGAAGGTCAAGGTCCCCAAGGTCGTCCAGCCGATCATGCCGATCATCGTGATTCCCATCCTGTCGACCCTGGCACTGGGGTTGTTCTACATCTATGTGATCGGCCGGCCCATCTCCTGGGTCTTCACGCACCTGACGAGCTGGCTGAACGGGATGACCGGCTCCAGCGCCATCGTGCTCGGCACCCTGATCGGCCTGATGATCGCCTTCGACATGGGCGGTCCGGTCAACAAGACCGCGTTCCTCGTCGCCGTCGGCCTCATCGGCACCAACAACCACGTCATGGGCATGGCCGCCGCGGCCATCCCGGTCATGCCGCTCGGCCAGGGTCTGGCCACGCTGATGCGCCGCAAGCTCTACGGCGCCGAGGAGCGGGAAACCGGCCTCGCCGCCCTGTTCATGGGCTTCTTCGGCATCTCCGAAGGCGCGATCCCCTTCGCCGCCGCCAGGCCCGCCCAGGTCATTCCGGCGAACATGCTCGGCGGCGCGGTGGCCGGTGCGATCGCCGGTGTGGCGGGGGTCCAGGACTCGGTGCCGCACGGTGGTCCGATCGTCTCGCTGTTCGGTGCGATCAGCGGCGTCGTGATGTTCTTCGTGGCCATCGCGGCCGGTGCGGTCGTGACCGCGCTGACGACGAACGCGCTGATCGAGTTCAAGCAGCGCCGGGACGGTGTGACCGGCGGTCCGGCGGTGCTCGCGCCGGAGCCGGTCCTGGCCGGGGCCGGTGTGGGTGTGGGTGCCGGTGTGGGTGCCGGTGTCGGTGTCGGTGTCGGTGTCGGTTCGGCCGACGGTGGCGGTCTCGGTGCCGGGACGGCCGTACAGGCGCAGCCCGCGGCCGCTCCCGTCGCCGCGGGCGGGCCCCCGGAGGTGCTGTCCGGATACCTCACCGGGCAGACCGTGAAGACGGAGCTGGCCTCGGGCTCCAAGGAAGCCGCGATCCGCGAGATGGCGCAGATGCTGGCCACCACCGGCAACGTCCGCGACGTGGACGAGCTCGTACGGGTCGCCCTCGCCCGGGAGGCGCAGGGGACGACGGGGCTCGGTGAGTCGATCGCGATCCCGCACGCCAAGACCGACGCGGTGATCCGCCCGACGGTGGGCTTCGCCCGGTCCGACGAGGGCATCGAGTGGGGCGCGCTGGACGGGACGAAGGCCCGGCTGGTGTTCATGATCTCGGTGCCGGAGGCCGCCGCCGGTGACGAGCACCTGCGGATCCTGGCGCTGCTGTCGCGCAAGCTGATGGACACCGGCTTCCGGGAGCGGCTCCAGGCCGCGCCCGACGAGGCCGCGATCCTGGAGGTGCTGCGCGAGATCCGCTAGCCGCAGCCCCCTTCAGCGCCCTGGTCGTACGAGGCCGCGGCGGGCGACTGACCCGGCCGCCGGCCGACGTGACGTGGCCCCCCTGTGGCAGCGCAGGGGGGCCACGTCACGTCCGGTGCCGTCAGTGGCCGTCGGCGCCCGGGGACTTGGTTAGGTCGGCGCCCTTCGCGGCGGCCTCGGCGTTGTAGATGTCGGGCTCCAGGTAGATCACGCGGGCGATCGGGACCGCCGTGCGGATGCGGGCCTCGGCTGCGTTGATGGCGTTGGCCACCTCGGTCGCGGTGTCGTCGGCCCGTACGGCGATCTTCGCGGCGACCAGGAGCTCCTCGGGGCCGAGGTGCAGGGTGCGCATGTGGATGATGCCGGTGACCACGGCGCCGTCGACGACGGCGGCCTTGATCTTCTCGACGTCCTCGGTGCCGGCGGCCTCGCCGAGCAGCAGGGACTTGGTCTCCGCGGCGAGCACGATGGCGATGACGATCAGCAGGACGCCGATGCACAGGGTGCCGATGCCGTCCCAGATGCCGTCGCCGGTCGCGAGGGCGATGCCGACGCCCGCGAGGGCCAGGACCAGGCCGATCAGGGCGCCGAGGTCTTCCAGGAGGACGACGGGCAGCTCGGGGGCCTTGGCGCGCTTGATGAACTGGCCCCACGAAAGGGTGCCGCGGATCTCGTTCGACTCCTTGATCGCGGTGCGGAAGGAGTAGGACTCCGCGATGATCGCGAAGACCAGGACGCCGATCGGCCAGTACCAGTGCTCGATCGCGTGCGGGTGCTGGATCTTCTCGTAGCCCTCGTAGATGGCGAACATGCCACCGACGGTGAACAGCACGATGGAGACGAGGAAGGCGTAGATGTAGCGCTCGCGCCCGTATCCGAAGGGGTGCTCGGGTGTCGCCTCGCGCTGGGCCTTCTTGCCGCCGAGCAGCAGCAGGCCCTGGTTGCCGGAGTCCGCCAGCGAGTGGACGCTTTCCGCGAGCATCGACGAGGAGCCGCTGAATACGAAGGCCACGAACTTGGCTACAGCGATGGCGAGATTGGCGGCGAGTGCCGCCACGATCGCCTTGGTTCCGCCCGACGCGCTCATGGTTGCGATGTGTCCCTTCCTCGGTGCGGCGCCCCTGTCCGGAGCGCCGCGCTACGGCCGCAGATTCTCACAGCCACCGGTAGGGACGGTACGTCAGACCACCACCGTGGCCCGGAAGACCGTGCCGGTTCCGGACAGTTCGGCCCTTTCGCCCGCCGGTACGAACACGGACTCGCCCGGGGACAGGGCCAGTTCACCGGAGTTCGGGGAGGAGGCCTTCGGGGATCCGGCCGTGCAGAGGAGGATCTGCGGGGTGGTGTCGGGGAGCGGTCGGGGCGCGCCGCCGGGGGCCAGGACGAGGCGGGAGAGCCGGAATTCGTCGATGGGGGTCTCGTAGACCTCTTCGCCGTTGCCCTCGGGGCGCAGGAGGCGGGGGTCGCCGGGCTCGAAGATGACCACCTTGAGCAGCTCCGGCACGTCGACGTGCTTGGGGGTGAGTCCGCAGCGCAGGACGTTGTCGGAGTTGGCCATGAGTTCGACCCCGAGGCCGTCGAGGTAGGCGTGCGGGATGCCGGCGCCGAGGAACATGGCTTCGCCGGGCTGGAGTCGCACGTGGTTGAGGAGCATCGCGGCGATGACGCCCGGGTCGCCCGGGTAGCCGTGGACGAGTCCCGCGTACGGGGCGTACGGGCCCCCGAGCCGCTCGGCGGCAGCCGCGGCCTCGGTGACCGTACGGGCCATCTCCGTGCGGTCGGCGGTCAGGACGGCGGTGAGCACCTCGCGCAGCGCCGCCTCCTCGGGGTGGGCCCGCAGGAGGTCGACGTAGGGCTTGAGGGAGTCGACGCCGAGGCCCTCGAGCAGTTCGGCGGCGGCCAGGGGCGGGCGGAATCCGCACAGGCCGTCGAAGGGGGTGAGGGCGCAGATCAGTTCGGGCTTGTGGTTGGCGTCCTTGTAGTTGCGCTGCGGCGCGTCGATCGGGACGCCGCGGCGCTCCTCGTCCTCGAACCCGGCCTGGGCCTGGGCGAGGTCGGGGTGGACCTGGAGGGAGAGCGGGGCTCCGGCGGCGAGGAGTTTGAGGAGGAAGGGCAGCCGGGGGCCGAACTTGTCGACGGCGGCCGGGCCCAGCTCGCCTTCGGGGTCGGCCGCGATGACCTCCGAGAGGGGGCTCTCGCCGGCTCCGCGGTCCAGCCGGGAGGGGGCGCCGGGGTGGGCTCCCATCCACATCTCGGCCTGCGGTTCCCCGGTGGGCGCGACTCCGATGAGCTCGGGGATCGCGGTGGTGGATCCCCATGCGTACGGTCGGATCGTGTTGGTGAGGCGGTCCATCGGTCGTCTTCCTGAGTGAGAGGGCACGGCTGTGCGCCTCAGCTGCGTCCCCCGGAGGCCAGCGCCAGGTAGGCGGTGGCGAAGTCCGTGACGGCGAGGAGTTCGGCGAGCTGTTCCAGCTCGGTGCCCTCCTCCGGTTCGAGCTCGCTGATGGCCGTGTCGTGGCTGAGCGCGAGCTCTCGGGCGGCGGGGGCGGCCGTCAGTCCGCCCGCGGGCCGGTCGCGCAGCAGGACGACGCGTGCGCGCATGGCCTGTGGTTCTTCCAGCCGGTCGCGGAAGAAGTCCTCGGGGTCGGCGCCGGCGGCGAAGGAGCCGGCGAGCAGGACTCCGTGGGCCGGCAGGGCCTCGGGGAGGTCGGCGGCGAGTGCGGGGCGCCCGGCGAGCTCGGCGAGGGTCGCGGCGAAGCGGCGGCCGGCGGGCCCGGCTCCGGTGCCCTCGCTCCAGATCAGGGGGAGGGAGTCGGCGAGCTCGGACGCGAGGGTCTTGGCCGGGTTGGAGTAGGTGGCGATGGCGGGGCCGCAGCGTTCGGCGGTGCGGTCGAGCCGGTCGGCGACGAGCTGCAGGGTGTGCGGGGCGGCGGTGATCAGGCCGACCCGGTCGAGGAGCACCAGCAGCGGCGTCAGCAGGGCCCACAGGGCGCCGGGTCCGGCCGCGGCGGATTCGTCGTACTCCTGGTACGGGGCTTTCGCCATCGGTACGAGGAGTCCGTGCGCGCCCTCCACCGCCTCGCTCAGCGGCGACCGCTCGGGCGCGACGGCGACGACGGCGCAGCCGCGCCGGTAAGCCTGTTCGGCGAGGACGGCGAGGCCCGGCTCGGTGCCGTCGGTGGTGGCGATGAGCAGGAGGTCCACGGGGCCGGCCCAGCCGGGCAGGGTCCAGCGCAGCGCCCCGGCGGCGTGCGCGACGCCGGTGGGGTGGAGCCGGATGACGGGCGCGGAGGCTCCGGCGAGCGCTCCGAGCAGGTCCGCCACGCCGGTGGCGGCCGTGCCGGGTCCGGCGATGAGGACCGCGCGCGGGCGGCCGTCGGGACGGAGGTCGGCCAGGCCCGCCTCGGTGGCGTGCCGGGCCGCAGTGCGCACCCTGGCCCCGGCCTCGGCGGCGCCGCGCAGGAGGCCGCGGCGGTCGGCGCGGGCGAGATCGTCAGGTGCGTCGAGGAGCGACTCGTCGAGCATGCGGCCTCCGGCTGTGTCTGTGACGTGTCCAGTGGTGACGGAACCTGTGGAGTGACGGAACCAGTCTCAGCGTTTGCGCGGCGTGGAGGTGGCAGCTCAGGCGGGGCGGCGCGCCTCGTCCACGAGGAGCACCGGAATGCCGTCGCGGACCGGGTAGGCGAGGCCGCAGTCCTGGCCTCCGGTGCAGATCAGCTCGGGGGCCTCCGCGTCGGCCGACTTGTCCTCGAGGGGCGAGTGGCAGGCGGGGCAGGCGAGGATCTCCAGGAGGCCGGCTTCGAGCGGCATGGCGGCGGGTTCCCTTCGGGATGCGGATGGGGCCTGGTCAGCGTACCGCCGAGTCACCTGCGGTGCGGTCGGAAGGTGACTCGGCGGTAGTGGCGCCGGTCCGGTCGCCTCAGGCGCGGATGAGGGCCAGGACCTCGTCGCGGACCTTGGCGAGGGTGGCGGGGTCGCGGGCCTCGACGTTGAGGCGGAGCAGCGGCTCGGTGTTGGAGGCGCGCACGTTGAACCACCAGTCGGTGCTGGTGACGGTGAGGCCGTCCAGTTCGTCCAGGGTGATGTCCGGCTGCGCGCCGTACGTCTCCTTGATGGCGGCGACGCGGCCGACCTGGTCGGCGACGGTGGAGTTGATCTCGCCCGAGCCCGCGTAGCGGTCGTAGGAGGAGACCAGCTCGGAGAGGGGGCCGTCCTGGCCGCCGAGGGCCGCGAGGACGTGAAGCGCGGCGAGCATGCCGGTGTCCGCGTTCCAGAAGTCCTTGAAGTAGTAGTGCGCGGAGTGCTCGCCGCCGAAGATGGCGCCGGACTTGGCCATCTCCTCCTTGATGAAGGAGTGGCCGACGCGGGTGCGGACCGGGGTGCCGCCGTTCTCGCGGACGACCTCGGGGACGGACCAGGACGTGATCAGGTTGTGGATCACGGTGCCGGTGCCGCCGTTGCGGGCCAGTTCGCGGGCGGCGACCAGGGCGGTGATGGCGGACGGGGAGACGCCCTCGCCGCGCTCGTCGACGATGAAGCAGCGGTCGGCGTCGCCGTCGAAGGCGATGCCGAGGTCCGCGCCCTCGGACTTCACGCGGGCCTGCAGGTCGACGATGTTCTTCGGGTCGAGGGGGTTGGCCTCGTGGTTGGGGAAGGTCCCGTCCAGCTCGAAGTACATGGGGACGAGGTCCAGCGGGAGGCCGGCGAAGACGGTGGGGACGGTGTGGCCGCCCATGCCGTTGCCCGCGTCGACGACGACCTTGAGGGGGCGGATGGCGGTGAGGTCGACCAGGCCCTTGAGGTGCTCGGCGTAGCCGGGGAGGCTGTCCAGCTCGGTGATGGTGCCCGGGACGGTGCCGGCGGGGATCGCGGGGGCGCCTTCGTCGGTCCACTTCTCGGCGAGCCCGCGGATGGTGGCGAGACCGGTGTCCTGGCCCACGGGGGCGGCGCCGGCCCGGCAGAGCTTGATGCCGTTGTACTGGGCCGGGTTGTGCGAGGCCGTGAACATCGCTCCGGGCAGGTTCAGGCTGCCGGAGGCGTAGTACAGCTGGTCGGTGGAGCACAGTCCGATCAGGGTGACGTCGACGCCGCGGGCGGCCGCGCCGCGGGCGAAGGCGCCGGACAGGGCGGGCGACGAGGGGCGCATGTCGTACCCGACGACGATCGCGGTGGCGCCGGTGACCTCGACGAATGCGGCACCGAACACTTCGGCCAGGGACTCGTCCCACTCGTCCGGGACGACGCCCCGTACGTCATAAGCCTTGATGATGTTCGAAAGATCGGTGGCCACTGCCTGCCCTCCTGAAGGTGATCTGCTGTGGACCAAACCTACCGTGGACGTGGAGTCGCATTTCAGACGATCGGAGCGTCAGGAATCGGGCGAACGCAGGACCCTCAGGTGTCCGCGACGTGTCTCGCCCGTACCGGAACCGGTCCGGCCCGCGGCGCCGCCCCGGGCCTCGGGGACGCGCTCGGGCGGGCGCGCGGCTTCCCGTACGGCGTTGGCGAGGGCTTCGAGGTCGTCGCCGGTGGGCCGGGAGGGCGCGGATCCGCCGGTGAGGCGTACGACGTCCCAGCCGCGCGGGGCGGTCATCCGCTCCGCGTGCTCGGCGCACAGGTCGTAGCAGTGGGGTTCGGCGTAGGTGGCGAGCGGGCCGAGGACTGCGGTCGAATCGGCGTAGACGTACGTCAGCGTCGCGACGGCAGGGCGGCCGCACGCGGTGCGAGAACAGCGACGTACAAGGCTCACGACGTTGGACGGTACCGCACTCTTGACCGGGCCGCGACGACTCTCCCCCCGGCCACTCGCCCGTGTCGGCTCATCACCCCCGCCCGGGCGGGAGGTGCGGGCTACCCTGCGGGGGTGACGGACAGCTCCCTGCCTCCCCTTCCCCCGCCCCTGCCCCTCCCGGAGGCCTCCGCCGACGGCGAGCCGAGAGTACGGCGGCGCGACCGGCACGGACGGGGGATGCGCGGGCCGGTGGCCCCTCCGCAGGTGCCGCTGTCGGCGAGCCGGTCGGAGCTCTTCGGCGATCTCGTACGGGACTCCGTGGAGCGCCTGGAGCGGCGCTGGCCCCAGCTGGCGGAGGTGGAATTCCTGGTCGGCGACGTCCCGGGACCGCCCGGCGGCGCGGACGCGGGCTGGAACGACGAGGCGGTGCCGCTGGGGGCGCTCGCCGAGCCGGGCGGCGGCCGCCCGCCCCGGATCGTGGTGTTCCGGCGGCCGGTGGAGATCAGGACGAAGACGCGGGACGAGAAAGCGCTGCTCGTACACGAGATCGTGGTGGAACAGGTGGCGGAGCTGCTCGGGCTGTCACCTGAGACGGTGGATCCGAGGTACGGGCAGGACTAGTGCCGCGGCCTGGGTGCCGTGGCCCTGGTGCCGTGGCCTTCCCGGTCACGGCACCAGGCCCTCCCGTCAGTCCTCGGTGAGGACCGACAGGTCCTGGGTGGCCTGGGGGACCGAGACCGTCGAGCGGTCGTCCGACAGGGTCTGGACGGTGAACATCGGGGTGCCGTCGCGCGGCAGGGTCAGCGTGCGGGACGCGTGGACCGGGCCGCCCGTGAGTGTTTCCACCGTCAGCGCGTAGGGGCCCTTGCCGCCCGTCGGGGCGAGCGTCAGGGTCTGGGTCGTGCCCGCCTTGACGGTGACCTCCTTGGAGGCCGGCTCGCCGCCCTCCGTGCCCGCCGAGGCCGTCACCTTGACCGTCGCGTCGGCGCCGGACGCCGCCGTCAGGGCCAGGACCGTCGCGTTCTCCTCCGGGCGGTTGTCGGCCACGGTCGCCCGCTGGCCCACCGGCGCGGCCGCCTGGACGAAGCCGAGGTCCTGCTTGGCGCCGCTGCCGCGCACGATCCGTACCGCCGCGACGACCGGGACGGTCTGCTTGCCTTCGGCCGGGGACAGGACGAGGGAGCCCGCTTCGCCGCGCGTGACGTCCTTGAGGTCCGCGCTCGCGGTCATCCCGGCCTTGACGTGGAGCTGTTCGTTGCCCGCCGGGGTGAGGGAGCCGTTCGCCGCGGCCAGGCGGATCGTGAGGTCCGCGTCCTCTTCGCCGGGCGCGAAGGCGATCAGGCGCACCGAGGTGGCGTCCGCCGGGATGCCCGGCAGGACCAGCGTCCCCGCCGGGTCGATCGAGGCGGGCAGCCAGTCCGCGCCGACCCCTTCTTCGCCGACCTGGGCGGTGGCCCCGATGCGGCCGGCGCGGGTCGTCACGTGGGCGGTGACGTCCGCGAGCTGCGCGCCGGGGGCGAGGGAGGACAGGGAGATGGCCTTGCTGGACTTCGGGTCGATGCGGATGTTCTCGCTGGTGCCCGCTTCGGTCTTGACCGCGCCGTCGGGGCCGAACAGCTTGATGTCCACCACGGCCGCGTCGTCGTCCGGGTTGGTGAAGTGGACGTAGTCCTCGCGCCCCTTCGCGGTGCTCACGCCGGGGAACCAGAAGTCGGTGCCGGGCGCGGTGCAGCCGACGCCGAGCAGGCCGCGCGTGCGGCCGACCGAGACCAGCGTGGTCTGCTGCGCGCTCCAGCCGGGTGCGAGGAACCCGTCCGCCGTGCCGGTGAGCGCGGGGGCCTCGGCTCCGGAGGCCTTGGCTCCGACGGGCTTGCCGGGCTCCTTGAGCTCCAGTACCGGCTTGGCGTCCTTGGTCGCGCCCAGCAGCCGGGCCGTGCCCGTGCCGCCCGCGGCGGCCGCGCCGGGGGTGATGGCGGTGTACGCGGTGTCGGCGATGTCGGAGGTGCTGGGCGAGGGGCACACCAGCAGGGACCGCTCGACGGGCATCCGGGCGGCGGTCTTGCCGGACGCGGCCGCCGCGGGGGCGCCGTCGGCGGCGGGCGCGGTGAGGGTGGCCAGGCCGGTGACGGCGGCCAGGGCCGCCGTGACCGCGGCGAGCGTCAGGGGTACGCGCTGCTTCACTGCTGGGGGCTCCCGTCCGGACGCGGGACGTGGCGCCCGTCGTGCTGTCCGTCGTGCTGCTGTCCATAGGTGTCGTACGGCTCGTACGGGTACGGGTACTGCTCGTGGTCCCGCTGCTGCGGGGGCTGCTGCTGGTACGGCTGCTCCGCGTACGGCTGTTCGCTGTACTGCTGCTCCGCGTACTGCTGCTCGGCGTACGGCTGCTGCGGCTGCCCGCCGTAGGGGTACGGCTCGTACGGCGGCTGCTGGGGCTGTTGCTGTTCCTGCGGCTGCTGCGGCTGCTGCTGCTGCGGCTCCTGGTGGCCGTAGGCGTAACCGTCCTGGTCCCCGTACGCCTGCTGGTAGGCGTACCCGTCGTCCCCGTACGCCTGCTGCTCCGGGATCTGCGCGTACGGGTCGGCGGCGACGGCGGCCTCGGCGGGGGCTTCGGCCTCCGTCTCGGACTGCTCGCGCAGGCGGCGGGCGCGGCGGCCCTCGCCGGCCTCCTCGGCGGGCGCGGCCTCCTCCTCGGGGAGGTCGTCGTCGAGGCTGGTGCGGCGGCCCGGGAGGGCCATCACGAGCAGGACCAGCGCGAGCAGACCCTGCGCCCAGTGCCAGGCGGTCCGGGTGAGGGCGTCGTCGTGGACGAGGTCGAGGCGGCCGCCGCCGGCGGGGAGCTCGAAGCCCTGGGCCCAGCCGTCGAGCGTCTTGGCCTTGAGCGGCTTGCCGTCGAGGGTGGCCTGCCAGCCGGCCGCGGCCTTGTCCGCGATGCGCAGCGTGCGGCCGGCCTCGCCCGCCGGGATCTTGCTGTGGACCTCGACGGGGCCGGAGGCGACGGGGATCGGGGCCTCGCCCGGCTTGGCGGGGAGGATGACGGCGCGGGCGACCTGGCGGTCCACGCGCCACAGGGCGCTGCCTTCGAGCTTGCTGAGGCGGCTGAGTCCGGGGGTGGCGTCGAGGACGCGGCCGATCTGCGCCGGGGCTCCGTCGCGGACCAGGACGTAGCGGATGGCGAAGCCGCCGAGCTGGTCGGTCTGGTCGGCGCCGGATCCGGCGACGAGGCTGGAGACGACCTTGTCGAGGCGGCTGTCGCTGCCGGCCTGGGCGGCGAGTTCGGCGTCGCCGAGGCGGCCGCCGGAGCCGCGTACGAGGCTGTAGGAGACGGCGGCCGGGGAGGTCGCGCCGATGACGAGGGTGCGGGCCTGGTCGCGGGTGCCGCTCTCTTCGGCGACGAACGCGGGGACCTGGACCGGGTCGCGGCGCTCCAGCGGGCCGGCGGCTCCGCTGAGCATCCAGCCGGCGGCGCCGATCAGCGGGCCGACGGCGGCGGCGAGCGCGATGAGGACGGCGAGCGGCTGGCGCCAGCCGAAGCTGCGGGCGGCCACGCGCTCCTTGGCTCCGTCGGCGCCGACGGCGGCGGCGGCCAGCAGGGCGAGTCCGTAGACGAGGGTGGCGGGGCCGGCCCAGGTGGTGCGGTTGACGAGCACGGCGAGGACGAGCGCGGCCAGGGCGGCGGCCCAGGCGGTGCGGACGGCGAACTGCCGCTCGGTGCGCAGCAGGGCGGCGAGGGCGGCGAGGACGACGCCGATGAGGATCAGCCCGCCGGCGGTGCGGGGTCCGCCGGGGCTGATGCCGAGCAGGTCCAGGGCTCCGGCCGAGCCGGCTCCGTAGGGCAGTCCGGCCTCGTTCAGGAAGCGGCCGGGGTGGGTGAGCAGGCTCAGCGACCAGGGGGCGAGGGCCAGGAGGGGGACGGCGAGCGTCGCGAGGAGGCGCGGTCCGTACGTCTTCCAGTGCGCGCGGCGCAGGACGAGCGCGGCGGCTCCGAGTACGGCGGCGAGCGGCCAGACGACGGGGGTGAAGGCGGCGGCCAGGGTCAGCAGGAGGGTGTAGGTCCAGACCGAGCGCCAGGTGCCGCCGGGGTTCTCGGCGTCCCGCGGGCCCTGCGGGCCGCCGAAGCCGAAGGCGGCGACGGCGGAGCGGGCGATGAGCGGGAGCAGGATCGCGAGGACGGCGGTGCCGAGCCGTCCGCCGGCGAGGGCTCCGGTGACGGCGGGGAGGAAGGCGTAGGCGACGGCGGCCCAGGCGCGCAGCAGCCGGGATTCGACGAGCGGCCGGGAGGCGAAGTAGGCGCTGAGTCCGGCGAGCGGGACGGAGCAGACGAGGAGCAGCGTCAGGGCGGCGTTGGTGGAGCCGAAGAGCAGGGTGGAGAGGGCTCCGAGGACGGCGAGGTAGGGCGGTGCTCCGGTGGTGGTGCCGGTGCCGACGGGCTGCCAGTCGTCGGCGTAGGTGCGCCAGAGGTCGAGTCCGCCGTCGGGGGCGGGGAGCAGGGCGCCGCCCATGAGGGAGCCGCCGCCGAGCAGGGAGCGGCAGGCGATGACGGAGACGAGCAGGAGGAGGGCGAAGAGGACGGGCGCGGGCTTGCGGGCGATCCGCTTGATGCGCGCGAACTGTTCGATCTCCAGGTAGTCGGCGTCGTCGTCGGCGCCGGGACCGGATTCGACGGCTCCGCCGTGCCGGCCGGCGCCCGTGTGGGTGGCCTCGGTGTCGCGGTCGGCGCCGAAGTAGCCGGCGAGCTGCTCGGCGTTGGCGCGCAGGGTGGCGCCGGGCGGGGGAAAGAGGGGGCGCAGGTCCTTGGCGGGGACGGCGGGGCGGCGGCGCGCTCTGCGGGCGGCGAGGACGCGGCCGGGGCGGAGCAGGGTGGCGAGGAGGCCGGTGATCTCGTCGACGGCCTGTCCGGGGGCCTTGCCGACGAGGTAGGCCAGGGTGCGCAGGACGGTGCCGACGAGGACGCGCAGCAGGACGTACGGGAGGGCGCGGCCGGAGCTGTTGGCCAGCATGGTGTAGACGGCGCCGGCCTTGTCGACGCGGTGCGGGCTGGCGGTGGAGCGGCCGGCGCAGTCGACGGTGCGGCGTTCGCGGGCGGAGGCCTCGGCGTGCCGCAGGACGGCGTCGGGGGCGATGAGGACGGCGTGGCCGGCGCTCTGGGCGCGCCAGCACAGGTCGACGTCGTCGCGCATGAGGGGCAGCCGCCGGTCGAAGCCGCCGAGGTCGTCGTAGACGTCGCGGCGGATCAGCATGCCGGCGGTGGAGACGGACAGGACGGGCTGGACCTGGTCGTGCTGGCCCTGGTCCTGTTCGCGGCGGTCGAGGCCGGTCCAGCGGCGGCCGCTGCGGGCGATGGTGACGCCGACTTCGAGGAGCTGCTTCTTGTCGTACCAGCCGCGCAGCTTGGGGCCGATGACGGCGGCGTCGGGGTTGTCCTCGGCCACGCGCAGGAGTTGCGCGAGGGCGTCGGGCTCGGGCGCGCAGTCGTCGTGGAGGAGCCAGAGCCACTGGACGGGTTCGCCGTGGGGCAGTTCGGGGAGGTCGTAGGTGTCGTCGCGCCAGGTGCGGCTGACGGGGTCCCAGCCGGAGGGCCGCTTGAGGTACGGGAGGTCCTCGGGGGTCAGCGTGGGGGCGGTGCGGGCGACTTCGTCGACGGCGGCGCCGAATCCGGTGCGGCGGGCGAGGTGGAGGACGCGTTCGTCTCCCAGGGCCTCGCCGAGCAGGCGCGCGGAGTCGTCGGCGCTGCCGGTGTCGGCGGCGATGTGGTTCTGGGCGGGGCGTTCCTGGGCGAGGAGGCCCGCGAGCGTGCGGGGCAGCCAGCGGGAGCCGTCGTGGGCCACGAGGACGGCGGTGACGACGTGCCGGGGGAACTCTGGTGCGGCGGCAGCCTGGTAGGAGGCGCTCGACTGGCTGTGCAGGGACATCGCGGTACGGGCCCTCCGGCCGGGGGTCCGGGGGTGTTGTGCCCTCGGAGGCTGCTGGACAGCGCCCCACACTAACGGCTGGGAACACGGCGGTCCGCCTCCTGCGGGGAAGGTGCGGGAGGCGGACCGTTTGCTCTGCTCGTAGTACCGCTGGTCGTACTGTTCGTTGTACTGCTATTTGCGCCGCTATGGGTAGTGCCGCGGGCGGGGCCGGTGGTGCTGCCCGTGCCGTGGGCGGTGGCGTCGGCCGTGCGGCGGGGTATACCGCCGGATATGCCGCCGGACAGGTCGTGCGCCGTGCCGTAGGCGCCGCCGGGCGCGCGCTGCGGGCGTTTCAGACGGCGGCCTTCTTCAGACGCCGGCGCTCGCGTTCGGACAGGCCGCCCCAGATGCCGAATCGCTCGTCGTTGGCGAGTGCGTACTCGAGGCATTCGGAGCGGACTTCGCAGGCGAGGCAGACCTTCTTGGCCTCGCGGGTGGAGCCGCCCTTCTCGGGAAAGAAGGACTCGGGGTCGGTCTGGGCGCAGAGAGCTCGCTCCTGCCATCCGAGCTCTTCGTCCGCCTCCTCGACCAGCAGTTCCTGAACCAGCTCGGTCATGTGCGCCCCTTGCTCTGTCTGTGCGTCCCCGTGGTGTTGTCGTTACTCATCGCTACGTAACGACACGAGTGAAATTACAAGTGCGAGGCTCCGGCGCAGTCAAGCCGAGGTCTGCTATTGGGCCTCTTATTCACTCTGCGGAACCAAGCCTAGGCAGAAAGTGTTCATATCGCCAAAAATCGTGACACATGCAACAGGTGTCCCATGAAGCACTCCCTTCACAGTGATCGACGCGTCACTTTGTGGCGGAGTTTCGATCCGGGCGAAGAAGCGGCGCAGATCACATTTCGGCCACAGGTCGACAACGCACGGCCCGTCAGGTTTGAGACCGGCCACAGCGAGCTGCGGCGCGACTTGCAGCGCCACATCCCCTGGTATCGACTGCACAAACCTTTCTCCGGGCACGGTAACCGGATGAGGTGAAACTTTTCCGCCAAATCGGACATCGGGTTGACAGCCTCGCCCCCAGCCGGTCTCCTTGTTGCCATGTCAGCGCCCGCAGCCGCCACCCGGACCCCCATTCGTGGGTTCCTGTGCGCTGCCCAGGTTCGCTGTTGCTGTTGCAGCTGTTGATGCCTACGGAGCTCCGGCTCCTCTGAGCTCCAGCCGCGCTCCCCACAGCGACCGCCAGCACGACTGACATCCGTCGAGGAACCCCCCGATGAACAGCAACACCACCAGCACCCTGAACGCCGCCCCCGTGGCTCCCGTCGCGCCCGCGATGGTCGAGAGCGACCTCCAGATCGCCGGCGACATCCTCTCCGTCCAGCACCTCCTCCAGCCCGCCCCCGAGCACCCGGCCACCGTCGCCGAGTTCGTGGGCCTCGCCCGCTCCATCGCCGAGGACCGCTCCGCCTGGGAGCACCTGGTCCGGTACGACGCCACCACCCGCTGGTACCACCGGCTGCGCACCGGCCCCGGCTACGAGGTCTGGCTGCTCAGCTGGGTCCCCGGCCAGGGCAGCGGCCGGCACGACCACGGAGCCTCCTCCGGCGTGCTGACCGTCCTGGACGGCGCGCTCACCGAGCACACCGCCCGCGGGCCGCTCTCGCTGCGGGCCGGCGCCCAGCGCGTCTTCGCCCCCGGCTACGCCCACGAGGTCGTCAACGACGGCCTCGAAGGAGCGGTCAGCCTGCACGTGTACTTCCCCGGCCTCACCGAGATGCCGATGCACAACTGCTCCCCCGCCCGGCCGCGGGCCCTCTCGGTCTGATCCGCCGCGCCGCCTGACAGACTGCGCAGCATGCGCATTGTTGTTCTGGCCGGCGGCATCGGCGGCGCCCGTTTCCTCCGCGGTCTCAAGGCCGCGGTTCCCGACGCGGACATCACGGTCATCGGCAACACCGGTGACGACATCCACCTGTTCGGACTCAAGGTGTGCCCCGATCTGGACACGGTGATGTACACCCTCGGCGGTGGCATCAACGAGGACCAGGGCTGGGGCCGCACCGACGAGTCCTTCACCGTCAAGGAGGAACTCGCGGCGTACGGGGTCGGACCCACGTGGTTCGGCCTCGGCGACCGCGACTTCGCCACCCACATCGTCCGTACGCAGATGCTCGGCGCGGGCTACCCGCTCAGCGCCGTCACCGAAGCCCTCTGCGACCGCTGGCAGCCCGGCGTCAGGCTGCTCCCCATGTCCGACGACCGGGTCGAGACCCACGTCGCGATCACCGAGGCCGGCACCGGCGAGCGCAAGGTCATCCACTTCCAGGAGTACTGGGTGCGGATGCGCGCGGCCGTGGACGCCGAGGCCGTCGTCCCCGTGGGCGCCGAACAGGCCAAGCCGGCGCCCGGCGTGCTGGAGGCCATCGCGGCCGCCGACGTGATCCTCTTCCCGCCGTCCAACCCCGTGGTCTCGGTCGGCACGATCCTCGCCGTGCCCGGCATCCGCGAGGCCGTGGCCTCCGCCGGGGCGCCGGTCGTCGGCCTCTCCCCCATCGTCGGGGGCGCGCCGGTGCGCGGGATGGCCGACAAGGTGCTCGCCGCCGTCGGCGTCGAGTCCACCGCCGCGGCCGTCGCCCTGCACTACGGCACCGGACTGCTCGACGGCTGGCTCGTCGACACCGCCGACGCGGACTCCGTCGCCGAGGTGGAAGCCGCCGGCATCACCTGCCGGGCGGTGCCGCTGATGATGACCGACCTGGCCGCCACCGCCGACATGGCGCGGGCCGCGCTGGAACTGGCGGAGGCCTCCCGGTGACCGGCCCGCGGCCTCCTCGCACCGCTGGGGCCCAGGCGCCCTCGTACGAGGTCCTGGCCCTCGGCGGGATCCCGGAGGTGCGGCCCGGCGACGACCTGGCGGCGCTGATCGCGGCGGCGGCCTCGGCCGGGCCCGGGCTGCGGGACGGCGACGTCCTGCTCGTCACCTCGAAGATCGTCTCCAAGGCGGAGGGCCGGATCGTGCGGGCCGAGTCGCGCGAGGAGGCCATAGACGCCGAGACCGTACGGGTCGTAGCGCGCCGGGGCCCGCTGCGGATCGTGGAGAACCGGCAGGGCCTGGTCATGGCCGCGGCGGGCGTCGACGCCTCGAACACCGAGGCCGGTACCGTCCTGCTGCTGCCCGAGGACCCCGACGCCTCGGCCGCGGCCATCCGGGCGGGGCTGCGGGAGGCGCTGTCGGTCGACGTGGGCGTCGTCGTGACGGACACCTTCGGGCGGCCGTGGCGCACCGGGCTCACCGACGTGGCGATCGGTTCCGCGGGCGTACGCGTCCTCGACGACCTGCGCGGGGGCACCGACACCCACGGGAACCCGCTGAGCTCGACGGTCGTCGCGACCGCCGACGAGCTGGCCGCCGCGGGCGACCTGGTCAAGGGCAAGGCCGACGGGCTCCCGGTGGCCCTGGTGCGCGGGCTGGCGCACGTACTGGGCGAGGGCTCCTCGGCCGCCGACCTCGTACGCCTCCCCGCCGACGACATGTTCCGGCTGGGCACCTCCGAGGCGGTACGGGAGGCCGTGACCCAGCGCCGTACCGTACGCGCCTTCACGTCCGAGCCCGTGGACCCGGGCGCGGTGCGCCGCGCGGTGGCGGCGGCCGTGACGGCCCCGGCCCCGCACCACACGACGCCGTGGCGGTTCGTGCTGCTGGAGTCCGAGGGGGCGCGCCTGGAGCTGCTCGACGCGATGCGGGACGCGTGGATCCGGGACCTGCGGCGCGACGGCAGGTCCGAGGAGTCCGTCGCGAAGCGGATCCGGCGGGGTGACGTCCTGCGGGCCGCGCCGTACCTGGTGGTGCCGTGCATGGTCACCGAGGGCATGCACGGCTACGGGCACGCGCGGCGGGACGCGGCGGAGCGGGAGATGTTCGTCGCCGCCATGGGCGCGGGCGTGCAGAACTTCCTGGTCGCGCTGGCCGGGGAGCGGCTGGGGTCGGCGTGGGTGTCCTCGACGATGTTCTGCCGGGACGTGGTGCGCAAGGTGCTGGGGCTGCCGCAGGAGTGGGACCCGATGGGCGCGGTGGCCGTGGGCCACGCGGCGCTCGCTCCGGCCGAGCGGGCGGAGAGGCCGGCCGAGGACTTCATCGAGGTCCGCTGACCCTCCCGCGCGGGGCCGCGGCCGGCCCCGGGGTGCGGTCGGGGACCGCACGGGCGCACCCCCGTCACCGCACTAGAGCCGGCCGATGTCACCGCGGGGCATGCGGGGGGCCCGGCGGGGCGGGATCGCCGCGGTTCCGGCCAGGAGGATGAGGCGGGCGGCGCGGTGGCGCTGGCCGGCGTACGGGGCGAGGAGCTCCAGCATGGCGGCGTCGTCGGCGTCGCGGTCCCCGGCGAGTGCGTAGCCGACGATGCCGGGGAGGTGGAGGTCTCCCGTGGTGAGGGCGTCGGCGTCGCCGTTGCTGCGCTGAAGCGTTTCGGCCGAGGTCCACGGGCCGATGCCCGGGACGGCCTGGAGCCGCGCGGTGGCCTGCGGGAGTTCCATCGCGGCGGCCTCTTCGAGGCGGGCGGCGACGCGGGCGGCACGGACGATCGTGGCGGAGCGCTTCGCGTCCACGCCTGCCTTGTGCCAGTCCCATGAGGGGACCATCGCCCAGGTCCGGGGCTCGGGCATGACGTAGAGGCCGCTCTGGGCCCGGCCGGGAGCGGGGGCGGGGGCGGGGCCCGGGGCGGGCTCGCCGTACTGGCGGACGAGGCGGCGCCAGGCGCGGTAGGCCTCGTCGACGGTGACCTTCTGCTCCAGGATCACCGGGATCAGCGACTCCAGGACCAGGCCGGTGCGGGTCAGCCGCAGGCCCGGACGGCGGCGGTGACTGGCGTGCACCAGCCGGTGGCGGGGTACGAAGGCGGCCGGGTCGTCGGCGGAACCGAGCAGTTCGGGGAGCCGGTCGAGGACCCAGCCGGCGCCGGGGCCCCACGCGTCGGCGATCACTTCGCGGCCGGCGGCCCGGAGTGCGACGCGCAGGGTGGCGGGCCCGGCCGGGGTGCGGGTGGCGCGCCAGACCGCGCCGGGGGTGGCGCGGAAGGTGGGGTCGGCGGGGCCGCGTCTGAGGGGGCCGAGGATGAGGCCCAGGTCCACCGGGCCGGGCGGGGGCCAGATCCGGGTCTCGGGCGGGCCCCCCTCGGGGCCCGGGCCGGCACCCGGGGCCGCGGGCACGTCGGTGCGGCCGCCGCGGATCGCGGTGGGGGTGAGGGGGTCGAAGCGGCCGGCCATGCCTTGAGCGTAGCCGTGCGGGGCCGGCCCCCTTTCCTGCCCGCCGTCCCCCCGGACTCCGTCCGGGGGGACCCCGCTTCCACCGTTGCCGGGGCTCCGCGCTCCAACCGGCGCCGGACGGACGGGCGGGAGCCGGCAGGCTACGGGCGGCCCTGGAGCCTGGCCGAGGAGGTGCGGGTCGGGGGGAGCTGGCCGTAGAGGAGGCGGCCGGGGCATTCCGTGGCGAAGCCGTCCCGGTGGCCCGAGATGACGTTCATCGACACGTTCCTCCCCTTGGGGTAGAGGTTGCCGCCGCCCGACTTCAGGGTGGTCTTCGCCCGCGGGTCCCGGCCGAAGAGGCCGAGCTTCCAGGCGGTGAGGCGGGCCACCGCGTCGACCGCCGCCTTCGGCGGGGCCGTGTTGGTGAAGCTGCCGATCACCGCGACGCCCATGCTGTCCGTGTTGAACCCCATGGTGTGCGCGCCGAGCACCGGCTTGGCGACTCCGCCCGCCCGGCCCTCGTAGACCGTGCCGCACTTGTCGACGGCGAAGTTGTAGCCGATGTCCCGCCAGCCGCTGCTGACCACGTGGTAGCGGTACAGGCTGCGGATCACGGCCGGGGCGTCCTTGCAGGCGTAGTTGTTGCCCGAGGCGGTGTGGTGGACGAAGGCGGCCTTGACCGTGTTCGTGTAGACGAAGCCGCTCTCGCGCAGGCTCTCGTCCGCGCCCCAGCCCTTCCGGGTGACGATCCGCGGGCGCGGGCCGATGTACGGGGCCCCGGCGAGCGCGCTGTCGGCGAGGACGGCGTCGGCGGTGGAGTCGGCCTTGCCGAGGGCGGTGATCTCGTGGGCGCCGAGGGGGGCCATGGGGACGTTGACGGAGGAGGACTCCGTCATCGCCATGGTCATTCCGGGGAGGAGCGTCAGCTCGCCCTTGTCGTCGCCGTCGCCCAGGGACGGCGAGCCGTTCTTCCCGTCCGTCGCGTCCCGGCCCGTGGCTCCCGGGTCGACGAGTTCGATCCGCAGGCCCGACGGGAGCTTGGCGCTGATCTCGCGGGTGTCCGTCTCCGCCTGGACGCGGACCTCGATGCCGTTGGATTCGCCGACCCAGAGCGGGGCGGTGCTGCCGCGGACGCGGCCGGAGCCGCGTTCGGCCGTGTCGAGGTCGGCGGCGTGTTCGCCGTTGTGGGTCTCGACGTCCTGCCAGTCGGACCAGGCCGAGGTGGCCGCGGAGCGGGTGCGGACCTGGACGCGGCCGTTGAGCTGGGTGCTCACGTCGTCCCAGACGACACCGACGAGCGAGAAGGTCTCGACCTCGCGGGCGGCCAGGCCCCGCGTCTCCGGCAGGCGGGGCGAGGCGCTCATGCCGGGGACGCCGGGGCTGCGGTCCGCGGCCGGGCCCAGGGGGACGAGTGGCAGGGATCGGGTGGACCCGGCGGGGGTCACGGGGGCGGTCTCTGCCAGGGCCGTAGTGGGGAGCGCGAGCGGCAGGGCCAGTGCGGCAGCCGTCGCGACGCCGATCGAGGAAGCAAGGAATCCACGCATGGAAAGGATGCTGGGGACTCCCGGCGGCGGGCGCCATCCGAGAAGTGACGCTCCGTCCGGTCGGCGCGCCGATACCCCTCCTTCCTACGGGGGACCGCGCTGCCGCCGTACAGCGCAGCGGCGCGGGCGGCCCGGCGTAGGCTCTGGGGCGTGAACGCCACTGACCGCACCCCTGCCGACCTGCTGCGATCCGCGCTCGCCGCCGATCCCGGCCGCCCGCTCGTCACCTTCTACGACGACGCCACGGGCGAGCGCGTCGAATTGTCCGTCGCCACCTTCGCCAATTGGGTGGCCAAGACCGCCAATCTGCTCCAGGGGGACCTGGGCGCGGAACCGGGCGACCGGCTCGCCCTGCTGCTCCCCGCTCACTGGCAGAGCGCGGTGTGGCTGCTCGCCTGCGCCTCCGTCGGGGTCGTGGCCGAGGTGGGCGGGGATCCCGCCGGCGCCGACCTGGTGGTGAGCGGTCCCGACACGCTGGAGGAGGCCGCCGCGTGCTCCGGCGAGCGGGTCGCGCTCGCGCTGCGGCCGCTGGGCGGGCGGTTCCCGCAGCCGCCCGCCGGGTTCGCGGACTACGCCGTGGAGGTGCCGGGGCAGGGCGACCGGTTCGCGCCCTTCCAGCCGGTGGACGCGGACGGTCCCGGCCTGGTGGTCGGCGGCGAGGAGCTCTCGTACGCGCGGATCTGCGAGCGGGCCCGCGAGGACGCGGTGAAACTCGGCCTCGGCGAGGGTTCGCGCGTGCTGTCCGGGCTGGGCTACGACAGCTGGGAGGGGCTCTCGGCGGGTCTCTACGCGGCCCTGGTGTCCGGGGGCTCCGTGGTGCTGTGCCGGAACCTGGACCGGCTGTCGGCCGACGGGCTGGCGCAGCGGACCGAGAGCGAGCGCGTCACCCACACCGTCTAGCCGACGCCTGGCCGCCGCCTACCGCCACCTACCGCCACCTACCGCCACCTACCGCCGCCCAGCCGTCCGGTCCCGCGGGCCGTTTCCCCGTCACCCGGACCGCCCAACGGCACCTTCGGGCGATTTGTCACCCACATGGCCCTGTACAGGGCCCTGCCCCCGGGCCGCTCCGGCCACCCGGGGGCAGGATCGGCAGAGGCCGTACCCACCCGTGCGGCCTGCCGGAACGGGTGAGGGGACGGTATGCGAGTGAGGGACAGCGCGGGCATACCGGGCGGCGGTGAGGCGGCCGGAGGCACTCGGACGCCTCCGAGCGGCCGCCGTCGGGTGCTGCGCTGGATCGGGCTCGGTACGGTCCTGCTGGTCCTCGCCGGGGCGGCCGGGGGCTGGTGGGTCTACTCCAAGCTCGACGGGAACATCACCGAGGACACCTCCGCCGCCACCGAGCTGCGGCGCTACGACCGGGAACGGCCGGCCCACCTCGCGGGCGGCGCCCAGAACATCCTGCTGATCGGCTCGGACTCCCGCTCCGGCAAGGCCAACTCGCGCTACGGACACGACAAGGGCACCCAGCGTTCGGACACCACGATCTTGCTGCACCTGCCGGCGGACCGGAAGAGCGCGACCGCCGTATCGGTCCCGCGGGACCTGATGACGCGGGTCCCGGCCTGCCTGAAGCCGGACGGGAGCCGCACCACGGAGCAGTTCGTCCAGTTCAACTGGGCGTTCCAGTGGGGCGGGGCCGCCTGCACGATCCGTACGGTGGAGGCGCTGACCGGGATCCGGATCGATCACCACATGGTCGTGGACTTCGGCGGGTTCACGAAGATGATCGACGCCATCGGCGGGGTGGAGGTCTGCCTGAAGCGGCCGGTGGACGACCCGGAGGCCAGGCTGAAGCTGCCGGCCGGGCGCCAGACCCTCCAGGGCGAGCAGGCGCTGGGCTTCGTACGGGCCCGTTACAGCCTGGGCAACGGCAGCGACACCGAGCGCATGGAACGCCAGCAGCTCTTCCTCGGCTCGCTCGTGAAGAAGGTGCAGAGCAACGGGGTGCTGCTCAATCCGGGGAAGCTGTACCCGCTGCTGGACGCGGCGACCTCCTCGGTGACCACGGACCCGGGGCTGGCCTCGCTGCGGGGGCTGTACGAACTGGTACGGGGCGTGAGGGACGTACCGACCGATCAGATCAAGTTCCTCACGGTGCCGCGCCGACCGTACACCGCCAACGCGAACCGGGACGAACTACAGGAACCGGACGCGACCCAGCTGTTCCAGCGGCTGCGGGCCGACAAGCCGCTGACCATCGCCCCGCCCGAGCCCGCGTCGCCGCCACACGCGGCCGCTTCGCCCACCGCGCCCGCCCCCGAGCCCCACGAGGAGCAGGCGGCGGAGGACGGAGCGGACGGAAAGGACGCGGGCCGGGCGGCCGGGAAGGCGCGGTCCGGGGGAACCACCGAGGCCCCCACGCCCGTCCCCACCTTCACCGGGACCACGGCGGGCGTGGCCGATTGCCGGTAAAGCAATGCCAAAAGCCGGTGATCCAAGCGAGCTTGTTGGGGCGATTGCCCCGTTGTAAGGGCGTGGAATTCATCACCAGCATGGTTTGCGGCGAAACTGTCCGGATAAGGTGAGCGATCCGGCGCCCGGCCAGCACAGAGGCCGCGCGCCAGCAGCCGGATCGTTGACCGGGCGCCCTGGGGAGGCGCGTCGCGAAGCACCGACGGAGGATTCGAGCAAACCGTGGATGCGCAAAGCCGTGGCCGGGCCGACGAGATCGACCCCGCAGACCAGTGGGTCCTCAACCCTCGTACGGGCAACTACGAGCTGCGACTGGAGCAATCCGCTCCGCAAGCACCTCCGTCCCAGCGCCAGGCTCCCCGGGCCACGCCGCACAGGGCTCGCCCCGTCCCCCCCGCTCCCGCCACTGCCGCGCCCGCAGCCGTCCCCGGACCGCGCCGCCCCGGCGGGACGCCGCCCGGCGGGACGGGCAGGCGCGGTGGGCGTTCGCGCAAGGAAGGCGGCGGGCGCGGCAAGAAGGTACTGGCCATCACGGGCGGAACGCTCGCGCTGCTGCTGATCGGCGGCTCGGTGACCGCGTACCTCTACTACGGCCACCTGAACGGCAACCTCACCGTCACGGACGTCGGTGACGCCGGTAGCAAGGGCGGTTTCAAAAAGGGCCAGCCGATCAACATCCTGGTCATCGGCACCGACAAGCGCAGCGGCGCGGGCAACGAGGGGTACGGGGACGCCGGCAGCGTCGGCCACGCCGACACCACGATCCTCTTCCACGTCTCGAAGGACCGCTCCAACGCCACGGCGCTGTCCATCCCCCGCGACCTGATCACCTCGATCCCGGCCTGTCCCACGAAGCAGCCGGACGGCTCGACGAAGAACATCGCCGGCGAGCGCGGGGTCCGCTTCAACACCAGCCTCGGGCAGGGCGGCCGCGACCCGGGCTGCACGATGCGCACGGTCAAGGAGCTCACCGGGGTCCAGGTCGACCACTTCATGATGGCCGACTTCAACGCGGTGAAGAACCTCAGCACGGCGGTCGGCGGGGTGCCGGTCTGCCTGGAGAAGGCCGTCAACGACAAGGACTCCAAGCTGAAGCTGTCCGCGGGCGAGCACCGGCTGGAGGGCGAGCAGGCGCTGGCCTTCGTACGGACCCGGCACGCCTTCGGCAACGAGAGCGACCTCGACCGCATCAAGACCCAGCAGCAGTTCCTGAGCTCGATGATGCGCGAGATGAAGTCGAAGCAGACGCTGACGAGCCCTCAGAAGGTCTTCTCCCTCGCCGAGGCGGCCACCAAGTCGCTGAGCGTGGACTCCGGCATAGGGGACATCAACAAACTCACCGAGCTCGCGGGCGAGTTGAAGGACATCGACCTCAAGAACATCACCTTCACCACGCTTCCGGTGCTCGACAATCCGGCGGAGAAGGTCAAGTCGACCGTCGTGATCAATCCTTCGCAGGCCGACCCGCTGATGCAGATGATCCGGGAGGACGTCTCGCTCACCGAGGTCGAGCAGAAGGAGCAGGCCGCCGAGGACGCGGCCGACGCCGACGCGAAGGCGAAGCTGGACGCACTGATGGAGGGCCCGCGCGCGCAGGCCAAGGACGTCCGGGTGGACGTCTACAACGGGGGCGGGCCGGCCGGTTCCGCGTCCGGCACGCTGACCTGGCTGCAGAACACCAAGGGCGTGCTGAAGTCCAGCAACCTGGGCAACGCGCCCGCCAAGGTGGACACCACGCAGCTGGAGTACGCGCCCAACCAGGCCGATCAGGCGCGGGCGTTGGCGCAGATGATGGATCTTCCCGCGACAGCGCTGAAGATGGGCACGGCCGATGCCGGCTCGAAGACACCGATGAAGCTGACGCTCGGCGCGGACTTCAAGGGGGCGGGGGTGTCTTTGACGGCTCCGCAGAAGGCGCCCGAGGGCGTGCAGCGGGTCGAGGCGGACAAGGAAGTCTGCGCAAAGTGACGCGCGGGGCCGCCGACGGGGCGCCCGCAGACGCGCAATGACGTTCCGGATCGCGCCGGACCGGCACAACACCGACACGAAGTGATCTTGAGGGGGGTACGTGTGAGGCACAGCAGCGTGCACGGGGAGGGAACGCCGGCCCAAGCCGGCGACGCAATACCCGGCGACCACCAGGGTGCGGGAGCCGTCGTGCCCCCACAGCGGTCGGGCTCCGGCCGCCGCCGCCGCGGCGGTCCGAGACGTCCGGTGCGCAGCAGGCGGCGGCGCGTCCTGCGCTGGACGGCTTCCATCGTGGCGCTGCTCATACTCGGGACGGCGGCGGCCGGTTACCTCTACTACCGCCACCTCAACGCCAACATCCGCAGCGGCCAGCGCCTGAGCGGTGACACCGGGGTGGCCAAGACCGAGGCCGACGCCGCCGGCCGGCGGCCGATCAACATCCTGATGCTCGGCTCCGACAGCCGCGACAAGCCGGAGAACGCGGAACTCGGCGGGGGCTGGGACACCATCGGCTCGCCCGCGCGGGCCGACGTGCAGATGCTGATCCACGTCTCGGCCGACCGCAAGAACGCCTCGGTCACCTCCGTTCCGCGCGACACCATCGTGGACATCCCGGAGTGCACGGAGCCCAAGACGGGCAAGAAGTTCAAGGCCACCAGGGCGACGATCGACCAGAGCCTCGGGCGCGGCGGTGCCGGCTGCACCCTGGCCACCTGGGAGAAGCTGACCAACGTCTACGTCGACCACTGGATGACGATCGACTTCGCCGGTGTCGTGAGCATGGCGGACGCGATCGGCGGCGTCGACGTCTGCGTCAACCAGAACGTCCACGACGTCTCGAAGCCGGGGGGCGAGAAGGGCGGTTCCGGCCTCAAGCTGAAGGCGGGCACCACCAAGATCCAGGGCGAGCAGGCGCTCCAGTGGCTGCGCACCCGGCACGCCTTCGGCAGTGACATGGGCCGGGCCAAGGCGCAGCACATGTACATGAACTCGATGATGCGCGAGCTCAAGGGCCAGAACGTCTTCACCGACCTCCCCCGCCTCACGGGCCTGGCGGAGGCGGCGACGAAGTCGCTGGAGGTGTCGGAGGAGATCGGGTCGGTCAAGAAGCTCCTCGACCTCGCTCTGCTCCTCAAGGACGTGCCGGTCAACCGCATCACCATGACCACCATCCCGGTGCTGGAAGCCCCGGGGGACAAGAACCGGTTGGTCGTCAACCCTTCGGACGCCGAGAAGGTGTGGACGATGCTCCGCAAGGACGTCGCCCTCGACGCCAACGGCGAAGCGGCGGCGCCCGGGGGCTCCCCCTCCCCGAGCGCGCCCGCGTCGTCCGCGCCGCCCGCCGCCGACCCGTCGAAGATCGCCGTACAGGTGGTCAACGGCACCGGGGTCGGCGCCGCACCGGTGGGCAAGCGGGCCACGGCCATCGCGGGCCAGCTGGTCTCCAAGGGCTTCACGCTGGCCAAGGCGGACTCCTCGCTCGTCCCGGAGAAGCTGACGGTCGTCCGGTACGCCACGGACGCCCAGGCGGCCGAGGCGCAGGTCGTGGCGGCGGCCCTCGGGATCCCGGCCACCGCCGTGCAGAAGGCGGCCACCGCGACCAAGATCACGGTCGTGGTGGGCGCGGACTGGCGGGAGGGCGTCGTCTTCCCGCAGCAGGCGGCGCCGGAGGCCGGGTCGGTCCCCGAGTCGGCCGACGCGCTCAATGGGACGGACACCTCCTGCATGGACGTGTACTCGGTCTACCGCTGGTAGTCCGCCGGGCGGACCGGCAGCGGTCCGTTCACACGAAAGGGGTGACCCGGTCCGTCGAGGACCGGGTCACCCCTTTCGGGTTTCGTGCGGGGAGGGGGCTCAGACCTCGCTGGGATCGCGGCGCACCGACGGGCGGCGGCTGGCGATGACCTTGGCGGCGAGCGCGCGCGGGCTGGTCAGGAAGCCGTAGCCCCAGCACACGTGCATGGTCGCCAGGGCGACGGGGATCTGCGCGCGGGCCTTGAGCGAGAGGCCCTTGCCTGCGGGAACGGACCCGGCGGTGATCGCCGCGAGGTAGCCGGCCGGCAGGACGAACGCCCAGGGGGTGACGGCCGCGCCGACGACCACGCCGGCCGCGATCGCGCAGACCGCGGCGGGCGCGGCCAGGTAGCGCAGGTTGATCGAGCCCGAGTGGTAGCGGGCCACCACGTGCCGCCAGCGTCCGTAGTCCTTGTACTGCTTGGCGAGCGCGCGCACGGAGGGCCTCGGGCGGTACTGGACCCGCAGCTCGGGCGAGAACCAGATGAGCCCGCCGGCCTCGCGGATGCGGAAGTTCAGCTCCCAGTCCTGGGCGCGCACGAACTCCTCGTTGTAGCCGCCCGCGCGCTCCAGGGCCTCGCGGCGGAACACGCCGAGGTAGACGGTCTCAGCGGGGCCGGCCTTGCCTCCGGTGTGGAAGGCGGCGTTGCCGACGCCGATCCTCGAGGTCATCGCGGCGGCGACGGCGTCTTCCCAGGCGTTCTCGCCCTCGGCGTGCATGATGCCGCCGACGTTCTGCGCGCCGGTCTCCTCCAGGAGACGGACCGCGGTGGCGATGTAGTCCGGGGAGAGCATGCCGTGGCCGTCCACGCGCACCACGATCGGGTGGCGCGAGGCCTGGATGGCCGCGTTCAGAGCCGCGGGGGTGCGGCCGGTGGGGTTCGGTACGGTGTGGACACGGGCTCGCGGGTGGGAGGCGGTTTCCCGCACGAGCTCGGCGGCGATCTCGTCGGTGCGGTCCGTGGACGGCCCGAGCGCGATCACCACCTCCATTTCGCCTGCGTACTCCTGTCCGAGGATGTGGCGGACGGAGTCGCGCAGGTAGCGCTCCTCATTGAGCACCGGCATGATCACCGAGACTGCGGGCTGCTGGGCGGGCATCTGGTCCTTCAAGGTCGGGTATCGGTGTCACGTTACCGCGTACGGGGGAACCGGGTGCGCGCCGGATGAGCGGTAAGGACAGAGGCTGATCGTATGGGCCTACTGTTCTGACGAATCAGCCGAATGTGGCGCCTTCCCGAACCGACCTGAACCGACCCGACCCGATCCGCCCCGACCCGATCCGCCCGATCCGCCTGATCCGTCCCGGCCCGTCGTCCCGACCCGCTGCCCCCGCGGAGGTTTCCCCCGTGCCCCAGCCGCACCGTCCCACCCGGCCCGCCCGGCCGACGCAGCGCGCGCAGCGGGCCGGCGGACCGGCCAGAAACCGCAAGGGCGCCGGCCGGCCGGCCGACAAGCCCCGCTGGGGAGTACGCATCGCGGCCGGGCTGTCGGTGGTGGTGCTCGGCTCCGGGGCCCTCGGGCACGCCGTGATGACCGGTCTGGACACCGGGATCCAGCGGGTGGACCCCTTCAAGGACATGAAGAACCGCCCGCAGGCCGGACACGGGGTGAACTTCCTGCTCGTCGGCACCGACGGCCGGGAGAAGATCACCAAGGACGAGAAGCGCGAGTACCGCCTGGGCGGGGCCCCCTGCCACTGCACCGACACCGTCATGCTGGTCCACCTCTCGGCGGACCGGAGCAGGGCGAGCGTGGTCAGTCTCCCCCGCGACAGCTACGTGGAACTGCCCGCGCACCTGGACGAGGCCGACGGCGAGCAGCACGGGTCCCACCCGGTGAAGCTCAACGCCGCCTACGCCGAGGGCGGGCCCAACCTGACGGTGCGCACCGTGGAGAACATGACCCGGGTGAAGATCGACCACTACCTGGAGGTCGACTTCACCAGCTTCATGAAGACGGTGGACGCCATGGGCGGCGTGGACATCTGCACCGCCAAGACCATGCACGACCCCAACACCGGCCTCGACCTGCTCCCGGGCACCCACCGGCTGAGCGGCGGGCAGGCGCTCCAGTACGTGCGCTCGCGCCATGTCGACGGGGGCTCGGACCTCGGCCGGATGCAGCGCCAGCAGCGGTTCATCGCCGCGCTGATCAGGCAGGCCACCCAGGGCGGCGTGCTGCTCAACCCGGTCAAGTTCAAGGAGGTCAGCTCCACCCTGCTCGGGTCGGTGCGGGCCGACAAGGGCTTCGGCTCGGAGCAGATGCTGGCGCTCGGACAGGCGATGCGCGATTTCACCCCGTCCTCCTCCGAGTTCGCCTCGGTGCCCGTCGGCAACCCCTCCTTCCCGGTCAAGGGCATCGGCTCCACCGTGAAGTGGGACGAGGCGAAGGCCGCGAAGCTCTTCGAGGCGCTGCGCGAGGACCGTCCGCTGGCCCCGGCGCCCGTCCCCGGCCGGCCCGTGCGCAAGCAGCCCGCGGTGCCGGTGGACGTGGCCCCGTCGCAGGTGCGGGTACAGGTGGAGAACGGCACCCGGATCGACGGGCTGGGCACCCGGGTGGACTCGGCGCTGCGCGCCACCGGTTTCGACACCACCGGGGCTCCGGGGACCGGCGCGAGCCGCCAGGTCAAGCGGACGCTGATCACGTACGACCCGCGCTGGGACCGGTCGGCCCGTACGGTGTCCACCGCGCTGCCCGGCAGCGAGATGCGGGCCGTGCCGGGCCAGGGGCGGACCGTCGTGGTGATCGCGGGCGCCGACTACCGCAAGGTGGTGGAGGTGCGCGCGGAGGACCCGTACCAGGGTGAATTCGGTGTGGTCACGGGCGATCAGGTGGTCTGCGGCAGCAAGTAGCCCGTCAGAGCTCGTCGAAGCCCTGGGCGGCACGCTGCTCGCGCAGCTCCAGGATCGCCTGGCGGCGGGCGAGGCGGTGGGTGCGGCGGATCTGGGCCTCCTGGTAGCGCCGCTCGTCCTGCTCGCTCTCCGGGACGACCGCCGGGACCTGGCGGGGCTTGCCCTCGGAGTCCACGGCGGTGAAGACGAGGTAGGCGCTGCCGACCTGGGTGGCGGGGGTGGACTCGTTCCACCGCTCCGCGAGGACCCGTACGCCGATCTCCATGGAGGAGCGGCCGGTCCAGTTGCACTGGGCCTTCACGTGGACGAGGTCGCCGACGCGGACGGGGGCGAGGAAGGCCATCTCGTCCATGGAGGCCGTGACCGCCGGACCGCCGGAGTGCCGCCCGGCCACGGCGCCGGCCGCGTCGTCCACCAGCTTCATGATCACGCCGCCGTGCACGGTACCGAGGAGGTTGGTGTCACTGGCGGTCATGATGTGGCTGAGGGTGGTGCGGGAGGCCGAGATCGGCTTCCCGGGCAGCTCGCCCGGTATCTCTGTCATGGAGCCACTCTAAGTGCGGTGCGCAGGCATCAGCTCTGCAACAGCACCGGCACGAACCGCCCCCGGGCTGTTCCGCGACCCGCCCGACCGGGCATTCTTGGGCACATGAGTGACTGGGACGGGTGGAGCGGCGAGCAGGGCGAGCGCGGCCGCCGCGATGAGGGGTACGGACGCGGCAGCGGCCAGGCGGAGCCCGAGGGCGCGCGGCGGATGCGGCAGGTCCAGCGGCCGGCCCCGCCCGCCCAGGCGGCCCAGCCGCCGTATCCGCCGCGGCGG